>NZ_JAKJTJ010000030.1:0-82313 GCF_050337905.1 Vibrio clamense | reverse complement strand
GGTGAGAACGTTGGTGCACTTCTACGTGGTACTAAGCGTGATGACGTTGAACGTGGCCAAGTACTTGCTGCTAAAGGTTCTATCAACCCACACACTAAGTTTGAGTCTGAAGTATACGTACTGTCTAAAGACGAAGGCGGCCGTCACACTCCTTTCTTCAAAGGTTACCGTCCACAGTTCTACTTCCGTACAACTGACGTAACAGGCGATATCACACTTCCAGAAGGTGTTGAAATGGTAATGCCTGGTGACAACGTTCAAATGACGGTTGAGCTAATCGCTCCAATCGCAATGGACGACGGTCTACGCTTCGCAATCCGTGAAGGTGGCCGTACAGTTGGTGCTGGTGTTGTTGCTAAAATCTTCGCTTAATTTCGAATGATTTTGCACTCTTATTATTAAGAGCAGCATTGATGAAAAAAGGAAGCTTCGGCTTCCTTTTTTATTGTTGGTAATGAATTCCCCTCTGAATTTTCTTCGATATAAAGCTTAAAATTCTTCTTCGATTATTTTTTCACCCAAACTATTGCATCCTAAACTGTGATCTGTATAATGCATCGCACTGGTTAAGCCAGTTGTGAACCAATAAGCATCGAGGAGCAAAACCTATTAGGTTTTGGTAATGTATACTCAGCTCATGTTCGCGGTTAATATTAATTAGTTTACTAATTATAGTTAGCTGACAATGTGTCCTAATTTTGGATACTACGGTTTCACATAAATCAATCGGCATTCACTCGTCTTAACGAGTTTGAGTGGCGATATTGTTTGTGTAATTTATTAAACTGGAGCTCTGTCTCATGCAGAACCAACGTATTCGTATCCGTCTAAAGGCGTTTGATTACAAGCTAATCGATCAGTCTACAGCGGAAATCGTTGAAACAGCAAAACGTACCGGCGCACAGGTTCGTGGTCCTATTCCACTACCTACTCGTAAAGAGCGTTTTACTATTCTTGTCTCTCCACACGTTAACAAAGATGCTCGTGACCAGTACGAAATCCGTACTCACAAGCGTTTGATCGATATCGTTGAGCCAACAGATAAAACTGTTGATGCTCTAATGCGTCTTGATCTAGCTGCTGGCGTTGATGTACAAATTAGCCTAGGTTAAGGGAGATTAGAATAATGATTGGTCTAGTCGGACGTAAAGTGGGTATGACCCGCGTATTTACCGAAGAAGGCGTTTCTATCCCAGTAACTGTTGTTGAGGTTGAAGCGAACCGTGTTTCTCAAGTTAAAACACTTGAAAACGACGGCTACGCAGCAATCCAAGTAACTGCTGGTACTAAGAAAGCTAACCGTGTATCTAAGCCAGAAGCTGGTCACTTTGCGAAAGCAGGTGTTGAAGCGGGCCGCGGTCTTTGGGAATTCCGTTTAGAAAACGGAGAAGAGTTTGAAGTTGGCGCTGAGCTAAACGTAGAACTTTTCAATGAAATTAAAAAAGTAGACGTTACTGGCACATCTAAAGGTAAAGGCTTCCAAGGCGTAGTTAAGCGTTGGAATTTCTCTACACAAGATATGACTCACGGTAACTCTTTGTCTCACCGTGCACCGGGTTCAATTGGCCAATGTCAAACTCCAGGTCGCGTGTTTAAAGGCAAAAAAATGGCAGGTCACATGGGAGCTGAGCGTGTAACGACTCAAAACCTAGAGATCGTACGTGTTGACGCTGAGCGTAATCTACTCCTTATTAAAGGTGCAGTACCAGGCTCAACAGGTGGCAACGTGATCGTCAAACCTGCTGTTAAAGCATAACGTCTAGGAGTAAGTAATGGAATTGATGGTTAAAGGTGCCGATGCACTAACTGTTTCCGAGACTACTTTCGGACGTGACTTTAACGAAGCTCTAGTACACCAAGTGGTTGTTGCATATGCAGCAGGTGCTCGTCAAGGTACTCGTGCTCAAAAGACTCGTTCTGAAGTATCTGGCGGCGGTGCTAAGCCATGGCGTCAAAAAGGTACTGGCCGCGCTCGTGCTGGTACAATTCGTAGCCCAATCTGGCGTTCAGGTGGTGTTACTTTTGCTGCGAAACCACAAGATCACAGCCAAAAAGTTAACAAGAAAATGTACCGCGGTGCTATGAAGAGCATTCTTTCTGAGCTAGTTCGTCAAGAGCGTTTAATCGTTGTTGATAACTTCTCTGTAGAAGCTCCAAAGACAAAAGAATTAGTAGCTAAGCTTAATGAACTTGAGCTAAGTGACGTTCTGATTGTAACTGGCGAAGTAGATGAGAATCTATTCTTAGCTGCTCGTAACCTATACAAAGTTGATGCACGTGACGTTGCTGGTATTGATCCAGTATCTCTAATTGCATTCAACAAGGTTCTAATGACTGCTGACGCAGTTAAGCAAGTTGAGGAGATGCTGGCATGATCACTGAAGAGCGTCTACTAAAAGTTCTACGTGCTCCACACATCTCTGAAAAAGCAACTATGGCAGCTGAAAAAGCGAACACTATCGTTTTTAAAGTAGCTAAAGATGCGACTAAGAAAGAGATCAAAGCAGCTGTAGAAAAGCTATTTGAAGTTGAAGTTAAGTCAGTAAATACTCTTGTTCTCAAGGGTAAGACCAAACGTCAAGGTATGCGTGAAGGCCGTCGTTCAGACGTTAAGAAAGCCTACGTTACTTTGAAAGAAGGTCAAGATCTTGACTTCGTTGGCGGTGCGGAATAACAGGAGTAGTTAAAAATGGCTATTGTTAAATGTAAGCCGACTTCCCCTGGTCGTCGTCACGTCGTTAAAGTTGTTAACGCTGACCTTCACAAGGGTAAGCCATACGCTCCACTTTTAGAGAAAAACTCTAAAAATGGTGGTCGTAACAACAACGGTCGTATTACAGTACGTCACATCGGTGGTGGTCATAAACATCATTACCGTTTAATTGACTTTAAACGTACTAAAGACGGTATTCCAGCGAAAGTTGAACGTCTAGAATACGATCCAAACCGTAGCGCTAACATCGCTCTAGTTCTGTACGCAGACGGTGAGCGTCGTTACATTATTGCACCAAAAGGTGTTCAAGCTGGTGATCAGATCCAATCTGGTGCGGATGCAGCAATTAAAGCAGGTAACACTCTGCCAATGCGCAACATCCCAGTAGGTTCTACTGTACACTGTGTTGAACTTAAACCTGGTAAAGGTGCACAACTAGCTCGTTCGGCTGGTGCTTATGCTCAAATCGTTGCTCGCGACGGTGCATACGTAACTATCCGTTTACGTTCTGGTGAAATGCGCAAAGTACTTTCTGAAGGCCGTGCAACTATCGGTGAAGTTGGTAACTCTGAGCATATGCTACGTGAACTTGGTAAAGCTGGTGCTAACCGCTGGCGCGGTGTTCGTCCTACCGTTCGCGGTGTGGTTATGAACCCAGTTGATCACCCGCACGGTGGTGGTGAAGGTCGCACATCTGGCGGTCGTCACCCTGTATCACCTTGGGGTATGCCTACTAAAGGCTTCAAGACTCGTAAGAATAAATCTACTGACAAGTACATTGTACGTCGTCGTAATAAGTAATCTATAAAGAGGAATCGCCATGCCACGTTCTCTCAAGAAAGGTCCTTTCATTGACCTACACTTGCTGAAGAAGGTAGAGAAAGCGGTGGAAAGCGGAGACAAAAAGCCTATTAAGACTTGGTCCCGTCGCTCAATGATCATCCCAACAATGATTGGTTTGACCATCGCTGTCCATAATGGTCGTCAGCACGTACCAGTTTTCGTTACCGAAGAAATGATCGGTCACAAACTGGGCGAATTCGCACCAACTCGCACTTATCGCGGCCATGCTGCAGATAAGAAAGCTAAGAAGCGTTAAGGAGTAGATGATGGAAGCACTAGCTAAACATAACTTTGCTCGCATTTCGCCTCAGAAAGCTCGCTTAGTTGCAGACCAAATTCGCGGTAAATCTGTTGATCAGGCTCTAGAAATTTTAACATTCAGCAACAAAAAAGCTGCTGTGTTAATCAAGAAAGTTCTTGAATCAGCAATCGCCAACGCGGAACACAACGAAGGTGCAGATATTGATGATCTTAATGTCGCTAAAATCTTCGTAGATGAAGGCCCTATCATGAAGCGCATTATGCCTCGTGCTAAAGGTCGTGCGGATCGTATCTTGAAGCGTTCAAGCCACATCAGCATCGTTGTAGCTGATCGCTAGAGACTAGGAGAGTAAGCAATGGGTCAGAAAGTACATCCTAATGGTATTCGTCTTGGCATCGTCAAGCCTTGGAATGCTACATGGTTTGCTAATACCAAAGATTTCGCTGCCAACCTAGACGGCGACTTCAAGGTACGTCAGTTCCTAACTAAAGAACTGAAAAAAGCGTCTCTTTCACGTATCGTTATCGAACGTCCTGCTAAGAGTGTTCGTGTGACTATTCACACAGCTCGTCCAGGCGTTGTTATCGGTAAGAAAGGCGAAGACGTTGAGAAGCTACGCGCAGCTGTAGCTAAAATTGCAGGCGTACCAGCACAAATCAACATCGCTGAAGTACGTAAGCCTGAGCTAGACGGTCAACTTGTGGCTGATAGCATCGCATCTCAACTAGAACGTCGTGTGATGTTCCGTCGCGCTATGAAGCGTGCGGTACAGAATGCTATGCGTCTAGGCGCTAAAGGCATCAAAGTACAAGTAGGCGGCCGTTTAGGCGGTGCTGAAATTGCACGTTCTGAGTGGTATCGTGAAGGTCGTGTGCCTCTACATACTCTACGTGCTGACATTGATTACGCAACTTCTTCGGCTCACACCCAATACGGTGTGATCGGCATTAAAGTTTGGATCTTCAAAGGTGAGATTCTAGACGGAATGCCTGCTGCTAACGCAGTAGAGCCAAAGGCTGATAAGCCTAAGAAGCAGCGTAAAGGCCGTAAGTAAGGAGTCGAGACATGCTACAACCTAAACGTACTAAGTTCCGCAAGGTTATGACAGGTCGCAACCGTGGTCTAGCTAAAGGTACTGATGTAAGCTTCGGCGAATTCGGTCTTAAAGCTATTGGCCGTGGTCGTCTGACTGCTCGTCAAATTGAAGCGGCACGTCGTGCAATGACACGTCACGTTAAGCGTCAAGGTCAAATCTGGATCCGTGTGTTCCCAGACAAACCAATCACAGAAAAACCACTTGAAGTTCGTCAAGGTAAGGGTAAAGGTAACGTTGAGTACTGGGTAGCCCAAATCCAACCTGGAAAGGTAATGTACGAGATGGGTGGTGTACCTGAAGAATTGGCACGTGAAGCGTTCCGCCTAGCGGCTCGTAAACTGCCTTTCAAAACTACCTTTGTAACTAAGCAGGTGATGTGATGAAAGCACAAGATCTACGCGAAAAAAACGTTGAAGAGCTAAATGCAGAGCTTTTGGGTTTGCTACGTGAACAGTTCAACTTGCGCATGCAAGCTGCTACTGGTCAACTACAGCAGACTCATACTCTAAAAACTGTTCGTCGTGATATCGCACGTGTGAAAACTGTTTTGACTGAGAAGGCAGACGCATAATGAGCGAACAAAGTCGTACACAACAAGGTCGTGTTATTAGCGATAAGATGGATAAATCTATCGTTGTTGCTATCGAGCGCGTGGTAAAACACCCAGTTTACGGTAAATACGTAAAGCGCACGACCAAAGTACACGCACATGATGAAAACAACGAATGTCGTCTAGGCGACTCAGTTGAAATTCATGAGTGTCGTCCACTGTCTAAGACTAAGTCTTGGGCATTGGTAAAAGTTATCGAAAAGGCGAAGATTTAATCTCGCTTATTCAATAACTTCCAAGCGGCTCCAAAATAATTTTGGGGCCGCTTGTTTTTTGTCTACCCAATCACAAAAAAGGGTGGTACAATTCGCGTCCCTTTTAAAGAGGCAGCCCGACCCGTGATGGGTCTAGTTTTAATATTTAGCGGAGCACTAACATGATCCAAATGCAAAGTACACTCGACGCTGCGGATAACTCCGGCGCTCGTAGAGTAATGTGTATTAAGGTTCTGGGTGGCTCTCACCGCCGTTATGCACATATCGGAGACATCATTAAAGTTACTGTTAAGGAAGCAATTCCTCGCGGTAAAGTTAAAAAAGGTGATGTTCTTAAGGCGGTTGTAGTGCGCACCCGTAAAGGCGTTCGTCGTCCAGACGGTTCTGTCATTCGCTTCGACCGTAATGCTTGCGTATTGTTGAACGACACTACTGAGCAACCAGTCGGTACACGTATCTTTGGGCCAGTGACTCGTGAACTTCGTAACTCGAAATTCATGAAGATTGTTTCACTAGCACCTGAAGTTCTGTAAGGAGCGTTACAAAATGGCAGCTAAAATCCGTCGTAATGACGAAGTAATCATTCTTGCTGGTAAAGATAAAGGCAAGAAAGGTAAGGTAACTAAGGTTCTGACAACTGGTAAAGTTATCGTTGAAGGTATCAACCTTGTGAAAAAGCACCAAAAGCCGGTTCCGGCTCTAGGTCAGCAAGGTGGCATCGTTGAACAAGAAGCAGCAATTGATGCTTCTAACGTTGCAATCTTTAACGCGGCTACTGGTAAAGCAGACCGTATCGGTTTCCGTATCGAAGATGGTAAGAAAGTTCGTTTCTTTAAATCTAACGGCGAAATCGTTTCTAACTAATAGAAGTAATTTGGAGTTCTACTATGGCGAAACTGCATGATTACTACAAGTCGTCTGTAGTCGCTGAACTTACCAAAGAGTTCAGCTACACAAGCGTCATGCAAGTCCCTAGGATTGATAAAATCACCCTAAACATGGGCGTTGGTGAAGCAATCAACGATAAGAAACTACTAGAAAATGCAGCATCTGATATGGCAACGATCTCTGGTCAAAAGCCGCTTATCACTAAAGCTCGCAAATCTGTAGCTGGTTTCAAAATTCGTGAAGGCTACCCAATCGGTTGTAAAGTAACCTTGCGTGGCGAGCGTATGTGGGAGTTCTTAGAGCGTTTAATCTCTATTGCTCTTCCACGTGTACGTGATTTCCGTGGTGTTAGCGCTAAGTCTTTTGACGGACGCGGTAACTACAGCATGGGCGTTCGCGAGCAAATCATCTTTCCGGAAATCGACTACGATAAAGTCGATCGTGTCCGCGGTCTTGATATTACTATCACGACGACTGCAGGCTCCGATGAGGAAGGCCGTGCTTTGCTGGCTGCCTTTAACTTCCCATTCCGTAAGTAAGGTGAAGGGTTACTGTTATGGCTAAACAATCAATGAAAGCACGTGAAGTTAAACGTGCGAAGCTAGTAGCTAAGTTCGCTGAGAAGCGTTCTGCGTTAAAAGCTCTTATTAGCGATGTAAACGCATCTGAAGAAGATCGTTGGAATGCAGTTCTTAAACTGCAAGCTCTTCCTCGTGATTCAAGTGCATCACGTCAGCGTAACCGTTGCAACCAAACTGGTCGCCCACACGGTTTCCTACGTAAATTCGGTCTAAGCCGTATTAAGGTTCGCGAAGCTTGCATGAAAGGCGAGATTCCGGGTCTTCGTAAGGCTAGCTGGTAATTGCCACTTAATCATTTGGAGTAAATCTTATGAGCATGCAAGATCCGATTTCGGATATGCTGACCCGCGTTCGTAACGGTCAATCAGCAAATAAAGTTGCTGTGAAAATGCCTTCTTCAAAGCTTAAAGTTGCAATTGCTGCATTACTTAAAGCTGAAGGTTATATCGCTGAATTCGCTGTTGAAGGCGAAGTAAAACCAGAGCTAGAAGTTACACTTAAGTACTTCCAAGCTAAACCTGTAATCGAGCAAATCCAACGTGTATCACGTCCTGGTCTTCGCGTCTATAAAAATAAAGACTCGTTACCGTCTGTGATGGGTGGTCTGGGTATTGCTGTAGTGTCCACTTCCAAGGGTCTGATGTCTGACCGTGCTGCTCGTAAAGCAGGTCTTGGTGGTGAAATCATCTGCTACGTAGCTTAATAGGAGTAGGATATGTCTCGTGTTGCTAAGGCACCTGTTGCAATTCCTGCCGGCGTAGAGTTGAAACTAAACGGCCAGGAAATCACTGTTAAAGGTGGTAAAGGTGAACTAACTCGCGTTCTAAACAACGCTGTAGTTATCTCACAGGAAGATAACACCATTACGTTCGGTCCACGCGAAGGCGTAGCTAACGCATGGGCACAAGCAGGCACAGCACGTGCTCTTGTGAACAATATGGTTGTTGGTGTTACTGAAGGCTTTACTAAGAAGCTGACCCTTAAGGGTGTAGGTTACCGTGCTGCTATGAAAGGCAACGCTGTAGGCCTAACTTTGGGCTTCTCACACCCTGTAGAGCATGCTCTACCAGAAGGTGTTAAAGCTGAATGTCCAAGTCAAACTGAGATCGTTATTACTGGTTGTGATAAACAACTAGTAGGTCAAGTTGCGGCTGACATTCGTTCTTACCGTGAGCCTGAACCTTATAAAGGTAAAGGTGTTCGTTACGCAGATGAAAATGTGCGTACTAAAGAAGCTAAGAAGAAGTAAGGTAACACTATGGATAAGAAAGCATCTCGCATCCGTCGTGCTACACGTGCGCGTCGTAAGATTGCGGAACTGGGTGCAACTCGCCTAGTAGTACACCGTACTCCTCGTCACGTGTATGCTCAGGTTATTGCATCAAATGGCTCTGAGGTTATCGCTGCAGCTTCTACCGTAGAAAAAGCGATCCGTGAGCAAGTTAAGAATACTGGTAACGTAGACGCTGCTGCAGCTGTAGGTAAAGCTATTGCTGAGCGCGCAATCGAAAAAGGCATTTCAAATGTTGCTTTCGATCGTTCTGGTTTCCAATACCACGGTCGAGTAGCGGCGCTAGCAGATTCTGCTCGCGAAGCTGGTCTGAAATTCTAAGGTAGGGTTGGAAGATGGCTAAAGAACAACAACAAGCTAGTGATTTGCAAGAAAAACTAATCGCTGTTAACCGTGTTTCTAAAACGGTTAAAGGTGGTCGAATCATGAGCTTCACTGCACTAACAGTAGTTGGTGACGGTAATGGTCGCATTGGTTTCGGTTACGGCAAAGCTCGTGAAGTACCAGCTGCGATTCAAAAAGCAATGGAAAAAGCGCGTCGTAACATGGTTACTATCGCACTTAACGAAGGCACACTTCACCACGCGGTGAAAGGTCGTCATTCGGGCTCTAAGATCTACATGCAGCAAGCTGCAGAAGGTACAGGTATCATCGCCGGTGGCGCGATGCGTGCAGTACTTGAAGTTGTAGGTGTACGTAACGTATTAGCAAAAGCTTACGGTTCTACTAACCCAATCAACGTTGTTCGCGCAACGATTGCTGGTCTAGCAGACGTTAAGTCACCAGAAATGGTTGCAGCTAAACGTGGTCTAACCGTTAAAACAATTTCGGAGTAAGAACCATGGCTAATACTATTAAAGTGACTCAAACTAAGAGCTCAATTGGTCGCCTACCTAAGCACAAAGCGTGCTTGAAAGGTTTAGGCCTTCGTCGCATCAACCATACAGTAGAACTTGAAGATACACCGTGTATTCGCGGTATGATCAACAAGGTTTACTACATGGTTAAGATTGAGGAGTAATCAGAATGCGTTTGAATACTCTATCACCGGCTGCTGGCTCTAAACCTTCTAAGAAGCGTGTAGGTCGTGGTATCGGTTCTGGCCTTGGTAAAACAGGTGGCCGCGGCCACAAAGGTCAAAAATCACGCTCTGGCGGTTCTGTTCGTCCAGGTTTTGAAGGCGGTCAAATGCCTTTGAAACAGCGTCTACCTAAATTCGGTTTCACATCTCGTAAGAGCCTTGTGACTGCTGAAATTCGTCTAGCTGAGCTAGCGAATGTTACAGGTGACGTAGTTGACTTGAACAGCCTTAAAGCGGCTAACTTAGTAACTAAGAACATCGAATTTGTAAAAATCGTACTTTCTGGTGAACTAAGCAAAGCTGTGACTGTTAAAGGTCTACGCGTGACTAAAGGCGCTAAAGCTGCAATCGAAGCTGCAGGCGGTAAAATCGAGGAATAATCTCGAGGAACGAGGTACAGATGGCTAAGAAACCAGGACAAGATTTTCGTAGTGCTCAGAGCGGTTTAAGTGAATTAAAGTCGCGCTTGTTATTCGTAATATGTGCACTTTTAGTATTCCGAGCCGGTTCTTTTGTGCCGATTCCTGGTATTGACGCAGCTGTACTTGCCGATTTGTTCGAGCAGCAAAAAGGTACCATCGTTGAAATGTTTAACATGTTCTCCGGTGGTGCTCTTGAGCGTGCATCTATATTAGCATTGGGCATCATGCCGTATATTTCGGCATCTATTGTTGTCCAATTGCTAACTGTAGTTCATCCAGCGTTAGCGGAACTCAAAAAAGAGGGTGAAGCAGGCCGTCGTAAGATAAGCCAATATACGCGTTATGGCACGCTTGTACTTGCAACGTTCCAAGCTATAGGTATCGCAACAGGCCTACCAAACATGGTCGATAATCTGGTTGTTATCAACCAAACCATGTTTACGCTTATTGCTACCGTGAGTTTAGTAACTGGTACCATGTTTTTGATGTGGTTAGGTGAACAAATTACAGAGCGTGGAATCGGTAATGGTATTTCAATACTAATTTTTGCAGGTATTGTTGCAGGGTTGCCTTCGGCAATCGGACAAACAATTGAGCAAGCGCGTCAAGGTGAATTGCACGTACTTCTTCTATTGTTTATTGCGGTATTATCTTTTGCTGTTATCTACTTCGTAGTTTTCATGGAGCGTGGTCAACGTCGTATCGTCGTTAATTATGCAAAACGTCAACAAGGTCGTAAGGTATTCGCAGCACAAAGTTCTCACTTGCCACTTAAAATTAATATGGCAGGTGTAATACCAGCAATTTTTGCATCAAGTATTATCTTGTTCCCAGGAACATTGGCTCAATGGTTTGGTCAAAATGGTGAGAGCAGCGCATTCGGTTGGTTAACTGATGTGTCTTTGGCTCTTAGCCCTGGTCAACCGTTGTATGTAATGCTTTATGCTGCTGCAATTATTTTCTTCTGTTTCTTTTATACAGCGTTGGTGTTTAACCCACGTGAAACAGCGGATAATTTGAAGAAGTCAGGTGCATTCGTACCCGGCATCCGCCCAGGTGAGCAGACAGCGAAATATATCGATAAAGTGATGACTAGACTAACCTTAGCTGGTGCTCTATACATTACTTTTATATGTCTGATTCCTGAGTTCATGATGGTCGCTTGGAACGTACGTTTCTATTTTGGCGGCACATCACTACTTATCGTAGTGGTAGTTATCATGGATTTCATGGCACAGGTACAGACTCATCTGATGTCACAACAGTATGATTCTGTGTTGAAAAAAGCGAATCTGAAAGGTTACGGCCGTTAATTCGGTTGTAGAAGTTCAGTTCCAATTACGGAGTTTAGCAATGAAAGTTCGTGCTTCCGTTAAAAAAATCTGCCGTAACTGTAAAGTTATCAAGCGCAACGGTGTTGTGCGCGTAATTTGCAGTGAGCCAAAGCACAAACAGCGCCAAGGCTAATTAGCAGAAATTTTTACTTGAAATATAAGGGTTGGTCGAGTATATTCCTCGGCCTACCTTTTGCGTGCAAAAGAAGTAGTATGCCGCAGCGTATCCTCGACGGGCTTTGCTGCGGATAATTCTTTATTAAAGTACCTAGGAGTGAATAGTGGCCCGTATAGCAGGCATTAACATTCCTGATCAAAAACATGCTGTGATTGCACTTACTGCAATCTTCGGCATCGGTAAGACCCGTTCTCAAGCTATTTTAGCTGAAGTGGGTATTGCTGAGAATGTTAAGATCAGTGAACTAACTGAAGAGCAGATCGATCAACTGCGTGATGGTGTAGCTAAGTACACTGTAGAAGGTGATCTACGTCGTGAAGTATCGATGAACATCAAGCGTCTTATGGACCTTGGCTGTTACCGCGGTCTTCGTCATCGTCGCAGTCTACCACTACGTGGACAGCGTACTAAAACCAACGCTCGCACCCGTAAGGGTCCGCGCAAGCCGATCAAGAAATAGTCGGATAAGGTAGAGTACAATGGCAAAACAACCAACTCGCGCGCGTAAGCGCGTACGCAAGCAAGTCGCAGATGGCGTAGCGCACATCCATGCTTCTTTTAACAATACCATCGTAACCATCACTGACCGTCAAGGTAACGCACTAGCTTGGGCTACTGCAGGTGGTTCTGGTTTCCGCGGTTCTCGCAAATCTACTCCGTTCGCAGCACAAGTTGCAGCTGAACGTTGTGGTGAAATGGCTAAAGAATATGGCCTAAAGAACTTGGAAGTTATGGTTAAGGGTCCAGGTCCAGGTCGTGAATCTACTGTTCGCGCACTGAACGCTGCTGGTTTCCGTATCACAAACATTGTAGATGCGACTCCTATCCCTCATAACGGTTGTCGTCCACCTAAGAAACGTCGCGTATAACGTTCACGTTTCTAGGAATATTGGAGAAGAATCATGGCAAGATATTTGGGTCCTAAGCTGAAGCTTAGTCGTCGCGAAGGCACTGACTTATTCCTTAAGTCTGGTGTTCGTGCGATTGATACCAAGTGTAAAATTGATAACGCACCAGGTGTACACGGCGCTCGTCGCGGTCGTTTATCTGAGTACGGTGTTCAGCTTCGTGAGAAGCAAAAAGTACGTCGTATCTATGGCGTTCTAGAAAAACAATTCCGTAACTACTACAAAGAAGCTGCGCGTCTTAAAGGCAATACAGGTGCAAACCTACTTCAGCTTCTTGAAGGTCGTCTTGATAACGTAGTTTACCGTATGGGCTTTGGCGCTACTCGTGCTGAATCTCGTCAACTAGTTAGCCACAAAGCTATCCTAGTTAACGGTAAAGTTGTTAACGTTCCTTCTTTCAAAGTAGATGCTAATGACGTTGTGTCAATTCGTGAGAAAGCTAAACAGCAATCTCGCATTAAAGCAGCTCTAGAAGTTGCTGAACAACGTGAAAAAGCAACTTGGATTGAAGTCGATGCTGGCAAAATGGAAGGTACATTCAAGCGTATGCCTGAACGTTCTGACTTATCAGCTGACATCAACGAACACTTGATCGTCGAACTTTACTCTAAGTAAGGTTAAACTAAAGAGAGGACACAATGCAGGGTTCTGTAACAGAATTTCTTAAGCCACGTCTTGTTGACATCGAACAGATCAATACAACACATGCAAAAGTAACTCTTGAGCCATTAGAGCGTGGCTTTGGCCACACTCTAGGTAATGCGCTTCGCCGCATTCTACTATCTTCTATGCCGGGTTGTGCCGTAACAGAAGTAGAGATTGAAGGTGTACTACATGAGTACAGCACTAAAGAAGGCGTTCAAGAAGATGTTCTTGAAATTCTTCTAAACCTTAAAGGTTTGGCTGTGCTTGTTGCCGAAGGCAAAGATGAAGTGTTTATTACGCTTAACAAATCAGGCTCAGGCCCTGTTGTTGCAGGTGACATCACCCATGATGGTGATGTAGAGATCGCTAATCCTGAACACGTTATTTGTCATCTAACTGATGACAACGCTGAGATCGCTATGCGTATCAAAGTTGAACGTGGTCGTGGTTACGTTCCAGCTTCAGCTCGTATCCATACTGAAGAAGATGAGCGTCCAATCGGTCGTCTACTTGTTGATGCTACTTACAGCCCAGTCGATAAAATCGCCTATGCAGTAGAAGCAGCACGTGTAGAACAACGTACAGATTTAGACAAGCTTGTTATCGATATGGAAACGAACGGTACTCTAGAACCTGAGGAAGCGATTCGTCGCGCAGCTACTATTTTAGCTGAGCAACTGGATGCGTTCGTAGATCTTCGTGATGTACGTGTACCTGAGGAGAAGGAAGAGAAGCCGGAATTCGATCCAATCCTACTGCGTCCTGTAGACGATCTTGAACTAACAGTTCGCTCTGCTAACTGTTTGAAGGCAGAAGCGATTCACTACATCGGTGATCTAGTGCAGCGTACTGAGGTTGAGTTACTTAAAACTCCAAACCTTGGTAAGAAGTCTCTTACTGAAATTAAAGATGTTCTTGCTTCACGTGGACTTTCTCTGGGCATGCGCCTAGAAAACTGGCCACCAGCGTCTATTGCTGAAGATTAATCGTAAAAGTTAGAAGGATTAGGTCATGCGCCATCGTAAGAGTGGTCGTCAACTCAACCGCAACAGCAGTCATCGTAAAGCGATGTTCAGCAACATGGCTAGCTCTCTTGTTCGTCACGAAGTTATCAAAACTACCGTGCCTAAAGCAAAAGAACTACGTCGCGTAATTGAGCCTTTGATTACCCTAGCTAAGACAGACAGTGTTGCTAACCGTCGTCTTGCATTTGCACGCACTCGTGATAACGAAGTTGTTGCAAAATTGTTTAACGAACTTGGACCGCGTTTCGCGGCACGCCAAGGCGGTTACACTCGCATTCTTAAATGTGGTTTCCGTACTGGTGACAAAGCTCCAATGGCTTACATTGAGCTTGTAGATCGCCCAGCTGCTGAAGAAGCTGCTGAGTAATCAGTTCGATAAAATAAAAGCCGAGCATTTATGCTCGGCTTTTTTGTACCCCAAAGAAAAGTTATTACTGTCTAGGTCATTAAGGCTATTAGGTTATCTAGGCTATTTAGGTTTTCAGGCTATCTAGTAGCCGCCAACCAACAAATTGATAGCAATCAACACGTTCGACGTAACAACATGCTTCTTGTTGATATTAGAAGCGATAAGTTAATTTTACTCAGCCCAAAGCCCTGTTACTGATTCCAATAGACCTGATGTCGCCCCTTGTTTGGCAAGATAGTCGATAATGACAGGTGCAAATTGCGCAATCATTCCAGGATCTAAGCCTAAAGTGCTGAAAACATTTTTTACAGCATCGATGTTTCCAACCATACTCATTAATCCTGAGGTTCCGCCTGTTAATGCCGACATTCCTGGGATAAGGCTTGAAAGCTCACTCTTATCATCACTGCCTAAACTACTGTTCGCCAAAGCAAGAAGAGCACCAGCACCTCCTGCTGCCTGTTCGTTTGAAATAGGGAGTTGAGAAGTCAGTAATGAGGTGAGAGGTGACTCTTCAGATGCCGAGTTTGTTTGTGTTAGTGTATTTGTGACCATCGAGGATAAATCCGTTGCTGGGTCATCATCTAATTTTGAGCCAAAGCCAAAAAAAGCGTAACTGGGTGCGGAGCATAGAGAGAAACATATTGCTGCAGTACATAAGCGTCTATTCATTTTGAACTCTTGTCGTCGATTGTTATTACTTTTATTTTAGACGAAAAAAAGCGACGCAATTGCGTCGCTTTGATTTTTTATTAATTCTAAGAATTAAAGAATAGCTAGAAGCTCAACTTCAAACACAAGAGCAGCAAAAGGAGGGATTGCAGCGCCAGCGCCACGCTCACCGTATGCAAGATCTTGTGGGATGTATAGTTTCCACTTAGAGCCAACAGGCATCATTTGTAGAGCTTGTACCCAACCTTGAATTACGCCAGTTACTGGGAATTCTGCAGGTTGACCACGAGAAACTGAGCTATCGAAAACAGTACCATCAGTTAGTTCACCGTGGTAATGAACACGAACTTGCTTGTCAGAAGTTGGAATTTCACCAGTACCTTCTGTAAGGATTTCGTATTGTAGACCAGATTCAAGAACCGTTACTTCTGAACGAAGAGCGTTGTCAGTTAGGAATGCTTCACCGTCTGCTGCTGCTACTTTAGCAAGCTCTTGGCGTGCTGCTTCACCACGAGTGTGTAGCTCTTGCAGTGCGTTGTTGATTTCGTCAACTTCGATAGCTGGCATGTCACCAACTAGTGCTGTTGCGATACCAGCAGCGATAGCGTCAACGTTAAGACCTTCAAGACCAGAACCCGCTAGTTGTTGGCCCATTTGTAGACCGATGCCGTAGCTTGCTTTTTGCTCTACTGTTTCAAATTTTACTTCAGACATGAATGTCACTCTTTATTTGTACAAAGAAAAGAGAAAGGATACCAGTATTAAACCGAGGAGGAAACGCTAAAGCTTCTTTCGAACAGGAAAAGGCACACGATGTGACATTACTCAGGTTACTAAGTATCTTGTAATTATGCATTCATTCACTATGGGTCGAAATAGTGTAACAAGGTTAAGGAAATTGATGCTTTCCTCTATACTCAAGCGGCAATGCTTTTTATAATATTGGTTCAAAATAAAGGAGATGTGTAGCGATGAATCGTCGACACAAGAAAAAGCAGCAAGTTAATTATGTTGAACTGGCAAAAGCGAAATTAAGCGCTTTTGATGGAAAAATTGTGCTGGCTCGTCTTAAGAATTTTTGGCAGGGTTTACCGCGTCTACATCGCCGTATAATCAGCGTGTTGGCTCCTTTAATTTGTATTCTGGCTCTTTTACCTGCACCAAAGCCTAGTATTAAAAGTCCAGTAGTGAATGAACGTGTTGAGCTGAGTATTAATACTCAAAGTTTAAGCGAACAGCAAAGCACGGAACAATCCTCTTTAAAATCTGAATCATGGCGTGAATACACGGTTAAGAATGGCGACACCTTATCGCAAGTTTTCCGTAATAATTCATTGCAGATGACAGATTTAAATGCGCTGGTAAAAATAGAAGGTTCTGATAAGCCATTAAGCCAAATTAAGAAAGGGCAGTTAGTCCGTTTTAAATTGGCATCTGATGGTAATTTGGACATTCTACAATTGGAAAAAGGGAGTTCTTCAGTGATGTTTTTCCGTTTATCTGATGGTGGCTTCGGAAGAAGTAAATAGAAAAAATCACTTACTAGAACGGGGCGTGACAAGTTGCTGGCTTATCCATTTTTTCGGTATCAATGGTAATAAAATTAAGCAGATACCGATTACGGTCAGCCAATTAGGTATTTCATCAAACCACCATACTCCCAAGATCGCAACGAATATTAACCCTGAATATTCTGCAAGTGCAATTTGAGACGCTGGCGCTTTTTTATAGGCGACAACGGCTAGACCATTATAGGTCAAAATTAGAGACGCACTTAATATTACCCACCCAAGTTCAGCTACGCTTATCGGCTGCCAATTCAGCACTGCTAATACACCCGCCACGGGAATAGACATTAACGTCGTCCACATCAATGTGGTGATCACAGGTTGCTCTGCTGGTATTTTTCGGACTAATACATTAAATAATGCGAGTGTACATGCGGTGCCAAGAGCGAAAAAAGCAGCCCAATGAAACTCCGAAGGTCGAAGAACAATCATCACCCCAATGAAACCTACCACAGTACCAATCACTTTATTTAAGCGTGGCTTTTCGTCTAAAAGCCATACCGATAATGGCAACATCAACAGTGGTGCTGCATAGAAAACAGCGTTAGCCGTTGCGAGAGGGAGATAGGTAATGGCTACCATCATACAACCACTGCCAATCAAAACTAAGTGTGCTCGTATTGCCGTGACTCGGCGGTTATTCAGTACTCTTTTGGATTTCGATTGGCGAAGCCAAAAAGGAAGGATCAGCAAGAGTGACATTACTTGGCGGATGAAAATGTATTGGTATGGTGATATCCCTCCGTTCAACAATTTAACCGCAACATCAGATAACGAAGCGGTTAAATTTCCCAGAATCAGTAAGGTTACCGCCAAATTGGTTGGTGACACATTCGTGAAAGGGTTACCTAGCATTGAGGTTCTATTTTTCTAAGCGCATATCAATATGCGGAATGTCATCTTCCAAATAGGTCTCTGAGATACTTTGAAAACCATGCTGCAGATAAAAATTCTCTAGATGTTCTTGTGCGCCGATGTCGATGGTTTCGCCCGGCCATAGGTTTTCGCATTGTAATAACGCTTGCTTGACGAGTTGGTGACCTAAACCTGTACCACGAGCACTCTCTTTTGTTGCTACTCGGCCAATACTGACATTGTCATAGCTGATACCTGTTGGAAGGAGTCGAGCGCAAGCCACTAAGTTGCCGTTATCAAAGCCCATGAGGTGATGCACGCCATCCATGCAATCTTTACCATCTAGTTCAGGGTATGGGCAGGTTTGCTCAACAACAAAAATATTGATCCTGAGTTGAATGAGTTCATGAAGTTGAGAGGTTGTCAGTTGAGAGAACGTCGCCAGTTGCCAAGAGATCATATACACACCAAATTGCTTAATCGATAGCTACAATCTATCAAGTTCGTGGCTTTCTGACATTAACTTATGTTAACTCTTTTCTTTGATGCGAGCTTTAATTCGGCTTAAGCTGATGTGAGTGATACCAAGGTAAGCGGCAACTTGGTAATCGTTCAAGCGAGCTAATAAATCTGGATAGTGTTGGCAAAATAGCCCGTATCGCTCTTCTGGTGTGTACAGCAGCATGAAACGTTCCTTATTCTCCTTATGCATCAATTGAGTTTCAAGGAGCTTTAGATAGAGCGGATGAGACTCTTCTCGCCATGAGTGCAACGCCTGAGTTGGTAGGCATAGCAAACTGACAGGGGTTAAGGTCTCAAGCAAATATGGGGATGGCTGGTTCTTGATTAAGCTTTCAAACCCAATCATCCAATCTTGATCCCAATAAAATTCCTTACTGAATTGTTTACCTTGATCCGTTAAATAGCATGCATGACAGAGCCCTTCAATCAGGAAGTAAATTGAGTCAGCGACTTCCCCTTGGTTGACTAAAATATGTCGCGTAGGCAGTTCTAATGGCTTTGCTATTGAGAGTAGGTTGTCTATCTCGTTGGCATCAAATCCGTTTATTGATAGTTGATGATGCAGCTGTTCATGCATGAGAGTGTTCTTCCAGAGTATGCGCGTTATGGGGCCTATCATATACTGAAATACCTAGCCGTTGCGATGTTAGAGGAAACCATAGGTAGACCTTTAGTCATCTGACTGCCAATGCAACGTGTCATGGGTTGTGCTAACGGAAAATAGTGGCGAAATTAGGAAACATAAACAAAAAAACGCAGCTCAAAGTGAGCTGCGTTTGAAAGTAATACGCTTAGCGTTAATTTATTTCGCTAAATCTAGTTTGTAAACCGCAAAGCCAACTTCATCTGTCGCGACTTGTGTCATTGGGTATTGACCTTTGTCTTTGATAAATTGTGCGGCTTTTTCGCTTGGGGATGTTTCAAAGCGAATATCGAGTTTTACATCCGTCTTGATTGGTGCAAATGACCAGTTGTTGTCTGCACTTGGAATTACTTGGCCTTTCTCTTTGCTTACGCGTGAGATGTAGCTTGCTAGTACCGTACGGTTCTCATCTGGTGCATCAAACGCTACGAAATCACTACCAGTACCTGGGAACTTGTTGCTGTAAGCACGGTAGTTGTTTGTTGCAATGATGAACGGTTGCTTCATATCGATTGGTTTACCTTGGTAGGTTAGGCCAACAATACGTTGCGAATCAGCGTTAATGACTTTGCAGTTGCCGTCGTATTTCGCAGGTTGAGTAATATCGATTTGGTAGTTTACGCCATCGATAACATCAAAGTTATACGTACGGAAGTTGTCCCAATCGATCAGCGATTGTGATGCTGTGCTGTTAGGATCGATCTGCTTGAATTGACCAGCTGAGCACTCAAGCCACTCTTTTACTTCGCTGCCTGTTACTTTCATTGCAACTAAAGTGTTTGGGTACAAGTAAAGATCCGCAGCGTTACGGAACGTTAGTTGGCCAGATTCCACTTCAGTAAAGTTAGCAGGATCGTTACCACGACCGCCGGCTTTAAATGGTGCCGCAGCTGATAGAACTGGCGTTCCGTCTAGGTTTGGATCACCTTGGATAAAGCGTTCTACGTAATCTTTTTGTGCTAAGTTAACAATTTGAACAGTAGGATCATCTTGAACCAGTGCAAGGAAGCTGTACATGACATCGCTTGCTTTACCGATTGGTTGGTTAACAAAGTCACGTGTACCATTGTGATCTTCTTCAAGTGCTTTCAAAATACCAGTATCGGCTTTTGCAAGAGACTGTTTAGTTTTCTTGTTGTAGATTGGACGAGCTTCAGATTGACCTGAAGTCACTTCCCAACCGCCGTCTTTTTTCTCTAACACAAGATCCATAACACCAACGTGGCTACCCCAACGACCTGGCATTACTGCCGCTACGCCATTCATGGTGCCTTTTTCGTTGTCGATGCCTTCAATACCATCAAACCCTTTACCTGGGAAAACCGCGTGCGCATGGCCAAAGGCAATCGCATCAATGCCTTCAACCTCTGATAAGTAGAAGCTTGAGTTTTCTTCACCGAGTTTATGAGGTTCTGTAGAGACACCTGAGTGTGGGATCGCAATAATAACGTCCGCACCTTCTTTCTTCATTTGAGGTACGTAAAGTTCAGCGGTCTGCTTAATATCTTTCGCGATCACTTTACCTTCAAGATTCTTCTTATCCCACACCATGATTTGTGGTGGAACAAAACCAATGTAACCGACTTTAATTTCTTGAGCATTACCGTCTACATCTTTGAAAGTATGCGTTTTGATTAAGTAAGGCTTGAAGTAGTGCTCGCCAGTCTCTTTGTCATACACGTTAGCATTGACGTAAGGGAAGTTCGCATCGTTTAACGACTCTTTTAAGAAATCAAGACCGTAGTTAAATTCATGGTTACCAATGTTTGCGGCATCATAATCAAGTTGGTTCATCGCCTTGTAAACAGGGTGGATTTCACCAGGCTTAATCCCTTTTGCTGCTTGGTAATCACCCATTGGGCTACCTTGAAGAAGATCGCCATTGTCGACCAATACACTGTTGGTCACTTCATTTCGGGCTTCTTTTACTAAAGTAGCAGTGCGGCTAAGACCTGTTTTTTTCGTTGCTTTATCTTTGTAGTAGTCATAGTCCATTACGTTCGTGTGAATATCTGTTGTTTCAACGATACGTAGTTTAATTGTATCGGCCATTGCTGGGCCTGCCATTGCTAGCATGCCGCCAAGAATTGCAAGAGATAGAGGTTTCACTGCCACTTTCATTGTTTGCTCCAATATGAGGGGGAGATTAATAACGGGTCTAATGTAACAAAAGGCGCTGAAACAATGATGGATGCGGTTAATAAAGTGTGATGTGTCACGATTACTTAATAGCGTTCTGCCATGAACGTCTCAGCTTTGCTTGTTTTTTGTTCGCCCTGTTTGTTTTGTAAACCGCTATTAATGTAGAAAAGTTCACCTGAAAAATCTTCCCTTATCAGCTTTTCGAATAAAAAATGAAATTTTAGAATTTCCAGTAATATATATAGATGGACATAATAGGTGCATCAATGAAGCAAGGATCGCGATAAGGAAGCAGAAAGATGGACCAACAACGTTTAACCCACTTAAAACAGCTAGAAGCGGAGAGTATTCATATTATCCGCGAGGTTGCTGCTGAATTCGGCAATCCTGTCATGATGTATTCCATTGGAAAAGACTCCTCTGTGATGCTGCATCTGGCTCGAAAAGCGTTTTACCCAGGGAAAATTCCATTCCCACTACTGCATGTCGATACCAACTGGAAGTTTCGCGAAATGATTGAATTTCGTGATCGCACTGCCAAAAAGTATGGTTTTGATCTACTGGTGCATAAGAACCCTGAAGGGCTTGAGATGGGGATAAACCCATTTGTGCATGGCTCATCTAAACATACCGACATCATGAAAACTCAGGGCTTAAAGCAAGCGTTAAATCATTATGGATTTGATGCTGCTTTTGGTGGCGCTCGGCGTGATGAAGAAAAATCGCGAGCTAAAGAACGCGTTTACTCTTTCCGAGATAAAAATCATACCTGGGATCCTAAAAGCCAGCGCCCTGAATTGTGGAAGACTTACAACGGCCAGGTGAATAAAGGGGAGAGCATACGCGTATTCCCGCTATCAAACTGGACGGAATTGGATATCTGGCAGTACATCTATTTAGAAAATATTGAAATTGTACCGCTGTATCTTGCTGAGAAGCGCCCTGTGGTTGATCGTGATGGCATGCTGATCATGGTTGATGATGAGCGTATGGATATTGGTGAAGATGAAGTGGTTGAAGAGAAAAGTGTGCGTTTTCGTACCCTTGGTTGCTACCCATTAACAGGTGCGATTGAGTCTGAGGCAAATACGCTTACGGGAATTATTGAAGAGATGTTGGTGGCAACGTCGAGTGAACGACAAGGGCGAGCGATCGACCACGATCAGTCAGGATCAATGGAACTGAAAAAACGCCAAGGTTACTTCTAAGGATCTAAGGAAAGAATAATGAATAGTGCAGTTGAAGCTGAACTCGCTGAGTTAGGCATTGAAGGTTATCTTAATCAACACCAATATAAATCGATGCTCAGATTTTTAACTTGTGGCTCGGTTGATGATGGGAAAAGTACCTTAATTGGACGTTTACTCCATGATACGCAGCAGATCTATGAAGATCAGTTAGCGGCGGTTCACTCAGATAGCCAACGCGTTGGAACGACGGGTGAAAAGCCTGATTTGGCCTTACTGGTTGATGGCTTGCAAGCTGAGCGTGAACAAGGGATCACCATTGATGTTGCTTATCGTTATTTCTCTACTGAGAAGCGTAAGTTCATTATCGCGGATACTCCTGGGCACGAGCAATATACGCGTAATATGGCAACCGGAGCTTCGACTTGTGATCTTGCAGTGATCTTGATTGATGCTCGAAAAGGCGTACTAGACCAAACTCGTCGCCACTCATTCATAGCTAACTTACTTGGCTTGAAACATTTTGTCGTCGCGGTCAATAAAATGGATCTTGTGGATTATTCACAACAGCGTTTCGAAGAGATCCGCGATCAATATTTATCGTTTGCTGAAAATTTGCAAGGCGATACCAATATTCAGATTCTTCCACTGTCTGCTTTAGAAGGTGAAAACGTTGCATCGGCGAGTCAAGAGATGTCATGGTTTGAAGGCCCAACTCTGTTAGAGGTTCTTGAGACTGTCGATATTGATCAAAGTCGCTCTGGTGGTGACTTCCGCTTCCCTGTGCAGTACGTCAACCGTCCTAATCTCGACTTTCGAGGCTTTTCTGGCACGATTGCTTCAGGTCAGATAGCTGTTGGCGACACGATCAAAGCACTTCCTTCAGGCAAGTTCTCTAAAGTGGCGAGTATTGTCACGTTTGATGGTGAACTACAATCTGCCCAAGCAGGGTTGGCGGTAACACTGACTCTTGAAGATGAGATTGATATTAGCCGAGGCGATCTAATCGTGTTGGAGAATGCTGAAATTGAAACAACGAACCATCTGTTAGCCGATGTGGTATGGATGACAGAGCAACCGCTTAAACCGGGTCGTGAGTATGATATTAAAGTGGCAGGTAAGAAAACACTTGGCCAAGTCAGTTCTATTCGCCATCAATACGATATTAATAACCTCTCAACCCATACGGCAAGTGAATTACCGCTCAATGGTATCGGCTTGTGTGAATGGTCACTAACCGAATCTGTAGCGTTAGATAAATATCGTGAATGTGCGGATACTGGCGGCTTTATCATTATTGATCGCTTAACCAACGTTACGGTGGGAGCAGGGCTTATCCGTGAAGGTTTAGATAGCGTGGCGAAGGTTCAAGGTGACTTCTCTGCATTTGAAATCGAATTCAATGCATTAGTTCGTAAACATTTCCCGCACTGGGATGCGAAAGATTTGAGCCAACTACTTCGCAAGTAGAGATAAAAGTCAGCCAGTAGAGATAAAAGTCAGCCAGTAGAGATGTAAAAGTAGGGTGTGAGATTGACTAACAATCGAATGTCTCACTTGGGGTTATGTCTCTAATTCAAATAGGTGAATGTGTGGAAGTGAGTGATCACTTTCACACTCAGGGAAGCGTTTATGTGGGAACAAGGATTTGTGTTAGCAGTGCTGCTTGGCATCATCACTTGCCTACTGACAACTAAAATTAAACCTAGCATCATATTTGCCAGTGCTTCATTCATCGCTTTTTTAGCGGGGATGATAGAGCTGAAAAGTGTGGCTGAAAATTTCACGAATTCTTCATTATTAACGCTAGTTTTGCTTGTTTTAGCCTCCTGTGCATTAGAAAAAACTCGCCTTATCAGTTGGGTGAGCCGAATTATTTCTAATGGGAAGTTGGGTACAGTTGTGGCGAAGCTCGGCGTTTCAACGGCTTTACTCTCTTCGTTTACCAATAATACCGCAGTGGTGGTCTCGTTAATTAGTGCCATTAAGCGCAACCAGAAACATGCGCCATCAAAATTACTTATTCCCCTTTCCTATGCGGCTATTTTAGGGGGAACGTTAACGCTGATTGGCACTTCAACCAATTTGATCATCAACAGCTTTGTTGAAGATGTTGGATTACCTAGCCTCAGCTTTTTTGCTCCAACAATGATCGGACTTGCCGTGTTGTTTGGCGGTGTCTTGATCTTGATTCCTTTGAGCTATTTATTGCCTGATTATGACGATCAAAACCAAGATGACTTGCCTTATTTTCTTGAAGCGCGAGTAGAACCGGGCTCACCATTGGTGGGGCGTAGCGTGAGTGAAAATAACCTTAGAGCGTTACGTAAACTTTTTTTGGCTGAAGTGATCCGAGATGGCGAAACAAAAACCTCCATTGATCCAGACTTTGTACTCATGGCAAGAGATCGATTGCTGTTTTGTGGTGATGTTGAAAGTGTCGCCACTCTGCAAGAAATACAGGGGCTCACTCTATTTGGTCAGCATCACCTAAATGGACAGAGTTTTATTGAAGTAGTGGTGAGCTCTTCGGCAAGCTTCTGCAATAAAACATTAAAAACTAGTCATTTTAGAGATAGGTTTGATGCAGTAGTTGTGGCAATTAGACGCGGACATGAACGGCTAGAAGGTGGGCTAGGCAATATCACGTTAACCGCTGGGGATACCTTAGTTTTAGTTCCCGGAAAACGCTTTGAATCGGAGAGACAAGCCCATCGACGTGAATTTGTATTGATTAATGATTTAGATTCGAGTGCAAAATTGGATCAAAGCAAGTCAACACTCGTATTGCTAGGTTTCGCTGCCGTGATTGGTTGTTCGCTATTGGGTTATGTTCCGATTATCAAAGGGTTATCGCTGTACCTACTGGCGATGATTGTGATGGGTATTATTCAGGTAGGTGAGATTCGTCGACGATTTCCCATTGATATTGTCGTTATTGTTGGCTCGGCTCTTTCTATTGCCCAGTTGATGATTTCCTCTGGTCTCTCTATGCGAATGGGGGAAATGTTCATGGAGGCATTCAATGGTTGGGGGGTATTTGGTGCTTTAGTGGCGACTTACTTTGTGACTTTGATTTTAACGGAGCTCGTAACCAATAACGCCGCTGCCGCTCTCTCTTTTCCTATTGGCTACAGTATGGCGATAGGATATGGCGTCGATCCCATGCCATTTATTATGGCGGTGTTGTTTGGTGCCAGCGCCAGTTTTATCTCCCCTTATGGCTATCAAACCAATTTATTGGTCTATAGCGTGGGCAATTATCAAATGAAAGATTATCTACGAATTGGAGTGCCGATTTCTATCGTTTACTCTGGATTGGTTTTAAGCCTGATCCCTTACTTTTTCCCATTTTGAATATATTTAAACAGTACCAAAGCATGGAAGGAATGGGCTGTTTTGGTACTTGACAAGGATTGACTATGACAACATCAACAGCGCCACTAACAGTAAATAAAGATGAAAATATCGTTTGGCATCAACACTCGGTTGATAAAGCGTTCAGAGCTAAATTGAAGCATCAGAAACCGGTAGTACTTTGGTTTACGGGGTTATCTGGCGCTGGGAAATCAACCGTCGCAGGTGCTTTAGAGTCAAAACTGGCTCAGTTAGGTCACCACACCTATTTACTCGATGGGGATAATGTCCGCCATGGTTTGTGTGGCGATCTGGGCTTTTCTGATCAAGACCGCCGTGAAAATATTCGTCGTATTGGAGAGCTCGCTAAACTGATGGCCGATGCTGGATTGATTGTGCTTTCTGCGTTTATTTCGCCTCATCGTGCTGAGCGGCAGTTAGTGCGAGATTTATTACCTGAGGGGGAGTTTTTGGAAGTATTTGTTAACGTACCACTCGAAGTGTGCGAACAAAGGGACCCAAAAGGTTTATACAAAAAGGCGAGAGCAGGGCAAATTGCCAACTTTACTGGTATTGATTCTGTGTATGAAGCGCCATTGAAGCCTGAGATCGATCTTCCTGCTGGGGAACTATCGGTTGAGCAACTTGTTGAACTTTGTATTCAGGCGCTAAAGGATCGCGCGGTGATCTCATAAGGTGAATTAGGGGCGATGTTATGTCGCCCTTAATTCATATAAGTTCGAGTTTGATCTTAAACGGTGTGGTGAACGGTGCTTTTTACCTCGGTTTGAACGGTAAATTTTTGACTAAGCAGCCCCACCAGTTGATCGTAATACTGCATATTGGGTTTATTACCTAGCAGCTTGCATAATTCATTACCCGTCGGGCTGAAGCGGTAATAGACAAGCTTCACCCCTTTACCTAGCGGCTGCAAACTGATCTGTTTACCTTGATAGGTCAAGCTAAGTGCTGGATCAAACTCGATCTCCCCAGATTCCAATTCGGTACCAAGTAGTAGCCCAAGCTCAATCAATAGCAATAGACTGGAGTAGGGAATTTGGAAGCTACCTAAATTAATGGTGCTGGTGGTATCTCGTTTACCAAAGCTGAAGATCCCCGCATGCGACTTATACCCGAGCAGTAGTTTTCGGCTATTATCACTCCCAAAACTGCAGGCCAATGAAGCGGCTCTTTGTAAGTTTTGCGCCTCTTTCGGGGTCATGTCCTTGAGTATTTTCAATGCCTTCATCGACGTTGAACCTGGGTTGGTCACTTCTCTTTTGAGTACCTGTGCCCAGAGTCTTTGCATTGACGTGTTATGAATATCTTGAGCCATGTCGAAGAAGCGATACAACCAATCTTGATCCGGCTCTCCTGCGGTTTCATCTTTACATGATGCGTGGGTAATTTTTAGGATCTGTTCTAGGTTCTTTTGCCGCTGTTCTTTACGCTTCTTCTCTCGGACGAGTGCGCGTTCAATCAGTTTTTTTTCTGGTGCATCTTTTTGCAGCATCGCATCTAAGCTATAGCTTTGTGCAATGTTCATAACTCGACTTGCACTATCTTTTATGTATGACTTTTTTTCTTGATGCGTAGAGCTTTGAGTATTTGATTCATGCTCAATAACGATTGGTTTGTTTGTCTCTGCCATATTGGATACCGTTTCAAGGATGTGTATGCACCTAGATAAAATGTACCGCTTTAAAGGGTTTGGTGCTAGTCAAACCCTTTAAGGTGAGATCTGAACTAAGAAAATTTGACTATCACAAATGATAATAACTTGTTAAAATTGTTATCGTCAAAGTGAGGTCTTATGATGCAATTTAAACAGAATAAATGGAAGAAACAGCTGTCGATAACACTATTGCTGATAGTGTACGTCGCTGTATTAGTCTATTTATCTAAATATATTGTTTAGACTAGTCTTTTTTACTGGTTGATCATTTGTTAAAAATATTACATGTCGTCATACGCTTCTATTGACGTACCCTCAATTAAGTATCCAGTTTCAGCCAAGTCATGGTTCATCGTTTTAGTTTTTAATGTCCCTTCTAGATAAATTACATCCCATAGGTCTTGAACGGGAGCCCCTTTAGGGAATTTTACATAAATAATTTGGTTCGGTGGTGGTGGTGGAACATGGATGCAAGCACCAAAATAGGGCACAAGTAAGAACTCCGTGACCTTATTTTCATCACCTTCTAGCGGAATCACAAATCCGGGTATCTTCACCTTGCTGCCATTTAATTCTGTTCTCACCGCTCCGAGTTTTGATTGGCTCATTGTTGTGCTTGAATGATCTACGGTTGGCATTCCAAACTCATCAAATTTGTTACGCTCGCTCTTGGGGATCAGATCTATCCAATCTAGGGTCAAGACTTCATCACTACTCGGCATCTCAACGTTTTGGCTTTCAACCTTAGAGTTTGCAAAGCTAGGGCTGGTTACCCCTAAAAAGCAGAGCAGTATTAGTAGGGTTTTTCTCATTATTGTTTACCTTATCTATTTAAATTCGTATGGTCATGCCATCACTGAGAGATTGTTTATAAGCACGAAAAGCGGGAATGAAGCCGATAACTAAACCAGCCGTTTGGACTAATCCGAGTAGCAACCATTCATGATGGCTTATTCCATTAAGTGCGATGTTGATGCCATAGTGCTGCTGGATAATTGGGCCGATGACGGCAAGCAGGGCATACAGAGTGATGACACCAGTGGTAATACCCACGAAAGTTAATACACTTGCTTCACTTATCAGTAGAGCAAATACATGTTTTGGCCTTGCCCCCATAGCTCTGAGAATGGCCATTTCTCGGCGTCTTTCTTGTAAGCTGGTCAGTAAGCTGCTTAGCATGCCGAGTAAACCGGCAACAACCACAAATCCTGAAACAATCATTAACGCTTGTTCTGCTACCGACATCATTCCCCACAATTCATGCAGAGCAATACCGGGCATGATGGCGCTGAGTGGCTCTTTACGATAAGTATTGATTTGTCTTTGGAGCGAAAAAATCTGAATTTTTGACTTCAGCCCAAGCAGCATGGCCGTGATCTGTTGTGGTTGAAGCTTGAGTTGGTGAGCCTCTAATTGCGCAGCGGTTGGGTTGTTACCTAAATTGGCTCCTGACTCCCATCCGACATGGATGGCTTCAATGGCTGGAAGTGAAACATGCACCGTTTTGTCGACTGGGGTGCCTGTGGGTGCAAGGATACCGACCACTTTAAAAGGAAGGTTATCATGGCGACTAAATCCAACGTCGCTGATGCCATGAGCTAAGATGATCTCTGTCCCGATTTGATAACCAAGAGATTTAGCGACATCTGAACCAATCACAGTTTCGAATAATGATTTAAATTCAGCACCTTGGCTAAAAGTAAGTGGTTGCTTACTACCATATTTAAAATGCTCAAAATAGCTATGGTTGGTCCCCATGACTCGAAACCCTTTATGAGAATCGCCTAATGAAATGGGAATCGCCCAATCGACAGAGCGGTGCTGGCTAAACTCTTGATAACTTTTCCAATCAATATTATTGGTCGCGTTGCCGATCCTAAATACAGAATAGAGCAGCAAATTTACCTGTCCAGAGCGACCACCTACGATAAGGTCGGTGCCTGAAATGGTGTTAGCAAAACTGCTTTTCGCTTGAGTTCTGACTCGCTCAACACCCATTAACAACACGACTGAAATCGCAACGGTTAAAATGGTAAGGATAGCCGTCGTTTTGCGGTTTAAGACGCTCTTCCATGCTAGGTGTGCGGTTGTTTTCATGAATCTAATCCCGCTTTGTTGATGGTTTTCAAGTTAATTGAACGTTGAAATAGTGGCTCTAAGGTTGGATCGTGGCTGACAAATATCAGTGTTGAATTTGCTCGTTCAACTTCTTCCATTAGAACGGTGATGAAAGCGCTACGATTATCATGATCAAGAGCGGAAGTCGGTTCATCTGCGATGATAATTTCAGGGTTACCAATCAAAGCTCTAGCTGCCGCAACCCGTTGTTGTTGTCCAATGCTCAGTTCGGTTACTGGTTTATGAATTAACGTGCTAGGTAGGTGTAATCTTTTGAGTAACTGTTCTGCTGCTTGCTTGATATCACCTTGGACTCTCTGCTTACGGAGAGTGGAAAATTGACAAGGAAGAATGACATTATCGAGAACCGATAAGTAAGGCAGTAAGTTGAACTGTTGAAATATATAACCAATATGCTCCGCTCTAAAATGATCTCGCAAACTCGGTTTCAACGTGCTTAAGTCGGTGTCTAAAATGGAGACTTCACCTTCTTGAGCTGTATTTATACCCGTCATTAACCCTAATAGTGTCGACTTACCGCATCCACTCGGGCCCTTAATAAAAAGGTGCTCTTTGGATTGGATCTCTAGAGATGGAATGAGTAACGTCGGTTCCATTTCCTCCTTCCAGCGAAAGCTGACATCTCTTAGTTTTACCACACTCTGCGTCGGTTGGTTTGAGTGATTATTCTCTATCATTGAGCTCCCCACTTGATAGTAAAATCAACATAAAGAGATAGCCAAGTAAGCACCTACTTACTTGGCTAGCTAATTAAAAGTTAAACTTGGTGTTCTTTGGTGAGAGTTCTAGTGCCGTCTGCTTAGTGTCAGTGAGCAAATTCACTTCAATCGACTCTGTACTTGGAAATGCATTGAACCAAGAGGTTTGGAATTCAGTTAACTTAGTGATGTCGCCGCATTGATAGTGGTATTCAACGGTAAATGAACCGTGTTGACCATGAGCTTCTGAATCGTGATCATGCTCATCATGGTGTTCTGCATCATCATGTTTGTCATGATGATCGTCATGTTTATCGTGGTGTTCTGCGTCATCATGTTTGTCTTGATGATGTTCATGTTCGTCGTGATGTTCTGCGTCATCATGCTCGTCATGGTGACTATCTGATAGCGTGTGTTTTACCGATTTGAATTCCAGTTCACAGCTTGCATTACCTGAGAGAGAAATAAGCTGTTGTGGTTGTTCTAGTAGAGCTACGGCTTTTACAAGAGCCTGCTTCTCTGCATCGGTTTCTGGTGGGTGTTCAAATCCAACGACATCGGCGCCCGGAGCGGATATTTCAAATAAAAGTTCTTGACCATCTTGGGCGATATTTAGCTCTACATGACCATGGACATGCGCTTCGTGATCACGAAAATCATCTTCTGCGTGCGCTGAAGAAACCTGTAAAGAGAGTGCGATAAGACCTGCGAGTGTTGTCCATTTTGTTTGCTGTTGCATGATGTGCCCTTTAATAACTTAAAATAGTGAAAATATTGATCATCGCCATGCCGATACGTATCTAAAACCAAGATCTTAAAACCAAGCCCTTAAAACCAAGCCCTTAAAACTCAGTACTTAAAACCGAGCTCTTAAAATTAAGTCATGGATGTGATCGTGAAATGCATAGCGGTATAGGAATAACTATTTTAGTGACGGAGGAGAACGTGCAAGGTAGGGAAAATAGAGTCGAGCCGTCGATCTCACATCTTCTGTATTAGGGAAGAGGAAAGGTGTAAGAGGTGTGAAAATGAGTGGTGAAGAATGTGATAACCCTTGCTGGGCAACGGAAAACAACTCGCATTGATGGTGCTGGTGGTGTGAAGAGTCTAGATCAACTTGGTGTGCCGCAAATGCAACGTTAAGCCATAGCGTTAGCAAAATTGCTACTACGGTCGTTAGCTTACTCATTGACTGTCGACGTAACCACATAGTTCAAGTACGAGATGGAAAAAGGATATTGTTATACTATAACAATATCCTTAAATGGAAACCTATTTTTACTATTCGTTATTACAAACTGGCTTTAATGAGACCTAATACCTGTTGGATCTGAGTATCATCTAATGCACCTTCATGGGCGAATAAAATCTTGCCCTGCTTATCTTGCACAATAATGGCTGAGCTCTCTTCTGCTAACTCCCAAGCATTTGCAACACTGCCATTCTCATCCAGCACCATTGAAGACCATGGAAACTCTTGTTTACTCTCTTCCGCTGATGATTTCACAAATGATCCTGTCCCCCAAATGGCATCATCTTGGTTGATAATGGTGGTGGTTTGGTAGCTATCGGTTGGGAATTTGGCTGCTGTTAAGGCGGCCATTAACGGTGAATTCATTTTTTTTGAACTGCTGCGCCCTGCAATGGCATGGATCACACGAACTTTGCCGAGCAGTTGTTCGTTGTTCCAAGCTTGGTAAGCCGTGTCATCGCCATTTAGGACGATTTCGCCATAAGAGCTGACGGCAATGTCAGGAACCGTTTTTCCTACTGTGAGGTTATGCGCCGATGTAAGCATAGGTGAGCAAGCAAGTATTAGAGTTAGGAGAGTCTTTTTGTTCATTATTTTTTTTCCGTTTATGTATTTGCTCGGCAAGTATAAAACACATTTTTGTAACATGACGAATAATTGATAGCGACTTGATTCTTTTCAGAGAATAAAGCCAGTGCTATCTGATATAGATCCCATTTTTATGCGGTTTCTTTCATGTATCCATTATTGACTATGATGGAGCGCTTAAGCAGGAAAGCACACACCTGTGCCACCTAAACCACAATATCCTTCAGGGTTCTTTGCCAAATATTGTTGGTGATAGCTTTCTGCAAAATAGTACTGACCCGCAGGTAATATTTCAGTGGTTATGTGCGGCTGGCCTTGGTGATTTAACGCCTCTTGATAACGCAGCTTGGAGGCATTTGCTATATTGAGTTGCTCTTCACTAAAGCAGTAAATGGCGGAGCGATACTGAGTGCCAGAGTCATTACCTTGGCGCATGCCTTGAGTCGGGTCATGGCGTTCCCAAAAGTGCTCTAAAATATCCTCTAAGTGCGTTTTAGTGGTATCAAAGACAACGCGTACTACCTCGGTATGCCCAGTTAGCCCTGAGCAGACTTCATCATAAGTAGGATTCGGAGTGTAGCCCCCAGCGTAACCAACAGACGTTGAAACGATGCCATCGAGAGACCAAAACAGTCGTTCCGCTCCCCAGAAACAACCCATACCGAATAGAATTTGTTGTTGCTCTGGCGCTAACGGAGCATCCAGTGCTGAGTGATTAACAAAATGCGCTTCAGTGATCGGCATTGCTTGAGAGCGTCCGGGAAGCGCATCGTTTACGTTGATCAGGGCTGTTTTTGAGAACATTACGGCATCCTTTTGTTCAATTTTATGTCAGTAGAATGAAATCTGGAGAGAAAAATAGAGGTTTTATTTATAGAAACAGACCGAAGAACCCTCTGTTTTATTACAGACTTAAAGAGAATTTAGCGTTATTATTTTAGTTAATTGATTTTACTTTTCATTAACGTGGTTCATCCAATTAAGCATGATAAGAAAAACATTACTAGTATTGATTAGCCTTTTGATTCTCTCAACGAGTGCAATGGCGAATGTCTCTTTAGAAATTAAAGGTTTAAAAGGTGCATTAGAAGATAATGTCGATGCGTATTTATCTTCAATTCCAGAAGAGGACTACTCCATTTCGTTGCGCTTTCAATCTCGCATTGAAACCAGTGTTCGTGATGCCTTAAATGCTTTGGGTTACTACCATTCAACTATCAATTTTACCGTGCCTAAAGGGGATAAAAAGCTCATCGCGACGGTAGCGTTGGGAGAGCCCGTCACCATTTTTAGTAACGATATCGTGATTTCAGGAGAAGCGGAAAATGACCCTGATTTTTTGGCCTTGGTTGCGAATTCAAAGTTAAAGCTGGGTGCGGTATTAAACCATGGTGATTATGATGGCCTTAAATCAAGCATACGAAATCTGGCTTTGCAGAAAGGCTACTTCGATGCGGATTATAAGGTAAGTCGCTTAGAGGTGGTGCCGGAATTAAATCGCGCCTACGTAAAACTTCATTATGAAAGTGGTATTCGCTATCACTTTGGTTCTACTCAGATTAATGGCAGTCAGATAGAAGAGGTGCGAGTTCAATCGCTACAGCCTTATGAGACGGGAGAGCCTTACTTAGTGTCTAAAGTCGGCGCATTTAATCAATCCTTATCGAACACCGATTGGTTTTCATCTGTCTTTGTCGAACCGGATCTCACCTCGTTAGGTAAAGGTCGAGATTTACCCATGAAGGTGTCGTTAGCCCCACAAGCTAAAAATCAAATTGAAACGGGTATTGGTTATTCAACTGATGTCGGTGTCCGCGGAACATTGAACTGGAAAAAACCGTGGGTTAATCGTTACGGACATAGTTTTGATAGCAGTTTGTCTTTGTCTGTGCCTGAACAAACCATTACAGCAGGCTATAAAATTCCACTTGAAGACGTGCTTCATGATTACTATCGCATCCAATATGGAATGAAAAATGTCGATACTCGAGATACGGTAAGTTTAGAATCGAATTTGGCAGTCGAAAGGCATTGGCTGCTGGATAATGGTTGGCACAGAACGCTATTTGTCCGTTACTTGATTGAAAATTATGAGCAAGGTTTGCAAGATGATGTTGGGCGATTCTTGCTATCTGGCATGTCGTTTTCGCGCAGTCGTAGCCGAGGCGGAGTGATGCCGATGTGGGGCGATAAACAGAGTATTACTTTTGAATATGGCGATGATCAACTGTTATCGGAAACTCGTGTCTTTAGGTTGCAAGGGCGTACGTCTTGGATCCGCGGGGTAGGTGAAAACCACCGAGGCTTACTTCGTTTAGAAGGGGGAGGTAACTTTGCGGATGAGTTTGATTCACTATCGCCTTCATTGCGTTTCTTTGCTGGTGGAGACAATAATTTGCGTGGCTATAAGTATGAATCTATCTCTCCAAAAGATGAAAGCAATGCTTTAACCGGGGCGAAATATATTGCGACCAGCACCTTAGAGTACCAATACCGAGTGGTGGGGAATTGGTGGGCAGCGACGTTTGTTGATTACGGTGATGCTTTCAACAATACACCAGATTGGAAAACAGGTGTGGGTGTCGGGGTTAGATGGGTTTCTCCTGTTGGCCCAGTTCGTCTTGATTTCGCATGGGGATTGGATGAAACGCCCGGTGACGAATTCCAAGTTCACTTTACCTTAGGGCCCGAGTTATGATTAAGGTGATGTTTAAGTGGACAAAATGGCTTTCGATGAGCGCATTGAGTCTACTGCTGTTACTCACTCTTTTTATTGCCATATTACTGTTTACCAATTCAGGGCTAAAACTCACCGTTTGGGGGGCACAAAAAGCGTTACCTCAACTCAGTGTTGAATCAACTGAGGGATCTTTGTTTCCGAGGTTCAGTCTTAATAATGTCCGTTTTGTTGATGATAGCTTGCATATCGACGCTCAATTACAGCAACTGACTTTAGCAGTAAAGGCGCAATGCTTTTTTGACCCTTCACTATGTATTGATGAAATAGCACTTCAAGGGTTATCGCTGAATTTGTCTGAATTGCTTCCCTCGTCATCGGAAGAGCCTTCGAAAGAGCCGTTAACATCCATTGCCGTTCCTCTGCCAATTAACATTAAGCGTATTGAATTGCTTGATATTGATCTGAATATTTTAGGCAATCAAGTGGATTGGCAACACTTCTCGACGAGCCTGTCGATGCAGGGAGACAGACTCTCGATAGGTCGCACTCGCCTTGAGACGATTAATGTTCAATTAGCAAAAGGGCATGAAGACAACCCTGTCGAGCCTAAGGCGGAGAGTGCTGAAAAGGTAAAATCTGAAGCGGACAAAACAGCGATCAAACTGCCAGAAGTTTGGATCCCACTGAAAGTGGATCTCAAACGGTTTGATCTTTCTAGTTTTACCTTGATCCAAGACTCGCCACTCAATGTCACCCATCTGGGGCTGGAAGCAAAAGCAGGTGAGTACTCGGTCGTCCTCAACACTCTTGAACTCGATATGCCGCAAATTAAAGCGAGTGCACAGGCAGAAGTGGAGTTAAAAGAAGATTACCCATTGAATTTAACTCTGGATGCTCTACTTAAAGAGACTGAACTCAAAGGGCAGAAACTCTCTTTAGATGCCTCAGGAAGTGTAGGAGAACTGACCTTTTCGAGTCAGTTTTCTGGTGTGATTGATGCGCTATTGTCTGGTGACATTAAGCCACTTGAATCAACGTTACCTTTTGATCTTCGACTTTCTGAGGGGAAAGCTCAGTGGCCGCTATCTGGAAAAAGCGACTACCAAGTGACGATAGATCAGCTTAAAACGCAAGGTTCTTTAGAGGGCTATTCTTTACTGCTTGATACTCAAATCTCTGGCAAAGACATTCCCGAAATGAAGGTTAACCTCAATGGCAAAGGAACTCTAAGCCAGATTGATCTTGATTCGATTGCGATCAAAACACTCGGCGGTGAACTGGGTGGTAAAGTGATGGCAAATTGGACATCACCCATCAATTGGAAAGCGGATTTGAGCTTTAGTGACATCAAGCCAGGTTTGCAATGGAAAGAGGCGGAAGGGGTTATAAGCGGTAAGTTGGCTACCTCAGGTTCTTTAACGGCTGAGGGCGGTTGGAAGGTAGAGTTACCGAGTTTGAATGTCGACGGAGTTTTACGAGATTATCCACTCAACATTGTCGGGCAGTTGAAAGCATCGGATGTGACAGGAAAAGGAGCGTTCAAAGTACAAACTGATGGGTTGGCGTTATCTCATGGCCCTAACTCGATTAACGCAAAAGGCTTGTTAGATAAAAACTGGCAGATGGATGTTCAGTTAAACTTCCCCAGTTTTGCTAAATCGCTTCCTGAACTCAGTGGCAACATGCAAGGTGATTTGAAACTACGTGGCGCGCTAAAAGAGCCTGAAATTGAATTGGATATCAATGTCGATAATGTTCAGTGGCAACAACAGATGGGCTTACAACATTTATCTCTATCTGGTCGTGTAAAACCATTACCGCAGCCGAAAGCAGACATCCAATTGCTTGCCCGTCATCTTTCCTATGAAGATAAGCTTGTCGATAGCGTTAAGTTGGATCTTTCGGGGACTCAGGATGCTCACCAACTCGTGCTCGATGTGGCTTCAAATATTGTCTCTACCAGCTTGGCACTTTCGGGTTCATTTAACGATAAGCCGAAAATGGAATGGAGTGGGGTGTTACAAAGGGTTCTCGTGAGTAGCGAACAAGGGCCGTGGGAGCTCGACCATGCCGTGAAGTTAGGGTTTGATATCGACAATAAACAAGCTTCTGTGCAAGCGCATTGTTGGACACAATCAAAATCGAAAGTCTGCTTAACGAAAGATATGCAAGCTGGGGAATCGGGTGAGGCGAGTTTAGCTATTCAACAGTTTGATTTTGAGCAAGTAAAGCAATTTATCCCAGAAAAAACAGAGGTTGATGGGAAGGTGAATGCCACTGCCTGGGCGAAATGGGCTCCAGAGAAAGCACCAGAATTGACTGTCGAAGTGGAGATGCCAAAAGGTCAAGTGACTCAAACGTTAGAGCAACCGATCGTGGTCGGTTGGGATTCAATAGGTTTACAAATGGCACTAAAGGATAACCAACTGCAAGCTAAGTGGTTATTGGATATGACGGATAATGGTGATATTTCCGGTCATTTAGCGCTACCAGATGTTCAAGCGGAAGATAAGCTTGTGGATGCCGAGCTTAATTTATCTACCTTTAATCTTGATTTCCTTCAACCACTGGTCGGTGACTATAGTTTATTGAAAGCGAATCTAGAAACGAACCTTGCACTGAGCGGGCCATTAATGCATCCGCAAGTGAAGGGAAAACTCATCGTTGATGACATGGTATTAAAAGGGGATGTGTCGCCTATCGATGTCAATTCAGGTCGCCTTGCCATTGATTTCATGGGTTACCAAGCCAAGTTAGATGCCGATATTATTACCCCTGATGGCGACTTAAATATCGCAGGTACTGGAGACTGGCAAGATTTAAAAGATTGGCATACCAATATTCGAGTATTTGCCGAGCAGTTGAAGGTCGATATGCCGCCTATGGTGAAGATTAAATTAGTACCGGATATGACGATTGATGTGAGCCCGAAGTTAGCGAAGATCACAGGAAGCATTGCTCTACCTTGGGGACGAATTGTTGTAGAAGAGTTGCCACAAAGTGCGGTGGGTATATCAAAAGATCAGGTAATTTTGAATAAAGATCTACAACCAGTCGATGAAGCTACCCCTATTCCTTTTGATGTTGAAACGGACATCAATATTTCGATAGGTGATGATTTTCTACTCTCCGCATTTGGACTTGAAGGCGGTTTGATCGGTCAACTTAATGTGGCACAAAAAGATAAAGGTCCATTTGTGACTGGTGAGATCAATATAGCCAACGGGTCTTACCGATCTTTTGGGCAAGACTTATTGATTAAACAGGGCAAAATTTTGATGAATGGTCCGGTTGATGAGCCTTATGTATCGATTAAAGCGATCCGTAACCCAGATAATACGCAGGATAAAGTGACTGCGGGTGTGAAAGTCTCTGGGCCTGCCAGTGAACCCGTTGTTGAGATTTTTTCAGATCCAGCAATGCCTCAAGCTAATGCCTTGTCATACCTGCTGCGTGGACAAAACATTGATGGAGAATCTGGAGGTAACGCCATGACCACGACGTTAATTGGTTTAAGTTTAGCGAAGAGTGGCCAGATCGTAGGCGAGCTTGGCGAAGCCTTTGGTGTACAAGATTTACAGCTGGATACCGCAGGCTCAGGTGATGACTCACAAGTGACAGTAAGTGGTTATATTTTACCGGGTCTCCAAGTGAAATATGGCGTGGGTATTTTTAACTCGCTTGGTGAATTTACTGTGCGTTATCGTTTGATGCAGGATTTATATGTCGAAGCCGTTTCTGGGCTTGATAGCGCAGTGGATCTTCTTTATCAGTTTGAATTTAATTAAGTAATAAAGTGGTATGGGTATGACGCATCTCGTTTTTGTTTACGGCACATTACGTAAAAATGAATCGAACCATTTCTATCTAGATGATGCCGAATTTATCGGAAATTTTACAACGCCACCAAACTTCGCCCTGTTTGACTTGGGGCGATACCCCGCAATTATTGAAGGAAAGCAAAGTATCGTCGGTGAGGTTTATGCGATTAACGATGACATTTTAGAGCAGCTTGATCGTTTAGAAGATATCCCTATTGAGTATCGAAGAGTATCAATCAATACACCTTTTGGGTTGGCATGGACCTACCTCTATCAAGATACTCGCCAGCTGCGTAAACCGATAGGATCAGGAGATTGGTGCTTGCGTTAAGTGAAAACTGATTGGCTGTTTTCCTCTTTAATTTTGCCTTTCTCTTTAAATAAAAAAGCGCTGAATTAATCAGCGCTTTGACGTCTACTTTTCGTTGAGACTGACAGAAGATAAATCCATCAAAAGTTAGTCTTGGTTTAACTCAAGAAACTCTTCAACTTTGTTAACCATGCTTGGAGAGCCAACAAAGAAGGGCACACGTTCATGCAGTTCTGTTGGTTTTAGATCCATGATGCGGTTAACGCCATCAGATGCTAGACCGCCTGCTTGCTCCATGATGAAAGCGATAGGGTTACACTCATACAGCAAACGTAGCTTACCTTTCGGATGGCTTTGTGTGCTTGGGTACATGTAAATTCCGCCCTTAAGCAGGTTGCGGTGAAAGTCTGCGACTAATGAACCAATGTAGCGAGAGGTGTATGGGCGACCATCTTCTGGCACATCTTCTTGGCAAAACTTAATATATTTTTTAACGCCTGTTGGGAAGCGAATATAGTTGCCTTCATTGATCGAATAGATCTTACCATTATCTGGGATCATCATGTTTTCATGAGATAGACAGAAAGTGCCTAGCGATGGATCGTAAGTGAAACCATTTACGCCTTTACCTGTGGTGTAAACCAACATGGTTGATGAACCGTAAATGACGTAACCTGCAGCCACTTGTTTGTTGCCTGGCTGTAAGAAATCTTCTTGAGTCGGTGGTGTTCCGATTGGAGATACTCGGCGATAAATCGAGAAAATAGTTCCAACAGATACGTTCACATCAATATTTGAAGAGCCGTCTAGCGGATCCATCAATACGACGTATTTAGCGTTTTTGTTTAGTTCTTTATTAAAAGCAACCGCTTCATCTTCTTCTTCACTGGCGACACCACAAACTTGATCGCGGGCTTCTAGCGCCGCTTTAAATTTATCGTTCGCGTAAAGATCGAGTTTTTGTTGCTCTTCACCTTGGACGTTTTCAGTGCCGACAGCACCAGTAATACTATCAACTAATCCTGCTTTATTAATTTCGCGGTTTACAATTTTAGCAGCAAGACGAATTGAAGATAAAAGAGACGAAAGATCACCGCTTGCGTGGGGGAAGTCAGCTTGCTTTGCAACAATAAACTCACCAAGGGTGCGTAAATCAGACATGTTATTTCCTTAACGTTCTCTGAATCATGTGGGGGATTTTTTTCGATGCGTAAGCGATTGCCTCTTGATGGACTTTACGACCTAAGCATCTAACAAATAGTGTAAATGTTGGATCTTATTAATGGTAATGAAGTAACCGACACAGATCTCACTTCAAATGTCGAGCTCAGAAGTTTTGCAAACAATCTCGCTTTTCCCCGTCTATTCATGGTAAGAAATGAGTTAGTTTCGTTTTGTCTATTTTTGGAAGAGAATTATGCATATTCATATCTTGGGTATTTGCGGTACCTTCATGGGTGGCGCTGCCATTTTAGCCCGTCAATTAGGCCACAAGGTCACTGGTTGCGATGCCAATGTTTATCCTCCAATGAGCACTTTGCTCGAATCTCAAGGTGTGGAAATAATCGAAGGGTTTGACCCTGCTCAATTGGAGCCCCGTCCAGATTTAGTGGTGATCGGTAATGCGATGAGCCGTGGTAATCCTTGTGTCGAATATGTATTAGACAACAACTTAAGGTACACCTCTGGGCCTCAATGGTTACAAGAGTTCTTATTGCATGATCGTTGGGTATTGGCTGTCTCAGGTACGCACGGAAAAACGACCACGTCGAGCATGTTGGCGTGGATTTTAGAAGATTGTGGTTACGCTCCGGGTTTTTTAGTCGGTGGTGTATTAGGTAACTTTGATCAATCAGCTCGCTTAGGCGAAAGCATGTTTTTTGTGGTTGAAGCGGATGAGTACGACAGTGCCTTTTTTGATAAGCGCTCTAAGTTTGTCCACTACCACCCAAGAACCTTAGTGATGAATAACTTAGAGTTTGATCATGCGGATATTTTTGATGATCTAGAGGCGATCAAGCGTCAATTCCACCACTTAGTGAGAACCGTTCCGAGCAATGGACGTATTTTCTCACCAAAACAAGATGCTGCGATTCATGACGTACTTGATCGTGGTTGCTGGAGCGAACAAGAGAGCAGTGGCCTAGGCGGAGAGTGGCAAGCCGAGAAAATCGTTAACGACGGATCGGAATTTAATGTGCTTTTCCAAGGCGAGTTAGCCGGCCGTGTTAAGTGGGATCTTGTTGGCGATCATAATGTCGATAATGCCCTAATGGCGATTGCCGCGGCGAGACATGTCGGCGTTACCCCTGATCTTGCGTGCGAATCTTTGGCCAAGTTTATCAATACTAAACGCCGTTTAGAGCTAAAAGGGGAGATCAATGGAGTCACCGTATATGACGATTTTGCACACCACCCAACCGCGATTGAACTGACGTTGGGCGGCCTGCGTAACAAAGTGGGTGACAGTAAAATTATTGCGGTATTAGAGCCACGTTCAGCAACCATGAAGCGAGGCGTACACAAAGAAACACTCGCCGCCTCGTTAGCGAAAGCGGATTCCGTTTATCTATATCAACCGGATAATATCGCGTGGTCGGTTCAAGATGTTGCTGAGCAGTGCACTCAACCTGCTTTTACTAGTGCTGAGATGTCGGAGTTTGTGGCTAAAATTGCCGCTGAAGCTAAGCCGGGCGATCAAATTCTAGTGATGAGTAATGGTGGCTTTGAAGGGATACACGACAAGTTGATTGCTGCATTGTCTGTTTAATTCGTCTGCTCCTATTTGTTAAGTAGCATTTGTTAAGCAGCATTTGTTAAGTAGCTATGATTGGTAGAGTAGGAATGACACTCTTATTGATGAAATAGCCGTAGGCGAGTATTCTTCGCCATCATTAAATTTACTCATGGATTCGCTTTTGGCTGATCCATATGAGTTTAGTATGGGATAGTTATGGCACCTTGTGACTCGAAAACCATCACCCTTGCATTCACTGGCGCGTCTGGTGCGCCTTACGGATTAAGATTGCTAGAGTGTTTACTTGCGGCGGATTATCACGTCTATTTATTGATCTCTTCGGCTGCGCGAGTGGTTATGGCGACAGAGCACGATCTCAAGCTTCCTAGTGGACCTGATGCTGCAAAAACAGCGCTAGTAAAGCATTTGAATTGCGATGCGGAAAAGCTAACCGTATGTGGCAAAGATGACTGGTTCTCTCCAGTTGCATCGGGTTCTGCGGCACCTAAAAAAATGGTGGTATGCCCTTGTTCAGCAGGAAGCGTGGCCGCGATTGCACATGGCATGTCTGATAATCTGATAGAAAGAGCAGCAGATGTGGTGATGAAAGAGCGTGGGCAACTGTTGTTGGTGGTGCGTGAAACCCCATTTTCAACTCTGCATTTAGAAAATATGCATAAGCTTTCGACCATGGGTGTCACTATCATGCCTGCGGCTCCAGGTTTTTATCATCAACCTAAAACCATTGAAGATCTCATCGATTTCATGGTGGCACGAGTGCTTGATCATCTTGGTATTGAACAAGGTTTAGTGCCTCGTTGGGGTTATGATCAGCGAGTTGTGAAGCTTGAATCTTGATCCTTATGGCTTATTGATCTAATTACCATTACAATTCGACTTACTCATCGGGGGGCCAGTCATTCATTTTGTGGATGATCAGCTGAGATCAAGCATCTGCTTGGGACCCGTAAACCTGAACCGGATAATGCCGGCGTAGGAATTGAGTTTGGAGCAACCTTTTCGTATTCCTCCCTCAAGTCCTGTGTCGTACCTACTACAAGGAAAGCGAACAGTGAAAACCACTCTAACCGCAGTAGCACTTGCTACCATCATCTCTTTTTCGGCGTCTGCCGCTGATAACACACTGACTATTTATACTTATGACTCTTTTGCATCAGAGTGGGGCCCGGGCCCGGCTGTTGAGAAAGCATTTGAATCAAAGTGTGGTTGTGACGTGAATTTTGTCGCGCTTGATGATGGAGTGTCGATCTTAAATCGTCTGCGTCTTGAAGGCTCAAATACCAAAGCGGATATCGTATTGGGTTTGGACAACAACTTAATGGTAGAAGCGAAGAAAACCGGTTTATTGACTGAGCATCACGTTGATACCTCTTCTGTTGCTTTGCCAAAAGGTTGGACAGATACGACGTTTGTTCCTTATGACTTCGGTTACTTTGCCTTTGTATACAACACTGAGAAATTGGCCAATCCACCGAAAAGCTTGAAAGAGCTGGTGGAGCAACGTGATGACTTGAAAGTGATTTATCAAGACCCGCGAACTTCAACTCCGGGCCAAGGTTTGATGCTGTGGATGAAGTCTGTTTATGGCGACAGTGCGAGTGATGCATGGAAAAAATTGGCTAAGAAAACGGTCACAGTAACGAAAGGTTGGTCTGAAGCTTACTCGATGTTCTTAGAGGGTGAGTCTGATTTAGTGCTCTCTTATACGACCTCTCCGGCTTACCATATTATTGCTGAAAATGAGACGAAGTATGCGACAGCGGATTTTGCAGAAGGGCATTACACTCAAGTTGAAGTCGCGGCAAAAGTGAAGGGCTCGAACAATGAAAAGCTGGCGAATGAGTTCATGAATTTCATTTTAAGTGATGACTTCCAATCGGTCATGCCTACCGGGAACTGGATGTACCCAGTTACAAATGTCGCCTTGCCAAAAGGGTTTGAAACACTTTCTTTACCAAAGCAAGCATTAAGCTTCAGTGCAGAAGAGGTGGCTGAAATGCGTAAGCCTTGGATCCGTGAATGGCAACATGCGCTCACTTTTTAATACTAATTAGTCAATAGAATTAATGAATTCAGTTCCTAAAGTTGGATTATGGGTCGCGATAGTTATCGCGACCTTTGTTCTTTGTGCTCTGGCTGCACTTTTTCAGTATGCGCCTTCGCTAGAGCTTTCTAGTGTTTGGTCTGATCCCTATTATCGTCATGTGACCAAATTTAGCTTTTATCAAGCCGGGCTCTCAACGTTACTGAGTGTCGGTTTTGCTATTCCTGTGGCGCACGCTCTGTTTCGTCGCCAGTTTTTTGGTCGTTCATTATTACTCAAATTATTCGCGTCAACATTGGTGTTACCAGTGCTGGTGGGGGTATTTGGCTTATTGGCGATCTATGGAAATAGTGGTTTACTTGCCAGCTTATTTGCGTGGTTTGAACATCAATTACCGTTTTCTATTTACGGCCTAAATGGCATTTTACTGGCGCATGTTTTCTTTAACCTACCTTATGCTAGCCGTTTATTATTACAATCTTTAGATGCGGTTCCAGCCGAGCAACACAAGCTATGTGCTCACCTTGGAATGAGTCATTGGGATAAATTTAAGTGGGTTGAATGGCCTAGATTACGACAGCAACTTCCTCATGTGTGTGGCTTAGTGTTCATGCTCTGTTTTACTAGCTTTGCAACGGTGATGGCTCTAGGCGGCGGCCCCAAATCCACCACTATCGAACTGGCTATCTACCAAGCGATTAAGTTTGATTTTGATTTGCAATCTGGTGCGCTGCTGGCGGTATGGCAAATGCTGTTATGTGGAGTGTTATCGATGTCGATTCAACGCTTATCAAAACCAATATCGGTATCCAATGGACAGGTCAGTCGCAATACCTTTATGACTCGAGATTCGATGGCGGCTAAATGCTGGGATGGCTTTTGGATCATGGGTGTCTCAATGCTCGTATTACCTCCATTATTGATGGTGGTACTCAGTGGCATGAATGTGAAAGCGTTGTCGGTGTTGAGCGATATGAGCTTTTGGCTAGCCATGTTCTCTTCCCTTAAGATCGCCATCTTAGCCAGCGGGTTGTCATTGATCTCGGGGATGGCCATCCTATTGACGAGTCGAGCGTGGCGATTGCGTTCTCAAAGCTTGAAAGCCGATGGTATCGAACTGGTCGGGACGATTATTCTCGTGACGCCAGGGTTAGTCATTAGTACGGGGCTATTTTTACTGCTGCGTAATATCACGGATGTTTTCAGCATTGCTCCGATGATTGTTATTGGTGTGAACAGTTTAATGGCGTTGCCATACGTGATTAAAACTCTATCTCAGCCTATGCTGCATATTGCGCAGCAGTACCAATTATTATGCCCAAGTCTTGGAATGAGTGGGTTCTCACGTTTTCGTCTTGTGGAGTGGCGAGCATTACGCAAGCCTATCGCTAATGCATTTGCGCTGAGTTTTATGCTGTCTGTTGGCGATTTAAGTGCGATAGCTCTTTTTGGTAGCCAAGAATTTAGAACCTTACCTCTCTACCTTTTTCAGTTATTAGGCAGTTATCAAATGGAGGCTGCTGCTGTGGTTGCTTTGAGTTTATTACTGCTGTGCGTGGCGTGCTTCTCCATCATTGAACGTGCATTTCAAGTGACGCCTAAGGCGAAAAACTCCCGTCCACAGGCGGTTAAGGAATATTTATGATTCAGCTTTCAAATGTCCAATATGACTACCATCATGAAGGATTTGAATTTGACCTAATTGCGAAGCAAGGTTCTATTGTGGCGCTGATGGGGCCAAGTGGTGCTGGTAAATCAACGTTACTCAGTTTGGTTGCTGGTTTTATTGACCCAACCGATGGGGATATTCGTGTTGATGGGTCGTCTGTTCTGGGACAAGAGCCTTACTTGCGACCACTTGCGATGTTATTTCAAGAACATAACTTGTTTGCTCACTTGTCCGTTCGAGAAAATATTGGCCTAGGGCTTCATCCGGGGCTTAAATTGACCGCAGATCAAGTGAAGCAAGTGAATGATGCCGCCCTGCAAGTTGGTGTCGCTGACATGTTAGATCGCTTACCTGAGCACTTATCGGGAGGGCAGAGACAACGTGTCGCACTGGCGCGTTGTTTTGTACAGCCTCATCGAGTTTGGTTGTTAGATGAACCGTTTTCAGCGCTGGACCCGATTCTTCGTGCTGAAATGCTCAATCTTGTTAAACGACTTGCCGCAGAAAGAGAGATTACGGTTGTGATGGTGACTCACCATATTAGTGATGCCAAAGCCATTGCCAGCCATTTTGCATTTTTAGCTCAAGGTAAGGTGATGCTGTGTGAGTCTATTGAAAATCTTAAGGCAACCCATGACAACAATATGTTGAGTGATTTTGTGAAAGCGGGGGAGTAGTAACCTGCCTTTCATTTTACTTATTCGCCTTTATTGAGTCGATGTGCTCTTTCTTCACATTATGTTTCAGGCATAAAAAATGGCTGAACCTGTCAGCCATTTATTGATCGCCCACTAAAGTGAAAGCGTATTAATCTTCATTGCCTTCGTGTAGCTCTTTGAGAACTTGGAAGATTTCACGTGAAGATTTCGGTGCTTTTTTCGCAGCCTTCTCTTTGTTGGCTTGACGAGCAAGCTGGCGCAGACGTTGGCGATCCGCTGATGGGTAAGTTTCCATCACCTCTGCGATTGCACTATCACCGTTCTCAATAATACGATCACGAGTCTGCTCAAGCTTGTGCAATGTTGCCGTCGCTTGTGAGTGCTTGTTACGTACTTTATCGAGCGCTGCTTGAATGGGTTCAGGATCGACGAAACGCATCAACTTGCCAATATATTGTAGCTGGCGACGTCGAGCTTCATTTTTAAAGCGTTGCGCGTCCTTGATTGCTTCAGCAAGATCTTCCGTCAGTGGAAATTTAGCCAGTACTGATGGTTTTAGCGAGATTAACTCTTCACCTAAAACTTGCAGTGCTTCCATGTCTTCCTTCATCTCGGTTTTGCTGACCCAGATGATCTCTTCTTCTGGTTCCCAAGGCGCTTTTTGGTTTTTACGTGCCATGTTTGTATGCCTATATCACTATCTCAAACGAATATATCCCTATTTTAGCAAGAATCGTGGGGAGAAAGCGAAATTCTTGTTATCCTAATCAATATTGATAGCAAATAGTTAGATTGAATATGGATGTAAGACAGCAAGTCGCTCAACAACGCGTTGAGTTAGAAGCCGCAGTAGCAAAAGCTTTGGATATGGCAGCAGTCAGTGCAGATGCTGCAGAAGTCGCGATTACTAAGAGTACTGGACTTAGTGTTTCGACTCGTATGTGTGAAATCGAGAATGTTGAGTTTAATAGTGATGGTGCGCTAGGGATCACGGTTTATCGAGGTCAACGTAAAGGCAGTGCGTCTACATCCGATCTTAGCGAAAAAGCGATTCAACAGACGGTTGCAGCTGCACTTGATATTGCTCAGTACACTTCAGAAGACCCTTTTGCAGGCCCTGCACCTAAAGAAATGATGGTGAAAGAGATCCCAGATTTGGATCTGTTTCACCCTGATGAACCAAACCCTGATGCGGCGGCGGAAATTGCCATTGCAGCGGAACGCCAAGCTCTTGCTTACAGTGACAAAATTAAGCAAAGCGATGGTGCTAGCTACGATAGCCATTACGGTGTGAAGGTTTATGGTAATAGTCACGGATTATTAGCAAGCTACGCTTCAAGTCGTCACAGCACTAGTTGTTGTGTGATTGGCGAAGGCAAAAATGGTGAGATGGAGCGAGATTACAGTTATACCCTTGCTCGTCACCGCGATGATTTGTGGACGCCTGAGAGAGTAGGCCAAGAAGCCGCTGAAAAGACGGTCAGCCGATTAGATGCGAAAAAGCTGTCAACAGGTCAATACCCAGTGATGTTTGCTGCCGATGTAGCGACAGGCTTAATGGGGCACCTTGTTGGCGCGATCAGTGGCGGCAGTCTATATCGCAAAGCGTCATTCTTACTGGATCACTTAGGTAAAGAGATATTACCGGATTGGTTTAATGTATGTGAGAAACCGCATGTATTAAGAGGTTTAGCTTCAAGCCCTTTCGATAGCGAAGGTGTATTTACTCAAGATCTCGATATTATTACTGATGGCGTGCTTTCAACTTACTTATTGACGAGCTACGCTGCGCGTAAAATGGATATGACGCCAACGGGTCATGCTGGTGGCATCCATAACTGGTTTGTGAAATCGACAGGTCAAAACTTTGAGCAGATGCTAAAAGAGTTAGGCACTGGTTTGTTCGTTACTGAAGTTATGGGCCAAGGTGTGAATACCGTTACTGGTGATTACTCTCGTGGCGCAGCAGGTTTCTGGGTTGAAAATGGTGAGCTTCAGTTCCCTGTGTCTGAAATTACGATTGCGGGTAACCTGAAAGATATGTTCAAGCAGATTGTCGCAGTGGGTAATGATGTGGAGACACGATCTCAAATCCAAACGGGTTCTATTCTACTCGAATCATTAAAAATTGCGGGTGAGTAACACGACTCTCGTGAGTGAGTGAAGATTAAAAAAAGGGGTTGATGCATGTGCATTAACCCCTTTTTTTTTGATTGGTATCTTATTTCAGTCGCATCATATCGAAATATTGACTGCGCTTAGATAAGTATTGTGGCTAACCCTAAGAATACCGATAGACCGACCACATCGGTGACGGTTGTGAGCGCCATACCGCCGGCAAGTGCTGGGTCGATATTCATTTTCTTGAGGAAAATTGGAATCGTCACGCCCGCAATTCCTGCCATGAGCAAGTTCGTCATCATCGCGGCTGAAATAATACCGCCAAGCATCCAATTTCCTTTCCAAGCTACGACAATCCCACCGATGATCAGCGCCCAAAGAATGCCGTTTAAAAAGCCAATGGCGGCTTCTTTAAAAAGGAGTTCTCGTTTGTTACTGTCGCCGATATGACCGAGTGCTAAACCGCGAATCACTAGTGCAACGGTTTGATTCCCGGCAACACCACCCATTGATGGAACAATGGTCATTAATACCGCAATGGCGGCCATTTGGTCTAGGGTTGCTTCAAACATGTTGGAAACAGACGCAGCAGCAAGGGCGGCAAGGACATTTGCACCAAGCCATACACTACGACGTCGTGCTGATTTTACGACAGGAGCAAAGGTATCTTCGTCATCATCCATACCCGCCATACTCATCATCGAGTGTTCGGCATCTTCACGGATAATATCAACCACATCATCGATGGTGATACGGCCAACGAGGTGTTGGTTTTCATCAACGACAGGAGCCGATACCCAGTTACGTCGTTCAAACAGGCTGGCGACATCTGAGTCACTGGCATCAACCGAGATCGCTTCATCTGCATCATCCATCACCTCAGTAACAGGTACATCGGGTTGAGTTGTCAGCAGTGAAACTAATGATAAGTGGCCAATTAAACGCATTTCATCATCGATGACGTAGAGAGCATCCGTGGCTTCGGGTAATTCACCCTTCATACGTAGATAACGTAATACCACATCCACATCGACGTCAGCACGAATCGTGATTACGTCGGTGTTCATGATCCCACCCGCGGTATCTTCTGGATAAGATAGAGCGGTTTCTACACGAGCACGATCAGCACTGTCCATTTGCGACAGTACTTCTTTTGACACTTTATCCGGTAAGCTACGAAGTACGTAAGCGACATCATCAGTATCCATGCCTTCAGTTGCTTCTGCAAGCGTCTCTGGGGCCATTTTGGATACGAGGCCATCTTTTACATCTTCGTTTAATTCATCAAGGATCTCACCATAATCTTCAGGATCGGTGAGTTGCCAAAGTACTTCACGACCTTTACGTGGAGAAGCTTCCAGCAGGTGAGCAATATCTTCGGGTTCCATGTCCTGAAGTTGGCGACGGACATGAACAAAACGGCCATTTTCTAGCGCTTCACTAACTTCTTGGAGGGTTTGGTGAGCTTGGTCGAATTCTAATTGCTCTGCCATGGTTTCCTCCTAACTCGTTAAACTGATAATGGTTGGAATAGTAACTTAATTTTATGCTCAAACCACCTCAAAATACTTGTTTCTGCAAGAATTTATTGGCTTTTGGTTCGAGCGAAGATAAGTCTGTTTAAAAATAGAGGTGATATGGCTGAGATTCAATAATAAGTGCAGGAAAGATCTGTGAAAGATTATTCGCTTTCATCAAATTTATGTTCAATCAACTCACATACCGCATCAAGAGCTTGCTGAGCTTGTCCGCCTTCACTATGAACGGTTATGTCTTGTCCTTGGGCGGACTCCAACATCAATAAACCCATTACGCTGTCAGCGGTTGCGGTTTTATCTTCGTGATTATGAACGGTAATGATGGCATCAAAACTTTGCGCTACTTCAACCAGTTTTACTGCAGCTCGAGCGTGTAAACCTAGTCTATTTTGAATAAGAACCGTCTTGCTGAGTTTCATGCTATTCCCTATTTATTTTTTTCTAATGAGGCATGACGAATTTGAACTTGATGACCTAACTCTGAAAAATATTCCCCAATTTGTTGGGTGATATAGACTGAGCGATGCTTTCCTCCGGTACAACCAATCGCAACCGTGAGGTAGCTGCGGTTGTTTTTCTCAAGCATAGGTAACCAGTTCTCAATAAACTTTTGGATCTGTTGCTTGAGTTCAATCACTTCGGAATGGCTTTCTAAAAACGACTTTATGGGGGCATCTAAACCGGTAAATTGGCGTAAATCAGGTTCCCAGTGTGGGTTCGGTAAAAAGCGAACATCAAACACATAGTCTGCATCGCTAGGTAAGCCATATTTAAAACCAAAAGATTGAAATACCATGACTAAATCTTGGCGTTCTCGTCCTTCAATACGCATTCGTATCGTTTCACTTAAATCATAAAGTGACTGGTTGGTGCTATCTAAAACTAAGTCAGCTTGCTCTTTTAAGGGAGAGAGTATCGCCTTCTCACGCTGAATTGCTTGGATCAGGGATGGCTTATCATCATTGAGCGACAGAGGGTGTATCCGACGGGTTTCACTATAACGTTTTAATAATGTCTCTTCATTGGCATCCAGAAACAATACGCTGACGTCATTGTGAGGCTTCAACCTTTCTAGCGTTTCGGAAACAAGAGTGGGCTCTTTTGGTAAGTTTCGAATGTCGATACTTACGGCAACGTTCTGTTTGCCACTCTGCACTGAAGTTACAAACGCATCGAGTAAATTGACTGGAAGGTTATCAACGCAGTAATAACCAAGGTCTTCTAATACTCGTAATGCAACGCTTTTTCCCGCTCCAGATTGTCCACTTACTACAATTAAACGCACGGTGAATCCTGTTCGTTATTTGTTGAAGACGCTTGAGTCATGATGTTGTATAGCTCTTCGTCACTTTGAGCTTTACGTAACTGCTTTAATGTCTGTTTATCGTTTAAACGTTCTGCCATACACGAGAGGGTTTTTAGGTGCTCTTTACACTGTTCGTCAGGAACAAGAAGAGCAAAAAGAAGGTCGACAGGACGGTTATCAATGGCATCGAACTCAATCGGTTCTTGGCACTGAAGTAAGACAGCGATGGCTTTGTCACTTGAAAACATACGAGCATGGGGAATGGCTATCCCATTTCCGATGCCAGTACTGCCCATTTTTTCACGGCTGAGCATGCATTCAAAGAGTTCGTGGGAGTTTTGGCCCGTGTATTCAGCCGCAATCTGACTGATCAGTTCTAGGGCTCTTTTTTTACTAGTACATTGAACTGCACTTTTTGTGCAGTTCAATGAAAGTACTTCGCTTAATTGCATGGTTAGTGACTACTTAGCTTTTCTTTGTGTTTATTAAGTTGGCGAACGAGCTTATCAATAAGTGAGTCGATCGCGGCGTACATGTTTTCATCTTCAGCGGTAGCATGAATATCCCCAAGGTTAACATGGAGAGTCGCTTCAGCAATTTGAGTCACTTTTTCTACGCGTAATACTACGTGAACATTATTGATGTGATCAAAAAATCGCTCAAGTTTTTGAAACTTGGTTTGAACATAGTCTTGCATTGAATCGGTAAGATCAACGTGATGGCCTTTAATGGTGATTTGCATAGACTTTCCTTTTCAGTTATTGGCCTTAAAGCAGGCGTTTACGCTGACTTGAAGGGGCAATGCCTAATGATTCTCGGTACTTCGCTATCGTCCTTCTAGCAACCTGAATCCCTTGGTCAGCCAGTAGAGCCGCAATTTTGCTGTCGCTCAGAGGTTTTGCTGTGTTTTCTGCGGCAACTAATTTTTTAATTAGTGCACGTATTGCTGTTGATGAACATTCTCCACCATTGTCGGTACTCACATGGCTAGAGAAGAAATATTTGAGCTCAAATATTCCTTTGGGTGTATGCATGAATTTTTGTGTGGTGACACGAGATATGGTGGATTCATGCATCTCTACTGATAGTGCTACATCATTGAGTACCATAGGTTTCATCGCTTCTTCACCATATTCAAAGAAATCGTGTTGATGTTCAACTATGCACCTTGCAACTTTGAGCAGCGTCTCGTTTCTGCTTTCTAGGCTTTTAATTAACCATTTCGCTTCTTGTAAGTTGCTTCGGATGTATTGGCTATCTGGGCTATTGCCTTTGCCTAATTGCGCATACTGTTGATTAACTTTTAGCTTAGGAACGCTATCTGGGTTAATGGTTACCACCCATTTGCCGTGATCTTTAAAGACAGAGACATCAGGCACGACATATTCGGTTTCGTCGGGGGTGATTTTACTTCCCGGCCTTGGATCTAACTGCTGGATAAGGTGCAGAACTTCACGTAGTTCCGCCTCTTTTAACTTGGTCTCTTTGATCACCAACTTATAGTCACGATTACCGAGTTGATCAATATGATTGGCCAATACGAGTTTGGCTTCATTGAGCCAAGGGGTATCTTCAGGGTAGGTGGCAAGTTGTAACAGTAAACAGTCTTGAAGGTTAAGTGAGCCAACGCCTAGTGGGTCAAACTGCTGAACTCTTTTCCTTACCGCTTCAATTTCGTCGAGTTCTATCTCTTCATTATCAAAGCTCTCTAAAATATCTTCACTAGAGGTGGTGAGGTAGCCATAATCATCAATCGCATCAATAATCGCGAGAGCAATGGTTCTATCTGTGTCACTAAATGGGGTTAAGTCGAGTTGCCACAGTAAGTAATCTTGTAGGCTTTGGGTGGTTTCACCTTGATATACGGGCATGTCATCATCAAAAGCGATGCCTGTGCTGCCCGTATTCGCGCTGTAAACATCTTCCCAAGTGGTGTCTATTTCGAGTTCATTGCTGATTTCTGACTTCTCTATGAGATCTGAACTGTCAGGTAGTTCAGGTTCGCTTGTGGGTTCAGCGTTGGTGGTCTCAGCGTTTAAGGATTCTGAAGCGTTGTTCGCCTCACTACTGCTTTTGTCATCAGTAGCGGCACTTTCATCATTTCCTTCTTCTATGTCGAGAAGTGGATTGGATTCTAGCGCTTCTTGGATCTCTTGTTGTAAATCCAATGTCGACAGTTGCAACAAACGGATCGCTTGTTGTAACTGAGGTGTCATTGCTAACTGTTGACCTAGCTTAAGTTGTAGTGAAGGTTTCATTCAGTATGGTTTACCTTATTATTCTAGTTTTTTCCGTTCTCTATTTAATCATAGACGGAATTGTTCACCGAGATAAACTTGTTTTACTTGCTCATTATTGAGGACGTCTTCAGGAGTGCCTTCCGCAATTAAGTGGCCTTGACTAACGATGTAAGCCTTTTCACAGACATCAAGCGTTTCTCTCACGTTATGATCGGTTATGAGTACGCCTAAGCCACGGTCTCGCAAGTGAACAATGATTTTCTTAATATCAATCACCGAGATGGGATCGACACCTGCAAAGGGTTCATCAAGTAAAATAAACTGTGGGTTAGCAGCAAGGGCGCGTGCGATTTCAACTCGGCGGCGCTCACCACCAGAAAGTGCCATACCGTTACTAAGACGGATATGTTGAATGTGAAACTCTTCTAAAAGATCTTCAAGCTTATCTTGTCGCTCTTCTCTCGTCAGTTCATTACGAGTTTGTAGGACGGCCATAATGTTATCTTCTACAGACAACTTACGGAAAATCGACGCTTCTTGAGGCAAGTAACCAATACCTAAGCGAGATCGACTGTGCATTGGCAGAATACTGATATCTTCACCATCGATACTGATGGTGCCCTCATCACGAGCAACTAAACCTACAATCATATAAAAAGAGGTGGTTTTACCTGCACCATTTGGCCCCAATAAACCAACAATCTGCCCTGAATTGACTTCAAGACTAACATCGGTGACCACTTTTCGTTTCTTATAGCTCTTGGCTAAATTTTCCGCTTTGAGTACAGACATAGTTACTTATTCGGCTGTTGAGTTGAAGGCTGTAATACCGTGGTTACGCGTTCATCTTGGTTACTGTCAGCAACCAGTTTTTGAGACTTAATTTGGTATTGAATGGAAGAGCCTTTGATGACATTTCCATCTTGGGAGAGCGTTGCTTCACCGGTCATCAGAAGTTCATCAGATGATAATTGATAATTAAGTTTCTCGGCTTCACCTGAGAGGGTTTTACCATCATCGGTTAACTGAGAAAAAGAGGCTGGCGCACCCAATGCTTTGATCTGCTTAATTGAACCATCATCTGGATTTCGAGTGACGGTGATGGTATCGGCATTGATACTGATGCTACCTTGTTTCAATTTCACATCACCAATAAAAGTAACTTGGTTGCTTTTCATATCAAGCTGCTGGCTATCAGAGTCAATGTATACTGGCTGGTCGGTATCTGACGATAGCGCAAGTGCATTTGGTGCCGCGAAAGCAAACGCTAATAAGCTAAGGTGTAAGAGTTTCATATCTACCTTGAACATGGTTAAAGAGGGTGGCGTTATTGTGTTCGAAACTGCCTTTCATCGCTTGTCCTTCAGTTTTAAACTGAGGACCAATCAACAAGACACTGTTGTTGGCTTGAAAATTTCGGCTCACGAGTTCAATACGCAATTCATCTGTCGACATGCTTTTAAAGCTGGCGCCAGGCAATAAATTTTCTACAGACACATTATCATAAAGTGTCAGTACTTGCTCTTCATCGAGAACAGCTCGGCGAGCCGTAATTTTCCACTCCACTGTTTTTCCATCTCGGAAAACAGACAGTTTTGGGTTCTCAAAAATAGTCTCACCACTTTTTGCGTAGTGGTCTAAATTTGTCGATGTAATGCTGTGGCTACGAACGCCTTCTGAATTGAAGGATATATTCTCTAAGTTCTTACCGCTGAACATTGGAAGTTCTAAGTTAGGAGCAACTTGAACGGTTGTGCCTTGGCTCTTATCGAAAAGGTAATAAGTAGACCAAGAGGCAATAAATAGCAGTAAGATATAAAGAATACGAGACAAACTCATATACTTAAACCTTTATGGGTATCCAGCTCATCGCGTGCGTGCAAAATCAAATCACAGACTTCTCGAACTGCACCACGCCCACCATGAATGGTAGTGACGTAGTTAGCGCGTTGGACAAGAAGAGGGTGACCGTCTGCCACACAAACTTTAAGCGCAACCTGTTCCATCACTGGCCAATCGATAAGATCGTCACCAATATAGCCTGTATGTTCAGGCGCAATGTTTAATTTTTCGCAAATATCACGATACGCTTTTACTTTATCGTCTTGCCCTTGGTAAATCAGCGAGATACCTAACGCTTTCATTCTATTTTCGACAATTTGAGATTGGCGTCCTGTAATGATGGCTATTTCAATGCCTGCATTCATTAATGATTTCACGCCATACCCATCACGAGTATGAAAGGTTTTTAGCTCTTCGCCATTATTCCCCATGTAGACTAAACCATCAGAAAATACGCCATCGACATCACAGATAAGCAGTTTGATCTCTTTTGCAATATTGATGATGTCAGTGGCGACTGGGCCGTATAATGTTTCGGTCATTTGAGTCATTACATCACTCCAGCTTTCAATAGATCATGCATATTTAGTGCACCAACAAGTTTGCCATTGTCGCATAGCATTAAGCCACTAATGCTTTTATCTTGCATTAAGTTCAGGCCTTCAACCGCGAGCATATTGGGTTCTGCAACCGTTGGGTTCTGTGTCATCACTTCGCCAATGGTGGCGCTGTGGATATCAATGCGTTTGTCCAACGTTCGGCGTAAATCACCATCAGTGAACACTCCAACCATTTGGTCGTTATCATCCACAATGGCGGTCATACCTAATCCTTTTTGCGAAATTTCAAGTAAGGCATCTCGGATTAACGCGTTAGGTGTTACGACTGGCAGTTCATCACCAGTGTGCATAATGTCTTCTAATTTTAGCAGCAGTTTACGACCTAGAGCACCGCCAGGGTGGGAAAGAGCGAAGTCTTCAGCGGTAAACCCTCTTGCTTGAAGCAGGGCGACAGCAAGCGCATCACCCATCACGAGTGTTGCTGTGGTGCTCGTTGTGGGTGCTAACCCTAATGGACATGCTTCTTCCGGCACTGTAATTCGTAAGTGCAGATCCGCCAGTTTCGCCATATTAGATTCGGCTTTGCCTGTCATGCTAATGATGCGGATATTGAGGCGCTTTAACACAGGAAAAAGACTCAGAATTTCAGATGACTCGCCAGAATTTGAGATAGCAATGACGATATCGCCTGGTGATATCATACCTAAATCACCGTGTGCAGCTTCCCCCGGGTGAACAAAGAAAGAGGATGTTCCTGTGCTCGCCAGGGTCGCGGCTATTTTCTTTCCGACATGACCAGACTTACCCATCCCCATAACCACGACTTTGCCTTGGTTTTGTAAGATCTGCTCACACGCTTGGCAAAATTGGTCATCAAAGTATTGCGATAACTGCTGTAGACCAGCAATTTCCGTTTGTAACACTTGTTCTGCAACACTGCGATAGTCAAATGTAGTAGGCATTAATAACTCCGGAACTTGAGCGAATTAAAAGACTTTATCGTCGTGGAACGATGGCAAACACGGTTAAGCGGCCATGTTCATAAATAAATAACCTTGGTAAGTAAGGAAGCAGACTAGCAGAATGCCACCTTCAATACGGTTAATGCTGCGAGATTTTCCTAACGCCATCACAACAAGAAGAAGTGATAGGCCTAGCATGACCCAAAAATCTCGGCCCATGGCGTACTCGCTGAGGATTGACGGGTTCAACACGCCAGGGATCCCCATCACGGCAAGGATGTTAAATACGTTGGAACCAATAATATTACCGACGGCCATATCATCTTCGCCTTTCATGACACCTGCTAATGATGCAGCAAGTTCTGGAAGGCTTGTTCCAATCGCAATAATGGTTAGGCCGATAACCAAATCACTCATACCGAAAAATTTAGCAATAACGACAGCGTTGTCGACCAAAATATCCGCAGATAATGGGAGAACGATAAGACCAATAACGACCCACATCGCCGCTTTTTTGTTACTGACACCTTCTGGAATCTCTGACTCTTGATCTTCGATGAAGGCGTCGCCATTTTTTTTCTCATTGCGACTGATCTGTAGCATGGCAATTAAAAATGTCGCGAAAAGAACAAACAGTAAGATGCCTTCGTGAAAACCTAAGTGGCTATCCCATAGAAGAGCACCAGCCAAAAGTGTCACTGCAATCATGAGCGGCAGTTCACGACGAATGACGCCTGAACTGATCGACATGGGTTTTATCAGTGCGGTAATGCCGAGAATTAAGGCAATGTTGGCTATATTAGAACCAAGCACATTACCCACCGCCGTATCGGTTTTTCCATCAAGAGCGGCGGTTGCTGAAACCATCATTTCTGGAGCGGAAGAGCCCATCGCTAGAATTGTCATGCCAATCACTAGTGGTGAGATCCCGACGTTTCTTGCAAGTGCAGCTGCACCAAAGACTAATTTGTCGGCACTCCAAACTAAAAAGATTAGACCTACAATAAGAAACGCAACGGCTTCAAGCATGATGATTCCCAAATATTAAAGTTAGATAACCGCTAATTTTGACCTGTTGGCTGCTAAAAGGGAAGATGAAGATAAGATAAATTGCTATTAATCTGTAAAATAATGAGTTTTATTGTCAGACTTATTATCTTGGCTCTAAATGACGTGAGTTGTCATTATTACGTAATTTAATCGAACAGTGCTTTTAATTCTATTTTTTAATGCTTATGATTACTAATTAATATCGGTGATTTTTGATAGCTACCCACTTTTGATAGCGAACAATATAGAGATACTATGCCTAGTTCCGATCTTGTAACGATTCATAATTTAACTTTTTCTCGTGGAAATCGTCTTATCTTCGATGACATCAGTTTACATGTTCCCGAAGGTAAAATAACGGCGATCATGGGGCCGTCTGGGATCGGAAAAACGACGCTTTTGCGTTTGATCGGCGGACAGTTGTTACCAGAACAAGGTCAAATATTGTTTGATGGTGATGACATTCCTCAGTTAAGCCGTCGAAAACTGTATCAAGCACGAAAAAAAATGAGCATGCTGTTTCAATCTGGAGCGCTGTTCACGGACTTAAATGTGTTTGATAACGTGGCGTTTCCGTTGCGTGAACATACGGAATTAAGTGAAGAGTTACTACGAACCATCGTGTTACTCAAACTTGAGGCCGTTGGCTTACGCGGTGCAGCCGAACTGATGCCAAGTGAGCTATCAGGGGGGATGGCAAGAAGGGCGGCTTTAGCTCGTTCGATTGCATTAGATCCTGATTTAATCATGTATGACGAACCTTTTGTCGGGCAAGACCCGATTACAATGGGTGTTCTCGTCAAATTAATCCGTAACCTAAACGATGCGTTAGGGCTTACCTCTATTGTTGTTTCTCATGATGTTCCAGAAGTAATGAGCATTGCGGATTGGGTTTATCTCTTGGCTGATGGGCGGATTATAGCGTGTGGTTCACCTGAAGAGTTACGCAATAACCCTGATCCTATGGTCCAACAATTTCTCCAAGGTGAAGCCGATGGTCCTGTTCCATTCCGCTTCCCTGCACAAAGTTTAGAAAAGGATCTGTTCTAAATGTTTGCAAATTACATTGCCAAAGTAGGGCGTCGAACCTTAGCGATATGCGAAGCTTGGGGGCGTGCGAGCCTTATGTTATTTGGCGCATTGGTAGGGCGACCTCGACCGATGCAAAATCTCCCTCTATTGATCAAGCAACTCTATCATGTTGGCGTTCAGTCACTCGCGATTATTGTGGTTTCTGGTCTATTTATCGGCATGGTTCTTAGCTTACAAGGCTACGTGATCTTAATTGACTATGGTGCGGAGGGTAGCTTAGGCCAAATGGTGGCTCTCTCTTTGCTACGTGAACTTGGGCCAGTGGTTACCGCTTTACTGTTTGCTGGTCGAGCAGGCTCAGCATTAACTGCGGAGATTGGTCTCATGAAAGCAACAGAACAGCTTTCAAGCTTAGAAATGATGGCTGTGGACCCGCTTAAGCGAGTGATCGCGCCTCGTCTATGGGCAGGGTTAATTTCAATGCCATTATTGGCGATGATTTTTATGGCCGTTGGTATTTGGGGCGGTCAACTGGTTGGTGTTGATTGGAAAGGCATCGATCACGGTAGTTTCTGGTCTGCGATGCAATCTTCAGTGGAGTTAGGACAAGATATCGGCAATAGCATGATTAAGTGTATGGTATTCGCCATTACGGTTACATGGATTGCACTGTTTAATGGCTACGATGCGATTCCGACATCGGAAGGGATCAGCCGAGCGACAACACGCACAGTTGTGCATTCATCTCTAGCAGTATTGGGGCTAGACTTTATACTTACAGCATTGATGTTTGGGAATTAATCATGCAACAAACTCGAAAATTAGAATTATGGGTTGGCAGTTTTGTCATTACAGGAATTTGCGCAATCTTGGTGATGATTTTTCAAGTCGCTGACGTTAAAGGTCTAGGTTCAAGTGATACTTATACCCTTAAAGCGGCATTTGATAACATCGGTAGCTTAAAAGTTCGTTCACCAGTGAAGGTTGGTGGTGTAGTGATTGGGCGCGTGAGTGACATTACTTTAGACACGGAAAGTTACTTACCCGTAGTTTCGTTATCTATTGATAGCCAATACGGCCCGTTTCCGGATACCTCTAGTGCACAAATTTTAACGTCAGGTCTTATTGGTGAGCAGTATATTGGCCTTGTTCCTGGCTTCGTTTTTGACGATGAAGAGATGTTGGTTGAAGGTAACTTTATTGAAGACACTAAATCAGCATTAGTCTTAGAAGATTTAATCGGCCAAGTTTTGTATAGCGTTGGCGGCTCTGATTCTGAAAGTAACTCTGACGATAAATAGTAGGTGCCTATGTTTAAACGAATTTTATTAATTGCCTCCGCATTTTTGTATTCATTACCGATATTTGCCCAAGAGGTTGATCAAACTCAGCCATACGCAATGATGAAGCAGGTAGCTGAGCAAGCATTTTCTCGTTTGAAAGCGGATCAGGCGATCATTCAAAACGACCCAGAACATTTGAAAGTGGTTGTAGAAGAAGAGTTAATGCCGTATGTCAATGAGCAGTATGCTGCTTTGAAACTACTTGGACCTAACTTAAAAGCGGCGAAAAAAGAGAATCCAAAAGGGTACAAGAAAGATGTAAGAGTCTTTATTGATGCGTTTCGTGGTTATTTAGTCGCGTCTTACGCGCAAGTTCTGACTCAATATACGGATCAAGTTATTGAGTTTGCACCCGAATCTAAAATCAAACCGACTCAACGAATTGCAAGCGTAAGAGTTGATATTGTCGATGCTCCTCGACCGAACATCAAACTTGAATTCAAGCTAAGAAAAGATAAGAAAACAGGTGAGTGGAAAGCATTTGATATGATCGCGGAAGGAATTAGCCTGTTATCGAGTAAGCAATCAGAGTGGAACGGTAAAATTCGTCAAGATGGGATTGTCGCTGTCGCTCAAGAGCTAGAAAGATTAGCGAAACAACCGATTCGTTTTGAGAGTGCTAAATAATGACCCACTCACAATGGCAGCAACTGAGCGACGATAAATTTGCGCTAAGTGGTGACTTAGATAGAGATACAGTCCCCGCGTTATGGGAATATTTACGAGCTTGGAAAATAGCTCAAACTCAAGTAAATGTTGATTTATCGTCAGTTCAGCGTATTGATTCGTCTGGAATGGTGATGTTAATCCACTTAATAGAGCATGCAAAAAAACAAAATTGTCATATAATGCTCGGTTTCGTGCCAGAACAATTACGCACATTGTTCCAATTGAGCAATATACAGCCATTGATGGCTGAACATATCCAAAACTAGGCAGGGGTGATTTGTGGACAGCACAAAAGTACAACAATTATTAGAAGAAGCACTAGGCCTTCAAGAGATCAAAGTGAAAGGCGAAGGCAGTCACTTTGAAGTAATCGCAGTTGATGCTTGTTTCGATGGCATGAGCCGAGTAAAGAAGCAGCAATTAATTTATGGTCCGCTAACGGATTATATTCAACGTAATGACATTCACGCACTTTCAATCAAAGCGTTTACTCCAGAAGAGTGGGATCGCGATAAGAAATTGATGTCGCTGTAAGGTTTATTGATGGAAAAGTTTCGAGTTATTGGGTCTGATTCACCGTTAACAGGTGAAGTGACTATCTCTGGTGCTAAAAACGCAGCACTTCCTATTTTATTTGCATCTATCTTAGCGGAAGAGCCAGTTGAAGTGGCGAACGTGCCGCATCTTCGTGATATCGATACATCGATGGAACTGCTTAAGCGTTTAGGTGCAAAAGTGAGCCGTAATGGCAGCGTGCATGTCGATGGTAGTCAAATCAATGAATATTGTGCGCCATATGATTTAGTGAAAACGATGCGTGCTTCTATTTGGGCTTTAGGTCCTTTGGTCGCTCGTTTTGGTCAAGGTCAGGTTTCTTTGCCTGGTGGTTGTGCGATTGGTGCTCGCCCTGTGGATCTCCATATTCATGGTTTAGAGCAATTAGGTGCAACGATTACGCTTGAAGATGGTTACGTTAAAGCTGAAGTTGATGGTCGTTTAAAAGGCGCTCACATTGTCATGGACAAAGTCAGTGTTGGCGCAACGATCACTATTATGTGCGCGGCGACCTTAGCAGAAGGTACGACAATTTTAGACAACGCAGCGCGTGAACCTGAAATTGTAGATACTGCTGATTTCTTAAATGCCATTGGCGCGAAAGTGTCTGGTGCAGGTACTGATACCATTACCATTGAAGGGGTTGAACGCCTTGGTGGTGGTAAGCACTCAGTTGTTGCTGACCGTATTGAAACAGGGACCTTCCTTGTTGCTGCTGCGGTATCTGGTGGTAAGGTAGTATGTAAAAATACTCACCCACATTTACTTGAAGCCGTATTAGCAAAATTAGAAGAAGCGGGAGCGGTCGTTGAATCTGGTGATGACTGGATCAGCCTTGATATGACCGATCGTGAGTTAAAGTCTGTCAAAATTGTTACTGCACCTCACCCTGGTTTCCCTACCGATATGCAAGCTCAATTTACGTTGTTGAATATGATGGCGAAAGGCAATGGCATGATCACGGAAACGATCTTTGAAAATCGCTTTATGCACGTTCCTGAGCTGCAACGTATGGGAGCAAAAGCGGAAATCGAAGGTAATACGGTTATTTGTGGTGACACTGAATCGCTCAGTGGTGCTCAAGTGATGGCGACCGATTTACGAGCTTCTGCAAGTTTAGTGATTGCTGGTTGTATCGCCAATGGTGAGACGATTGTTGATCGTATTTATCATATTGATCGTGGATACGATAAGATCGAAGATAAGCTTTCGGCTCTTGGCGCCAATATTGAGCGTTTTCGAGAGTCAAGCTAACTGATCGCTTGCTTAGAAAGCCGGAATCCTAGGGTTTCGGCTTTTTTATTGAATTAATTTCTTCCTGTTCCATTTTATACGAATGGAACATGGGCGTTGTTTGGAGAACTAAAATGATTGCACTTTTACGCCTGTTGGCGGTTGTTGTTTTTGCTATCGTCATGTTTGTGTTTGGTTGTGGTTACTGCTTGTTTAGCCCACGCAACCCAAAGCATGTATTTAGATTTGGCCGTTACTTTGGCTATATGTCTAAAGTGTTTGGTATTAAATTGGAGCTGCGCCTTCCTGATGATGCCTACACTCGTGGCCAGCACGTTTACGTCGCTAACCACCAAAATACGTGGGATCTGTTTACAGTTTCTGCTGCGGTGACACCAAAAGTAGTTACGGTAGGAAAAAAGAGCTTAGTTTGGATGCCGCTATTTGGTCAGCTTTACTGGTTAACAGGTAACATTTTGATTGACCGTGCGAACCGCAGCAAAGCGGTAGGTACGATTGATCAAGTAGTTAACAGCATTAAAAATAGTGACGTTTCTATTTGGATGTTCCCTGAAGGAACTCGTTCGCGTGGACGTGGTTTGTTGCCATTTAAAACCGGTGCATTTCATGCTGCCGTTGGCGCTGAAGTGCCAATCGTACCGATTGTATGCAGCAGCACGGGTGGTGTAAAACTGAACCGTTGGAATAACGGTCACGTTATCGTTGAAATGCTTCCTCCAGTGAGTGTTGAAGGTTATAACAAGAGTAATATTCGAGAGCTTGCGAATACATGCCGTGAGCAAATGAAAGAGAAACTCGAGGCTTTAGATCAAGAAGTTGCTCTGCTTAATAAAAAGCAAACCGTTACAGATTAAGAATAACCTTAAGCAGAAAAAAAGGGTTGAACTGGTGAGTTCAACCCTTTCTTGTTTCTATCGTATTGTAATACCAATCGTAGTAAATAACTGGTCATCCTAGCCTGTTAAAATACTCGATAACGGCGTTAAAAATTTTGATTGTAGAATAACTATTTATCGAAAATTTCTGCCTTGTTCTCAAGCATTTTTCCTGCGCTATTTATGACTATCTACTTACTGTGATTGGTATAACTCCCGGAAGGGAATTATTTACGAACGGCAATCGCTTCGATTTCGATACCCACATCTTTTGGCAAACGAGCTACTTCAACGCAAGAGCGCGCTGGGTAATGTTCAACGTTGTGTTCGTCAAAGAACTTACCGTAAACTTCATTTACAGCACTGAAATCATTTAAGTCTTTTACGAATACCGTCATCTTAACGATGTCTGATACGGTTAAGCCAGATGCTGCAACGACAGCTTTTACATTGTCTAAAGATTGACGAGCTTGAACTGCGATATCATCAGAAACCTCGCCTGTTGCTGGATCTACAGGGATTTGGCCTGAAGTCAGAACCATACTGCCTAGGTCAACACCTTGAATGTATGGACCGATTGCTGCAGGAGCTGATTCTGTATGAAGAACTTTAGTCATTATAATATTCCATCGATTGTTAGGGGAAACTAGGTGGTTAGTTTGCCTTCAAACCCCGAAGAGGTAAAGCGCAAAAGTCGCCACCTATTACGCTTGTGAAAACTTTAAATTCGAGAAAGCTTTCAATTCGTGAGAGCTTTAAATTTTTGAAAACTATAAATTCGTGAGACTTAGTTCCCTAAGGTTGCAACCATGACAGCCTTGATGGTGTGCATACGGTTTTCAGCCTGATCAAAAACAATCGAGTAGTCTGATTCAAATACTTCATCAGTCACTTCTAAACCATTCATGGCGTACTTGTCGGAGACTTCTTTACCGACAGTTGTTTCATCATTATGAAATGCAGGTAGACAGTGCATGAATTTCACTTGAGGGTTGCCAGTCGCTTTAATGACATCCATGTTGATTTGATAGGGCGTCATTAATGCAACACGTTCATCCCATGCTTGTTCTGATTCTCCCATTGAGACCCAAACATCGGTATAGAGAAAGTCACAACCTTCCACGCCTTGTTTTACATCTTCTGTCAGAGTAATCGTCGCTCCAGTAAGTTCGGCGATTTGCTGACACTCTTTAACTAATGATTCGTCAGGCCAAAATGATCTTGGTGCGATTAAACGGATGTCCATCCCCATTTTTGCAGCGCCAACCAACAGTGAGTTGCCCATGTTATTGCGAGCATCGCCAAGGTAGGCAAAAGTTGTTTGATGGAGCAACTTGCCGCGGCCATGTTCAAGCATGGTGAGGAAGTCGGCTAGAATCTGAGTCGGGTGAAACTCATTGGTGAGGCCATTCCAAACTGGAACGCCAGCATACTCACCAAGCTCTTCAACAATATCTTGCCCAAACCCGCGGTACTCAATTCCATCATACATGCGCCCCAATACACGAGCGGTGTCTTTCATTGACTCTTTATGACCGATCTGAGAACCCGATGGACCTAGGTAAGAAACTTGAGCGCCTTGATCAAATGCGGCAACTTCAAAAGCACAACGAGTTCGCGTGGAAGCTTTCTCAAAAATCAGAGCGATATTTTTACCGCTTAAACGCTTCTGCTCAGTGCCAGCATATTTCGCTTTTTTAAGATCCATCGAGAGATCCAGTAGAAATTGGATCTCCTTAGGAGTGTAATCGAGCAGTTTCAAGAAATTACGGTTGCGCAAATTGAAAGCCATGTCTCATTCCTTAAGATAATGAATAGGGTAGAAAACACTTATACATATAAATGCCATAATTGTGAATAATTATTTATCGCAAAAATAGAAAAGGGCTGAAAAAATCAGCCCTTAGAAGTATCGATAGAGGTTTTAGAGATTAAGGTTTAGAGATTAGTTTTCATAGGTAGATAAACTAAATGCCATCACGCTCAATAGGGCAACTCATACAGCGAGCGCCACCACGACCACGTCCTAATTCATTACCAGGGATGGTAAGCACTTCGATTCCTGCTTTATCATACTTTTCATTGGTATAGACATTACGCTCATAACCGATGACGACCCCTGGTTTCACTGTGAGAACATTATTGGCATCATTCCATTGCTCACGCTCCGCTTCATAACTGTCCCCACCAGTCGTGATGATCTTAAGTTGATCAATCCCTAAAGCCGACTCAATGGCGCTCATATAGCTATGCGACTCTTCCGCTTTCATTTCTCCATTCTGTTTAGGAGTTAAACGCCACGTATTCAGATCTTTACGAACGATTTCTGGGTAAACGGAAAAAGTATCAATATCCATGTGAGTCATTACGGTATCTAAGTGCATGCATGAGCGATGTTTAGGTAAATCAATAGCGATCACTTCACTCGCTTGGCCTGTTTTGAAAAGGTTCTGCGCCATATTTTCAACGCCTTGTGGAGTGGTTCGCTCTGAAATACCGATCAGAACGGCACCATTACCGATCACCAGAACATCGCCTCCTTCAATATTGGCATTATCGTAGTTCAAATGTTCATCATCGAAATACTTAATGAAGTCCTGCCCTGCAAATGTGGGGTGCCAGCGATAGATAGCACGCAAGTGATTCGTTTCACGTTGTCTTGCTGCTTTCATCATAGGGTTAAGGGAGACGCCACCATATACCCAACAAGATGTATCGCGAGTGAAGAGATGGTTAGGCAAAGGTTCAATCACAAAGTCGAGTGGGCGATGCATTTTAGGTAGCATTGAAGAGGATTGAATAGGCAACTCAGAGTAGGCTAGTCCACCAAGAAGTATCGTCGCTAAGTGTTCATTGTCCATACTTGCGAGGTAGATACGCAGCTCACGAGCAAACGTTGGCCCATAACGGAAATTAGAGATTTGGGTCTTCAGAAGCCACTCTCTTGCTTCAGATACATCGAGAGTTTCGACTAAAAGATCATGCAATAGGAGAACGTCGACTCCTTGATTTCGAAGTGTATTGGCGAAAACATCATGCTCTTTCCCGGCAGCTTCAACTGCTAATACGTCATCGAAAAGAAGTTCATGACAGTTGGATGGGGTTAAGTGGGTGAGGGCGCGTTCCGGGCGATTTAGTAATACTCGTCTTAACTGACCGACTTCAGAGCCAACGTACAACTTACTCATTTTGTATCCTTACTATTAGTCCAGTATGTAGTTATGGCAAGGTTATCGGCAATATGCAAATTGAACATAAGTGAAACATTCTGATGAAGTGGGCTTATTGTAATGCTTAGCTCTGATATATAGGGGGTTGGTGAATTTTGATACTGAAAGCTAACATTCGATCTTAACAATATGTTGTGAGTGAATATGCAATGAGAGATATAGAAAAGTGGCGGTCTCAGTAGCTTGATTGTGAATTTATATTCATTACGGATGCCATTTTTATCATTGTATTACGTTATTATGCACTCTTCTGGTTTTGACTATATGCAATCAAGGACAATAAACAGGCGGTTTACTGAGCACTTCTCATTTTAAGCCATAAAAATATTGTTCTGAATTTCGTTATGCATAAAAAATGTTAATTTCCTGTATGTACCTTGTTCGTTTTTTTACTCGCCATTAAATATTTAAATCTGATCCAGAAAAGATCGGTTCTAGGAGAGTTTGATAGTGGCTTTTAAGCTCGATCCATGACATATTTCATCGCTATAATATTTGATCCTTATAAGCACACATTCTGGAGCACAAACATGTCTCACGAAGATGAATATCTATCAGTTGAAGATTTAATTGAGATTCAAAAAGAAGATACACGCGACATCATTGAAGCCTTAATTGAAGACGGTAGTGATCCGGATGCGCTGTATGACATCGAGCATCACCTTTTTGCTGAAAACTTTGAAGTACTTGAAAAAGCAGTTGTTGAAGCATTCAAGATGGGTTTCGAAGTTCTTGAAGCAGAAGAGACAGAAGATGAAGATGGCAACAAGCTTCTTTGTTGTGATGCGACGATGCAATCTGTATTAAAAGCAGATGTGATTGATGAGCAAGTGGTTAAGTTGGTTAACTTAGCTGAGAAGTTCGACATTATTTATGATGGCTGGGGTACTTACTATGAAGGTGAGGACGCTATCCATGAAGACGAAGAAGATGACGAAGAGTAATCGTTAATTATCCTTTTGTTTACTAAAATGCCGGCTTATGAGTCGGCATTTTTTATTCCTCAAAAAGAGATGTCATTCTATCTACCCATTCTCTATAATGCAGACAAACTTGATCTAGCTCAATTTATATTATGCAATTACCTCTGGCTGGCTGGTGGCAAATCTCACCATTGACCGATCTCTCTGTACCTCAAAATGATATTACTTTCCCATCCGCATTAAGTGCGGTACTGCCTAGTGATTTAACAGAAGAGATGATCGCGGATCAAGAGTGGCACTTAATGCATGATATTGATGTAGACGAAACTATGCTCTCGTTTCCTGCGGTTGAGCTTGTAATGGCTGGTGTCGATTATTTTGCGGAGGTTAGGTTGAATGGCGTGGCGCTGTTTGATTGCGATGCCACTCAAAACGTATATAAGAAAGACATTCGACCTTACTTACAGTTAGGGAGAAATCGCTTTGAAGTTCTCTTTTTAGAGCAAGAAGAAGATTTATTGTTTGAAGAAGATAAATTGGATATATGCACTTTAGGTGAACAGAAAGTGACGCCTTCTGATCGTCGTATCGGGATCTGGAAAGCGCCGTACTTACAATTTATTAAACACGTTCGCCTAGATCATATTACCACTGAGCAGATTTGGCATTACGGTGGCGGCTGTGAATTTAAAGTGGATGTCTACTATCAAACATTCGCCTCGGGCCTCATTTCTGCTTCGATCAAATTTAATGGTATGACTTACCATGTTCCACTTGATGTCAGAGCCGACCATGCGGGCGCTCTATTCCAGATTGAAGCCCCTAAATACATCGATTTAAATAACCCTAATTCTGACGATATGTATCAACTTGAAATCAAACTAGATGGGCAAGAGTTGAAGCTTCAGGTGGGATTGAGCCAAGATTTATGCGTGACTCATTTTCCTGTGTTATCTGCGTGATGGCTCTTTTTTCAGGTGCTGATGATTCCATCTTCTAGTACTAATGACTTTGTTTTTTGGGGTTGATAGAAGCGTTTGTCAAAGCAAAGGATCTGCTTAGCTCATAACACTTTCAGCATTCGAATTTCACAAACCTCATGACCAGTATTCCCCATCGCTTGCTTAATATGCTCAAAACCTAATGATTCATAAAGTGCCACTGCGGCACTTAATTCTGCGGTGGTCTCTAGGTAACAGTGCTTGTAACCTTGTTTCTGAGCGAAGTTTAGCGCTTTGGTGACAAGCGTTTTCGCTAAACCTTTGCCTCGGATTTGAGGTAAGAAATACATCTTTTGTAGTTCGCAAACCCCTTCCTCTCCAATTAAAGGAGCAACACCGCCGCCACCAACGACGGTCTCTCCAGCTTCTACTATCCAATATTGTGCATTGCTCGCGCAGTATACTTCACTCATGCAATCTAAAGTCGGATCGCCAACGGCATAGCCTTGCTCTTCAGTTAAACCGAACTCAGCGGAAACGTTACGGATAACGGAAGCTATTGCCGAGTTGTCTGTGTGAATTAAAGGACGCACCTTTAAACCTTTTTGTCGTTCTGTATTAAGCAGTGCTTGGTTATAGATGGTTAAGGCGCTTTCAAGTTGAGTTAATTGCTCGATTGGAAGTTGGTCAATCACTTGCTGGTAATGGTGATCTTGTTGCTGGTGTAATTGCTGCAATGTATGTAACCCCTGTTCAGTTAGGGTGGTCACTTGGCTACGCTTATCTTTTGGGTTGGTGATACTTTTGATGAAGCCTAACTTGCTTAGTCGGTTAAGAGTTCGACTCGCATTGGATTTATCGACATTTAAAAGCTTCGCCATTTGGTTCACGCTGCAAGGTGATCTTTCTAATTCAATGAGAGCATGAGCTTGAACGGGGGTAAGCGATACCTCTCCGCACTGGGTTTCTAGCATACCTAATTGCCTGACGAGTTGGCGAGATAGATCTCTTAATGATGCTGGGTTCATAATTATCACCTTAAAGTAGTTGCGCACTGTAATTTAATTTAGTTGCGGTACGCAACCATGTCAATGAGTATCACTTTTTATCATTAATGATTAATAAATCAATAACTTAAATATATAAAAAGTGCGTATATGTCGTCATTTATAAATTGATTTAAACTATCTGTTTCTGTATTTTCTTTGGTAGATGTGCGCAAAGACGTATATGAATTTTACTACTGTCAGATGGAATTATAGAAAATGGACAAGAATGAGTTAGAAACCCAGGTTGCTTTTAGTGGTCAGGGTAAAGAGTATTTCGGGATTTGGATTGTTAATATCTTATTATCAATCATTACGCTGGGTATTTATTCTGCATGGGCGAAGGTTCGTAATAAACGATACTTTTATGGACATACAGCGATTGGTGGAGATAGTTTTGAATACCACGGCAAACCGATACAAATATTGAAAGGTCGTATTATCGCAATGATCTGCGTTGTGGCTTGGGGTGTCAGCAATCAATTAGCGCCTCAAATTTCATTGGTACTATTGGTTGGTTTTTTTGCACTTCTGCCATTATTAGCTCGTAGTAATGCTCGCTTCGATGCTGCAATGACAAGCTTTCGCAATGTTCATTTTTCCTTTCAAGGCACGACTTCAGGAGCTTACTGGGCAATACTTGGACGCGGCCTCATTGTTATGGTTGGCTTCATCGCAGCGATTGCTGTAACCGTATTTGCTATGAAAGCGAGTATGATTGCTGGTGGTATTGCGATTCTATTATTGATACCTGCTTATGTTTATCTTCAATCTTGGTCATTGGTCGGTATTGCTAATTATTTCTCGAATGGTTACTGCTATGGTGATCGTCAGTTTAAAGCAGACTACCAAAACAGTTTTTATTTTAAAGTGTATTTAAAGGGTATGATTGCTTGGACTTTAATATCGGTTGTTGCCGCTTTGGCATTCTTTAGTGTTGTCGGCTTTAACCTTATTAATGACCCCAACTTGTTTGTCGAAGTGGCTAATCGTGGAAGCTTGGTTTCAATGACTGTGATTTTCTACTTTGGTTTCATTGTGATGAGCATGGCGATTGCTGCCTATATTCGAGTGACAATAAGAAATTATACGTTTTCAGAGTTAGTGCTTGATAGTAAAGAAGGTGAAGCGGATTCAGCACTAAGCTTTTCGTCGACGTTAACCGTTACAAGTTATATCTCATTGGTGGTAACGAACTTCTTACTCCAAGTATTTACTCTTGGCTTAGCTAGGCCGTGGGTTATGGTTCGAACGATGAGTTACTTATCAGAGAACACTTATGTTCAAGGGAATTTGGACCTATTACTGGTCAATGATCAAGCTTCAGATGTGAGTTCCGCTATTTCAGATGAGATCTCCCAAGCCTTTAATATCGACCTTGGTATTGGTTAAATGATATCAGGCGTTGCACACCCGCCTCGTAGCTCCGAACGCTGCGAGGCGACATTAGATGTTTCTCAACCCGATAAAGTTACTCTCAACTTTCCGGAAAGGAGCATCTCCGCATATTTAAACCGTGTAGATATTGTGCATGGAGTTGGAGCGTCCCCGACGAAGATTCGATTCCCTGATGGCTCGCAATTTATCGCGAGTAGTAATGAGGAGTTGAATCATTATTTGCAAAGTAAGGGACGAAATAACCTCATTGGTAAGCTTGAGAAAAACATCACCGCTATTTTACTGAGTAGTTTAGCTTTAGTGCTCCTCACTGTCTCAATCTTTACTCATGGCATCCCTTGGCTTACCCATCAGATTGTGGCTAACTTGCCTGATTCAGTTCCTCAATTGATTGAGAGACAGGTACTGGAATCTTTGGATGAGCAATTGTTTGAACACTCTACTCTTTCACAACAGCAACAGGTTCATATTCGCCAACGTTTTCATTCTCACCTTGAGCAGATGGATATTCATGACGAAGTACAATTAGTTTTTCGTTCTTCAGATCTTGGTGCAAATGCTTTTGCTCTCAGTGGGGGAACCATTGTTGTTTTGGATGACTTAGTGCGGTTAACGAAAACGGAGAAGCAGCTAGACAGTATTCTATTGCATGAATTAGGTCATATTAAGCATCAGCATGTGATGAAAGCATTAGTACGTTCTAGCTTGATCTCATCTGCGGTGGCGCTATTGACGGGTGAAAGCTCAGGTGTGATCGATAATTTTACGGGGTTAGGAGTGTTTGTCGCGAATAATGGGCTGTCTCAAGAAGCGGAGCGTGAAGCTGATGCTTTTGCCTCTGATGCAATGGTTGGGCTGTACGGCTCAAATCAAGCGATGGTAGATATGTTTGAGTTGCTAGGGAAAGAAGGACACATGGAGCTACCTACGTGGTTAAGTTCCCATCCTGAGTTGAATGAACGAATTGAGTCATTAAAAAGGGCACATTAATGATTTGGTGCGAAATCTGCTCAGAAAAGAGTAGGGCTGAATTATTGTGATAAATAAAAAGGGCAGAAAAATCTGCCCTTTATACTTCATTGATTAATCAGATAGTGAATTATAGCGCAGCAATAGTTTGCTTTTGTGCTTCTAACTTCACTAAAGTCTCTTTGTAACCTTCTAGCTTTTCACGCTCTTTAGCGATAACGACTTCTGGTGCTTTAGCAACGAAACCTTCGTTACCTAGTTTACCTTCGATACGTTTGATTTCGCCTTGAGTTTTCGCTACTTCTTTATCCAGACGAGCAAGCTCTGCATCTTTGTTGATAAGACCCGCCATTGGGATCATCAACTCAGATTTGCCAACCAGTTTAGTCGCACAAGCCGGAGTAGCTTCGCCGTCTGCTAGTACTTTAATATCATCTAGCTTAGCAAGAGAGTTCAGAACGATCATGTTTGCTTCGATACGAGCAGCATCTTTCTCGTCTGCTACTTTGATCATTACTTCCAAGCCTTTGCTAGGTGCAATGTCGTATTCCGCACGTAAGTTACGGATAGCAGTGATGAAAGTCTTAACCCATTCGATGTCTTCTACGATCTCAGCATTGAAGTTATCTTCGTTAAACTGAGGAAGCGCTTGAGTCATGATTGTCTCACCTTCAACGCCATCTACTAGTGGCTTAACGCTCTGCCAGATAGATTCAGTGATGTAAGGTAGAACAGGGTGTGCAAGACGCAGAGTCTTCTCAAGAACCGTGATAAGCGTGTAACGAGTCGCTTGTTGTTGAGCTTCAGTGCCTTTCCAAAGAACAGGTTTCGTTAGCTCTAAGTACCAGTCACAGAATTGGTTCCAGATGAATTCGTAAAGCGTATTCGCTGCCATATCTAGACGGTAGTTTTCTAGGTGCGCGTTAAACTCTTTCGCTGCAACTTCAAACTGAGATTCAATCCATTTGTCTGCTAGAGAGAACTCCATGTTTGCACGGTCTTCAACAGACAGTGACATGCCACAATCGTGCTCTTCTGTATTCATCAGTACGTAACGGCTTGCGTTCCATAGCTTGTTACAGAAGTTACGGTAACCTTCAAGACGCTTCATGTCCCAGTTGATGTCACGGCCCGTTGAAGCCATAGCCGCAAGAGTGAAACGTAGCGCATCTGTACCGTACGGTTCGATACCGTTTTCGAAGGTTTTACGTGTCGCTTTTTCGATCTTAGCAGCCAGTTTAGGTTGCATCATGTTGCCACAACGCTTCTCAACTAGCGATTCAAGGTCGATGCCATCGATCATATCGATAGGGTCAAGTACGTTACCCTTCGACTTAGACATCTTGTCGCCGTTTTCATCACGGATAAGACCGGTCATGTAAACTGTTTTGAAAGGTACTTGTGCTTTGCCATCTTCGTCTTTCACGAAGTGCATGGTCATCATGATCATACGAGCAACCCAGAAGAAGATAATATCGAAACCAGATACTAGTACTTCTGATGGGTGGAATGTTTTCAGTGCATCTGTGTTTTCAGGCCAGCCTTGTGTGCCGAACGTCCAAAGAGCAGAAGAGAACCAAGTATCGAGAACGTCGTCGTCTTGCTTAAGCACAACAACAGGCGCTAGATTGTTCTTTTCACGAACTTCTTCTTCAGTGCGACCTACGTAAACTTTACCTTCATTGTCGTACCATGCTGGGATGCGGTGACCCCACCAAAGTTGACGAGAGATACACCAGTCTTGCACGTCACGCATCCACGCAAAGTACATGTTTTCGTATTGCTTAGGAACGAATTGGATTTGACCATCTTCAACGGCTTTAACTGCAGGTTCTGCAAGCGGCGCTGTACGCACGTACCATTGGTCAGTCAGCATTGGTTCGATAACTACACCACCACGGTCGCCGTAAGGTACGGTTAGGTCGTGATCTTTGATCTCTTCAAGAAGACCAAGTTCTTCGAATTCAGCAACGATAGCTTTACGAGCAGCAAAGCGCTCCATGCCTTGGTATTTAGCAGGGATGTCTGTTGAGTAAACATCGCTTTCTTCGCCGTTGGTTGTGAATACTTCAGCAGCATCACGGATATCAGCGTTGAACGTTAGGATGTTGATCATTGGTAGGTTGTTGCGCTTACCAACTTCGTAATCGTTAAAATCGTGAGCAGGGGTGATTTTCACACAACCTGTACCCTTTTCCATGTCAGCGTGCTCATCGCCTACGATAGGGATAAGACGGTTAACAACAGGAAGTAGGATCTCTTTACCGATAAGATCTTTGTAGCGAGGATCTTCTGGGTTTACCGCTACGCCAGTGTCACCAAGCATGGTTTCTGGACGAGTAGTCGCGACAACGATGTAGTCTTTACCATCCGCGGTTTTAACACCGTTCGCTAGAGGGTAGCGGAAGTGCCACATGAAACCTTTTTTGTCTTTGTTTTCAACTTCAAGATCAGAAATCGCAGTGTGCAGTTTAGGATCCCAGTTTACTAGACGCTTACCACGGTAGATTAGGTCTTCTTCGTATAGACGAACGAAGACTTCTTGAGTCGCAGCAGATAAGCCGTCATCCATAGTGAAACGTTCACGGTCCCAGTCTACAGATGCACCTAGGCGACGAAGTTGCTTAGTGATCGTGCCACCAGATTCGCCTTTCCATTCCCAGATCTTGTCGATGAAAGCTTCACGGCCGTAGTCGTGTTTTGTTTTGCCTTCTTCAGCTGCGATCTTACGCTCTACAACCATTTGAGTTGCGATACCTGCGTGGTCAGTACCCACTTGCCAAAGCGTATTTTTACCTTTCATACGCTCTGCACGGATTAGAGTATCCATGATCGTATCTTGGAACGCGTGACCCATATGTAGGCTACCAGTGACGTTCGGTGGCGGGATCATGATGCTGTAAGCTTCTTTTGATGTGTCACCGTGTGGCTTAAAGTAGCCTTTCTCTTCCCAAGTCTTATACAGAGCTTGTTCGATTGATGTTGGGTTATATGTCTTTTCCATAGTGCTCTTAACGGATACTTTGATTATTTAAAACAGGTCAAACTTCATAACTAACGCTTCTCAGAATGTACTGAATCTCAGAGCTTATGCTTCTTAGCGCTTTAGCTCCTCAAAAATAACTGAGAGCGATTTAGGTATGATGTTTGACTATGGATATTCGATGTCGATGGTTTGCAATTGATACCCTGCCTGACGGTAAACTTTATACCTTTCACGAGCGAGTTGCTTAGCTTTTTCATCACAGGGAACGAAGTCTATCACTTGAGCAAAGGTTCGAGCAAAGGTTGTCTGATTATCAGCCAAATTTATTACCAATTGACGGTTCCAAGTGTGTTTTACACCGGTATAACCGATTTCAATATTGGTTGCATATTTAGGGCCTTCACCCACTAGGTTATGCGCCATGAAGTTTTCGGGTAGCACTTGCCAAAAATGTTCAGCTATTTGTTCGGCATGTTCTTTGTCATTGCAGTGCAAATAGACTTTTGCATTTTGCTGAACAAAATGACGAGTAAGAAAAAGCAAATATTGTGCAAAACCATCCTGATTAGCTTGGGGGCCATCAGCACTTACGATGTAAAATGTTGCTGTTTGCATAGTGTTTACTCACTTTTTCTTTATCTCGTTTATCTATATAAGTGTATAGCTGATTGAACTCACAATAATGCGAGCAACAAAAAAGGGCCCTGAGGCCCTTTTACTATTTTGAAGATTGCTCTTCAGTTTCTTGGCCACTTCGGTTCAATAAGAATTGGACAAGCATTGAGACCGGACGGCCCGTTGAGCCTTTCGCAGCACCTGACTTCCACGCAGTACCTGCGCTATCAATGTGTGCCCAGTTGTATTTCTTAGCAAATTTCGATAAGAAACAACCCGCAGTAATGGTGCCACCAGGACGACCACCAATGTTTGCCATGTCTGCAAATGGGCTTGATAGTTGCTCATGGTACTCATCGGTCATCGGTAGACGCCATGCTCGGTCGCTTGCTTGCTCTGATGCATTCACTAGCTCATGAGACAGTGGATTGTGATTAGAAAGCACAGCACTAATATGGTGACCAAGCGCCATCACACATGCGCCTGTTAGTGTCGCGACATCGACAACACAATCTGGTTCGAAACGTTCAACGTAAGTCAGTGCATCACAAAGAACCAAACGTCCTTCAGCATCGGTATTCAATACTTCAACGGTTTGGCCTGACATAGTGGTAAGGATGTCACCAGGACGGTAAGCATTGCTACCTGGCATATTTTCACAGCCCGCTAGAACGCCAACTACGTTGATTGGCAGGTTCAATTTAGCGAGAGCTTTCATGGTGCCGAATACCGACGCTGCGCCACACATGTCGTATTTCATTTCATCCATAGCTTCACCTGGTTTAAGTGAAATACCACCTGAATCAAATGTTAAGCCTTTTCCGATCAGTACAATTGGTTTGGCATCTGGATCGGCTGCGCCTTTATATTCCATCACTGACATCAGAGATTCATTACGAGAACCTCGACCAACTGCTAGGTATGAGGTCATACCCAGTTTTTCCATCTCTTCTTCACCGATGATTTTTGTCGTTACCGTTTCAAAATCATCTGCAAGGCGTCTTGCTTGAGAAGCGAGGTAAGCAGGATTCGCAATATTTGGTGGCATGTTGCCAAGATCTTTCGACGCTTTTACGCCTGAAGAAATAGCAAGGCCATGAGTGATCGCTCTTTCACCAAGATTTAACTCACGACGAGTCGGTACATTGAATACTAACTTGCGAAGTGGGCGACGAGTTTCTGGCTTATTGCTTTTGAATTGATCGAAGGTGTAAAGACCATCTTTAGTTGCTTCAACCGCTTGACGTACTTTCCAGTAGGTATCACGGCCTTTAACGTGCAACTCTGTAAGGAAACAAACAGCTTCCATAGAACCTGTCTCATTAAGCGTGCTGATCGTCTTTTGAATTATTTCTTTGTATTGACGTTCACCAAGCTCGCGTTCTTTACCGCAACCGACAAGAAGTACACGTTCAGACAGAACTCCTGGTACTTGATGCAACAACAGCATTTGACCTGGTTTTCCTTCGAGATCACCACGGCGAAGTAGTGAACTAATATAGCCATCGCTGATTTTATCTAGCTGCTCAGCGACTGGAGAAAGGCGACGTGGTTCAAACACACCAACAACGATACATGCGCTGCGCTGTTTCTCTGGGCTGCCACTTTTTACACTGAACTCCATGCGTACTCCTACATCCTGAAGACAAATCGAACTAAATGTTAGATAATGATAGTTTACTTGCTGGATCCTGTATTCGAAAGGGCCCTAAATAAACCAATTAACACTTAGCTAAAATTAAAAAAATAAAAGGTTCAACGGGAAATTATAGTGATTCAATTAAAAAAACAAGTTTTGTATAGGTAATTTGAGCGTGATTATTGTTAGATATTTGATCCGCGAGACACTTAAGAGCCAGTTTGCGATTTTTTTCGTCCTGTTTTTAGTGTTTCTAAGCCAAAAATTTATTAGCGTTTTGGCCGACGCTACCGATGGCGATATTCCTGCGAGCCTTATTCTTTCGGTTGTTGGTTTGAATATGCCAGCAATGGGGCTGTTGATGCTCCCACTTAGTCTGTTTATTGGGATCTTGCTGACATTTGGTCGTTTGTACGCCGAAAGTGAAATTGTGGTCATGAACGCGACAGGAATTGGTAATAAGTTTTTAATTCAAGCTGCACTGTATTTGGCATTGATTACAGGCAGTATCGCTGCATTTAACTCGCTATGGCTTTCACCTTGGAGTCAGGATAAAGAAGCGCAGTTAATGGAACAAATCGCTGCGGAAAACAGTGTCGATTTATTAAAGAAAGGACATTTTCAGCGCACTCCGGATGGTTCGTCGGTCGTGTTTATTGACGATATAAAAAATAGTACATTATCGAATGTCTTTGTTGCTCAGTTATTGCCTAGAGATTCCATTTTACCAAGCGTTATGTTTTCGTCGTCAGGTGTTGTAAAAGAGCTGACAGATGGAAGGCAGATCATCTCGATGAGTGATGGTGTCCGATATGAAGGCGTACCGACAAGGCTTGATTATATGGTGACGAAATTTGAAGAATATGATGGGCTAATAGGGCAGCGAGAAGTGAAACGCAAAGGTCGAGATTGGGAAGCATTGCCAACATTTGAGCTTCTTACTCATCCAGACCCGAGTGCCAAAGCTGAGCTTCAATGGCGTATTTCCTTATTTATTTGTATACCATTATTGACCATGCTAGTTGTACCACTTTCTGCGGTTAATCCTCGTCAAGGTCGATTTGCTAAAATGGGGCCTGCTATCTTGATCTATTTAGCGTATTTCTTGTCGATTAGTGCGACTAAATCTGCTTTAGAAGATGGAAGTATTCCCGCTTCAATTGGATTGTGGCCCATTAATGCCGGGTTGTTAATTGTTGCTGTGGGAGCCAATTTGATGGATAGCATTCCCGTTCGTCGATTTAAAGATATCTTAAGAAAGAAGAGGCTTGCCTAGACTGTGTTTAAAATTCTTGATTTGTATATAGGCAGAACAATCATTGCAACCACTTCTTTGGTGTTAGTGACCTTCGTTGGTTTGTCTGGAATTATCAAATATGTAGATCAACTGCGAAAAGTCGGCAGAGGAAGTTATGATCTACTGGATGCGTTGTTCTTCGTTATATTGAGTATTCCACGCGACATTGAAATGTTTTTCCCAATGGCGGCTCTGCTTGGGGCCTTAATTGGGCTTGGAATGATGGCTTCGAGCTCTGAACTCGTGGTGATGCAAGCTGCTGGGTTTTCAAAATTGAACATTGGATCTTCTGTTTTGAAAACGGCGATTCCTTTGATGTTGGCGGTAATGCTACTAGGTCAGTGGGGCGCACCACAAGCACAAAAAATTGCTAGGGAAATGCGTGCTTTTGCTGTTTCTGGAGGAAGCATTGTCTCTATTAGAAGTGGTGTTTGGGCTCGTGATGCCAATGATTTTATCTTTATAGGCAAAGTCGATGATGACAAGTTATGGGCTTTAAACATGTGGCGATTTAATGCTGACAAGCAGTTAGAGTCCATCATTTCAGCGGAAACGGTAAGCTATTTAAAAGATAATACGTGGTTGATGAAAGACGTTCAGATTACCAATATGATGAATGAAGTCGAAATTTCCAAACAACAATTACCTGAATATCGCTGGAAAACATCATTAGCACCAGACAAGCTTGCTGTGGTGACAGTTAAACCGGGTGAGTTGTCGTTGAGTGGCCTTTATGATTACGTTAATTACCTTAAAGAATCAGAGCAAGATTCATCTCGTTATGAATTAGCGCTATGGCGGAAAATAACGCAACCATTTTCAATCGCGGTTATGATGCTTATGGCTCTGTCATTTATTTTTGGTCCATTACGTAGTGTGACCATGGGGGCCAGAATTCTATCGGGTGTTATCGCCGGTTTTACTTTCTATATATCAAGTGAATTTTTCGGACCGTTAAGTCTGGTTTATAACATCCCCCCAATGTTTGGTGCGATAGCTCCAAGTATCGTATTTTTGACCATCTCGATAATACTGCTCAGAAGAAAGCTATAGATATAAAAATGGAAGACATCGTGTCTTCCATTTTTTTGAACTTTAGTTTGCTTTCGGTAGCACGACAACTTCAGTTTTTGCCCAGATATCTTGGAAACCTCGCTTCTGGGGATCAAATGGAACCGCCAGATTTGCTAAACCGAAGCCGGAAGTTCCTAATCTTATTAAAGCTTGAGTGGTCGTTATCGGGCTATTATCCGAATTTTGTAAACGTAATTTCCATGCTCTCATCCCCAATGTTTGACCTGCACGAGTCCAAAAGAACACAAAAAAGTAGACCCAAACACTGACTAGGTAAATAGTATAAACATAGCTCCATACAGGATGCGTGGAGAGTAGGTCACTTGCATCGGTGTAAGTACCGTAATGCAATAGACCAGCAGCAACTAATGCTTCAAGGATTGCAATTACGATGCCCGCAGCCATCATCTCGATAGCAATAACAATTAAAGCATCATAAAGAAGAGCGCCTAATCGACGCATTAAACTGGCTGGTGGTAAATTATGTTGTGTACTCATTGCTCGTTTCTTATTTTGAAATATTGGCGTCAGAATATAGTCTTGAAGGCTCAGAGGGAAGAGAGATTACGCACAGCTTCGTCATTTATGGCGAAAATATCGTCAAACGATTTGTAATTCAATCTTTTGCACTTGCACAGGTAATCATCTTACGTATAATGCCAAACATCGAAAGGGCAATGCCCCAAGATAATGCCGGTATGGTGAAATTGGTATACACGACGGATTCAAAATCCGTTGCCTTCGGGCGTGGCGGTTCAAGTCCGCCTACCGGTACCATATTTAAATGACAAAGCCTCGACGAAAGTCGGGGCTTTGTTGTATCTAGGATCTTCGAACTTTTTCACACATCTTAAACACACTGAATAAATTCCCATACATAGTACTATTTACATCACTTTTATTGATTCGATCCTATTTGGAAGAATGCCGCTAAAAAGTGAGACAATGATGATTTTGAAAATTAGATCATCTAATATTGTCGATAATGAATTTTTCAATGATGTTGTATAGATAGTGGCAAGTATAAAAATCACAGTGGATCGTATTCAACCGGGGTTACATATTCGCCTTCCAGTTAAATGGAATGAACACCCGTTTTTGTTTAATAGTTTTAAGGTTAAAAACCAAGAGCAAATCCAACTTATACGCCACCTCGGTATACAGCATGTCTATATAAATCCTAGCCAAAGCGATACAAAGCCTCTTCCACCAAATCAAAAGATTGAGAATTCATCCTCTTCTGATAAAGAGATCGATCTTGAAGCTCAAAAAATGTGGAAGGAAAAAGAGAAAAGAATTGAAAAGTTGAGCTCTTACCGACGAAGAGTGATCAATTGTGAAAAAGAGTTCGAGCGCTCTTTGGCAAGAATGCGTTCCGTGATGGTCAAAATTCGTAATCGACCAGCTGATGCAGTGGGAGAAGCGAGCTTATTAATAGAAGACATTGTTGATAAGTTGCTTTCTGATGATAGCGTGACTCTACATTTGATGAACGGAAAGAGTGAATTTGAAGATATCTATTTTCATGCATTAAACGTTGCCGTTATTTCTATGATGGTTGGCAGAGCTAAAGGTTATGATTCTGCAAAAATAAAAGAGCTTTCTTTTGCTGCTTTATTTCATGACATGGGGAAAATTAAAATCCCAACAGCAATTCTTAGAAAGCAAACTCAGCTTACTGAGCCTGAAAAGAACTATTTAAAGTTACATACCAAATATGGGTTAGATTTAGCTAGCCATATAGATGACTTCCCTGAAAGTGCAAGATTGGTCATCGATCAACATCATGAAATGAATGATGGCTCTGGTTATCCTAATGGATTAAAAGAGGATAGCATTGATGAGCTTGCGCAAATCGTAGCTGTCGCGAATGCATTTGATAATCTTTGTCATCCTAATATACCGTCAGAGCAAAAAATCCCATATATAGCTTTATCTCATTTATATAAAAACTGTAAGCACCTTTATAGTAATGAAAATCTGAACATTTTAATCAAGTTCATGGGCGTTTTTCCGCCAGGAACTGTGGTTCAGCTTTCTAATGACATGATTGGGTTGGTGATATCTGTGAATTCAAAGAACATCCTTTATCCTAATGTTCTAATGTATGATGCAAATGTGCCAAGAACTCAAGCTCCTATTATTGAGCTCGCAGGGAAAGACCTGAAAATAGTAAATGCTATTTCACCAAATAAGCTGCCAGATAAAGTCCGTGAGTATTTGAACCCTCGCTCACGTATTTCCTACTTTTTTGATAGTGATGATTAGTTATCCACAGCTTTTTGTGTGTAAGTTGTGCTCAAGATGTGTCCGGGTTGTGGGGGATATCTAGGTCGGTTTTTTTTTGTCCAATCAGACCTTTTTTACAAGAAAAATGCTTATTTACGCTTGCTAATGTGATTCCGATCCCTATAATGCGTCCTCACTGACACGGCAGAGCCCACAAGGGTTCAAGCGCAATGTCAGTTAGGCTTCTAGCTTAAAAAGATAAATTTGAGAAAGTGTTTGACACTCTCGTTTATCCCGCTAGAATAGCCGCCTCTTCAAGGGAAGCTTAGCAACTTAAGAAGAGAAGCTCTTTAACAATTTAGACCTATCAATCTGTGTGGGCACTCGTTGATGATAATCACTAGTTTCGTACTGTTTGGTTTCGCTTTTTAAAGCGAAAGTAAATTAAGTCGAAACAAAAGATATCAATGAACTGAGTGACCAATACAAGTTCTTAGAACTTGGCACAGTCAATTCATTACCATTCTGTTGGAATGGTAATAGCTTTAGAATTACATGTTCTTTGTTTATTTTGAATAGACGAATGAATATTAGTTTTGAAGTCAGTATTCATTGAGCCGCATCTTAGGATGCAAAAAACTTTAATTGAAGAGTTTGATCATGGCTCAGATTGAACGCTGGCGGCAGGCCTAACACATGCAAGTCGAGCGGAAACGAGAAGTAGCTTGCTACTTCGGCGTCGAGCGGCGGACGGGTGAGTAATGCCTAGGAAATTGCCCTGATGTGGGGGATAACCATTGGAAACGATGGCTAATACCGCATAATGCCTTCGGGCCAAAGAGGGGGACCTTCGGGCCTCTCGCGTCAGGATATGCCTAG
>NZ_JAKJTJ010000029.1:0-95024 GCF_050337905.1 Vibrio clamense | reverse complement strand
ATGGAAATCATCATCAAACAAGCCATTGAATTGCGCAAAGAAGCTCGATATCAAGAGTCTAGAGCTTTGCTTTCAACGTTATTGAACGATGAAAACTATGTTGCTAAGGCTCACCTGCAAATTGCGTGGTCATATGATAATGAAGGTAAAGAGCAAGAAGCAGTTGGTCATTATCTGTCATCTCTGTCGGGTTTACTATCGTCAGTAGAACGGTTCGATGCTTTATTTGGCTTGGCGAGCACCTATCGAAGTCTTGGTAACTACTCAGATGCGCTTACGTATTTCGAGCAAACTCTGAATGAGTACCCTGATTCTATGGAGGTTCAGCCTTTCTATGCAATGTGCCTCTACAACCTAGGGCGTCATAAAGAAGCGACCGCTTTGCTTCTTGAGTTGCTAATTTCAACCACTAGTAGTGACGCAATAATAGAGTATAAACGCGCTATTTCTTTGTACGCCGAGGATTTAGATAGAACGTGGTAAACGAAACACGCTTATAACAAACAATTTAAGAGTGACTCCCAACGCTTGCAGATTTCACTCTGATTTGAATTTAGTGTTTTCGGTGCAATGGTTTAGCTTGGGTGTTATAGCGTTGTCGCACCTTAATTGGGCGTTATAAGCTATATGGTGGGGTCCATAAATGGAATCATTCGAGTGGCAGATAGAAACTAAGTTAGGTTTTCAGCCGTTAGTGGCGTTGTATAGGTGTTTTTTCAAGACTAAAGACTATAAAAAATGTACTACACATTCAATTTACTTAAGTCGAAGTGATGGTTGGCTCTACTACCGCGCTGGAGACGTTACAGGATGGGCGATAAAGCCAGGTACTGTATTGCGTCTAATCAGTTTAAGGGAGAGTAATCATCATAATTACTTTACTGGATACCTTGCTGAATTGCATACACTAGGCAATGACAAGTATATGTTTCAGTGTGACTTATCACCAGTTGAGTTTGAAAGAATGGAAAGTGTCTTAACTAAACCGTGGTAACGCGTATAACAAGGCGTTTAAGACAGATTCCCAACGCTTGGTATTCTCAGCTCAAGGCTGGGTTTTGTGTTTACGGTGCAATGGTTTAGGTTAGGTGGTCGCGTTGCTCACTACTTAACGCGGCGTTATGTGCTTTGAGGTTAATCATCAGATGGTCAAAGAATGAAACCATATAGTTATATCATGGCCCTAGGTGGGGCATATTTTACATTTACAGGAATTTTAGGTCTATTAACTAGTTCTAATCTAGTCGAGCCGAGTACGAACTTAGAGTTTTTCATTAAAGGGTACACTTGGTTTTACTCGTACTGCTCTGAATTAAGCGGGGTCGTTCGAGAGATGCATGAGTGGCAATTCCAGTACCTGTTAGTAGGGTGTGTATTTTGGTCTAGTTTCATGCTCTTTGTTTTAACTGATATTGATAATCCATATTTGCCACTTAATAAGTTTCTTCTTACGACACCGCGTCGCATACTTGCGTGGCCGCTTCTTTTCATCAATATCGGCGTGGCTTTGTTGCGTAATTCAGTTTAGAGACAGAGCCGCCCGTTTTGCATGCTTTTTAGTCAATACGACAAGTTTCAGGCATACCTAGCCTAGTGAGCTTATTCAACGCTTTTATCATCGCGTAAGTTTCACCCACTTGTGCATTGTAATTTCTTAAGCTCAACCGTCCTCCTAGCAACTGTTTAACTCGATACATCGCTGTTTCTGACAATGAACGTTTATGGTATCCATACCGCTTTTTCCAATACTTATTCGAGCTGTATAACTTCTGACAACCCACGGCGAAATTGCGAGGGTGACCACGCTCCCAGAAAGCTGCCCCCTCTCTTGGGGGAATAAGAGCAATGGCTCCCTTAATATTAATAGCAGCATGACACGCTCTCGTGTCGTAAGCCCCATCACCAGATACCTCAAGGATACTGCGGCGTGTTTGTTTCAGTAAGTTCGGGAGAACTTCCCCATCCGTAACCGTCGATAAACTTAGCTCGGCTGCAATAATTTCATGAGTGCTTGTATCGACGGCAATATGTAGCTTTCGCCAGACTCTGCGCCTGCCATCCGTCCCGTGTTTTTTGACTTTCCATTCACCTTCGCCATAAACCTTAAGGCCAGTTGCATCAATGGCTAGGTGCTGTATCGCTCCTCTCGTTTTAGTCTTAAATGAGACCTCAACTTGCTTGGCTCTACGGCTGATGCAGGTGTAATGCGGACAACTTAACGGTACATGGGCTAACCTAAATATCGAGTCGATAAATCCTTGCAGCGCTCTCAGCGGCATAGAAAAAACTCGTTTCACCATTAGTGCTGTCGTGATGGCTAAATCACTGAACCGACGTGGCCTCCCGCGCTTATTCTGTTTGCTTTGCGCCCACCCGCTTATCGCTTCTTCATCAATCCAAAAGGTCAAAGAGCCACGGTTAATAAGTGATTGGTTGTATTGCTTCCAGTTGGTTGTTTTGTAACGTGGTTTAGGCATGAGGCTACGAGAGATAGTGGACGTAGCAGATCAGATCGTAGGTTCTGGATTTAGTTCCATTGAATTACGCAACAAAGCCTACTCGATAGTTCCGGGGATGAGTTGTTCATCGATGATAATAGGGACGAACATGTTTTGGTTCGAGTAATCGGTTTTGAAGTTGGGCATAACCGTGTCTCGTGGCGAATAATTTAGATTAGATCACAAGGAGTTAGTGCGTTCAAGCTCATATCATGATGAAATGGCGGTAGGATCAGAATTGAGACGGGCGAGGAGAAATTCTACAGCCTCGTTAGTTTGCTAGGAGGCAAGCAGTCAACTAGCCTAAATTCGCTATTACATCAGAAATAGTAATAAAGAGTTTATTTTCTGCATCTTGAAACGCTTGGAATTCATATCGCTCGTAGAAGTCTTTTGCACCGTCTTTGGCGTCAACAATGACTACAGGGAATGCAACGCTATCAGTAGCTTTCTAAGTGCATCAATAAGGAGCCACTCGCCAAAGCCTTTACCTTTGTAGCGTTCATCGACTGCTAAACGGGCAATTAGACCACCAGAAGTCGATGATTGGTGTTTTTTCTGTATTGGGATTATCCACCAATTAAAACAGTAGGCATCCCCATTATTATGGTTCCACCATGGGCGGTGAGATCGCCCATTCGAGCGGCCGGTTTACTGTTTACAAGCACTGTGGCGCTGCCTTTTACCACACTATCTGGTGGTCCAACGCAAATGCACATTTGACCTACGGTTGCCGCAGGCATATTGCCGATGAGCACCGTTGTTGGCATGGGAAGCAGCGGCCCCCCTACATGGGGAATCGGTACGATGGCTGGAGTTTGCATTGGACACATATGCATGTCGGTTGCTCTGGCTGCTGGTAACATTTAGCTCTCCAAAATTTGACCATTACCACCTTTGGCAATGTCTATTCCAATATCAATAAATGTCTTATAACGCGCTTTTGCTTGCTCTCCATCTGGAAGTACGGCAGTTAGGTTAATACTGCCCGCAACTGCTTGAGCATATAAATACTCAGGAGGAGGCACGATAGGATCATTAGGAGCAGTCATGCTTCCTCCACTCCAAAATGCCGCTTGTGCAGCCCAGCCAGCACCTGAATCTAGGCCTGAAGTTTCGGCCATTTTTTCTGCAAATCGGCGATTGGTTTCATCTGGGTTGTGTACCCATGATTTAGCGGCTTGAATTGCATTTGCTTCTGCTTCGTTCCAGTCATGACGGCTTAAAGCGCAACAACTTGCCCACCAAATTGATTCACGAACAGGTAATGCATGCGCGAGGTAAATCACCGCTTCTGAAAATAACTCGTCATCAAAGGCGGCATAAATGAGGTCGAACGGTAAAAGGTGCTTTTCTGCGAGAGGTAACAGCGCCGCACTCGCCTCAAAAAGAGATAACACCTGTTTTGAATCACTATAGGGAACTTTTAATAGTTTCATTAATTTACCTTGGCTATTGCCCCTTGTATTTTGACCATGGCGCCCGCTTTAACTTCTGTCATGGCGCTACCATTTACCGTTACTAGCGTCCCTTTCACATCGGTTTTGCCTTTGCCCTCAATGTTAACCATTGACGCTTTCATTTCGGCTTTTCCTTTTCCATTTATTGAAATCGTTGGCGCATCTAATTTAATTCCGCTGGCAGAGATCTCTATTTTACTGGCTCCAACTTTTAGCTCTATTTTGCTTTTCCCAGAAATCGAAATTTTACTACCATCTACAATCACAGATGATTTGGCTTTTAGCTCTGAATTGGCACCAGATTCAAGGTTTACGTTTTTATCACTTTTTGCAGACAAGTCTTCTTTGCTGTGCATTATTAACTGCTTATCAGTGGTTGCACTGATATTTTCTTTGGCAATGAGCTCAGAAGATTTCTCGATAGTAGATGTCACTTTGCCTTTAACGGTAGTGGTTAGATCATTATTGCTATCGATTAAAAGATCTTTCTCGGCATGCAGATAGATGTGCTCTTTGTCTTTTTGATCTTCGAAGCGTAATTCGTTGCCTTGCTTACTGCTTCCTTTTGGTGTTGTTCGAGTTTTTATGCCACTTTGGGAAGCTGACGAATAAGCGGGTGAGTTCGTTTTATTGTATATTGAGCCAATCACCACCGGTCGATTTGGGTTACCATCAATATATTGAATAAGCACTTCATCCCCCACGCGAGGGAGAAAAAGGACGCCAAACCCTTTGCTTGCCACACCTTGAGAAACAGGAATCCAACAGGAGGTGTTTTCGTCTCCTTTACCCGCTAAATCCCAATGAAATTGTATTTTGATTCGACCATATTTATCCCTGTATATCTCTTCATTCTTAGGGCCAGTTACTGTTGCTGTATGTAATTGCTGTGCCGCTGGGTAGTGAATGTAAGGAGGCCTAAATGGTGTTTTGACATCACAGCATTGAAACGAATTTTCGTAACTTACATTTCGACCTGATTCGTCTGCCATAATACGATGAACAATATCGGTAATAAGGTACTCTTGATTAAGGCTTGAGACAGGATGCTTGTCTAATTTAAACTTTGCACCGCATGATAAGTCATTAATAGTCGACGTTGCGGAAGCTTGAACTTTTGAGTTATCCAGCGCTTCCATTTGCCGCTTTACAACATTGCGAAGATCGCCCTTATCATCAAAGCCTTGCCCATAATAATAACTTGATAAGGACTGAGGCGAATCACGATGTGAACTTTTACGCTCTCCAGTATCAAAAACTTCGGCTAACTCTTGATTGTGATCCGCTAGGGTTAATTTTGCGGTGCCGATACTATTTTTAATTTTCCAATTTGATAACTGATGATCATTAGATTGGCTTCCACCTCGAAAAAACAGCTTTCCGCCGTCAATTGATGCAAAGGCATGATTCGAATCCCCAATAATAATGACAGGCTTGTTGCCTGAGTGATCAAGATGGTAGTGCCACCCTTCTTCCGCAAGCAATCGCTGAGCGAAGCTCAGATCACTTTCATCCAATTGAATGCAATAATCATGTTTTCTTCCGGAACCAGTAACAGAGAATTCGAAGAAACTACTAAAGTTAGAATTACCGAAGAGTGATTTTAAAATTTGCATGGTCGTCATATTTTGAAAAACTTGGCGATTCATACGAAAATGTAAGAGGCTAAGAGGGTCTCTTGCTTCTACTTCATAGAAATATAACGATTTTTCAATGTTATAACTTTTTAACTCAATACTGGTAACTAAACCAAGAAAAGTACGAGTGTCATTCTGTTGTTTATATGAAACCGAAATGTTTTGTCCAAGCACATTTGAATCTATTTCATCATTTGCAGTAATAGATAATGTGAGTTGCGCTCCTTGTGAAAGGCTATCTTTAGATTCTAATTTTGAAGCAACATAAAGCTGATTATTGGAAAGCTTAACCTGAAGTGGACGAGTGTTGTAAGCCAATTCATTGTTGGTCATGGTTTTCATTATTCCTTCTAAAAGACAAGTGAAATAACATGTTTAAGTGTTGCTGATACAGTATATATCGAAATCGTTACTATAAATAATAAAGGTAAATCAACCATAACCTAATGTGGGTATTTTTTCATCTAAATAATACTTATATTAACACTTGATAATTAAGACGGTGCTGCTGGTTAGAATAAATGCCAAACATAGAGTGATTGATCAAAAATATCGATATTACAATTTGGATTAATTATATGCATTGTTGCTTATAAGGGTTGATGGGTTAGTTTATAAAATCACTGGTTGGATGAGTTCTTTTATAGATGGTGTTTCTTAAAATTATTCTATGTAAACAGGTGGTTACGTATTATCTAGTGCCGGTTGCTGTTATCTTGTCTTAAATGACCATCAATAATGACTTAAAAAAACTTTATTATATATCTCATATATATATAATCCGATTTAGTTAAATATGATATTTAAATCGTATTGATTAGAAGAAAATTAAATTAAACAAGTTTCATAATTAATTTAGCGTGACATTTATAAGTAAATGCTAATTTATAATGAATTAATAAGGCTTGTATTATCACACTTCTTGTTCGATATTTGAGTGCTTTTTATTGTACTCATCTTTTGCTTTTATCTCGTAATTGCGAAGACCGAAAGGGTTTGTGACTTTAAGAATAATAAATCTGAATTTGGATTAAAATGCTACTTTCACTGAAAGATGTTTCGCAACTAATAGAACCAATTTCCGCAGACTCACCCTGTGGGCCTTATTTGAAAAATAATAAAAGTGTCTTTCGCCCATTACGTAATGAATTTAATGTTGCGCAAACATCGTTGCGTAAATTAAGTCAAAATCCAAGTGCGGAAGTACTTGATGATTTAAAAGACGAAAATCACCAAAACTGGCTTCAATTATCGGAGTCTCTGTTTGATCAGCTTTCAAATTCTAGCCGAGATATTGAACTTATTGGTTGGTTTTTTACCTCTCAAATGTTACTCGATCCATCCTTAAATAGTGCTGCTAATACCCTGCATTGGCTTGCTGAATTAGTTGAGCATCAATGGGGGCATCTAAACCCAGTGATTGCGCCGGAGAAGCTGAAAAGTGACACCGAAGCCGGATGGGCGGCGGAGCAAACTCGAGCGAAAGTTAAAGCGTTTTTCCAAATGGTTGGAGACAGTGAACAAAGTAGCTTGGTGTATGCACCGCTTCTTTTACAGCCCTTGGTGGCTGACGTTTCATTCTTTGAATATCAGAGCTCAGAGCAAAAAGGGGCGATTAGCCAACTAAAGCAACACGTTTCTTCGAATATAGCGCATGAGCGTACCGAGATACTTCAAAAGCTTGAAAGTGTGCATCGTTGTTTTGTGGAGTTAGAACGCTTAAGAAAGACAACACTAGCTTACTCGCAAATATCAGGTGTAAGTGCACCCAATTTTGGTTTTCTGAAAAGTTTACTGACTAAGTATGACTATGCGTTGCAGCAGCTCACCAATATGAAATTTGAGCCGAAAAAGAGTGCCACGACTCAAGGTGCGCAAAGTGAAGGTGCCAATGAAGCGCCTTCAGTTGACGAGCCTACACCGCAAAAAGCACAACTTTCGACGCAAGTAAGTGCTCAGGAGGGGCTCATGAATTCCGAACAATCTTCACAAATATTCTGTTCTAGCAACCTAGCTGAGACCGCGTCGACCAATAGCATGAACCGAGACTTAGCGTTTCATCAATTACGTGAACTGTCAGATTATTTTCGCCAAAGCGAGCCACATAGCCCCGTATCTTTTTTACTCGAAAAAGCAATTCGATGGGGTTACCTATCTTTGCCTGAGTTGATGAAAGAGATGATGGAAGAGCAAGATGGGACAAGCTTAAACAATATTTTTAATGCCGCAGGATTGAATCATCTTGATCAAGTTTTGCTGCCGGATGTGGATGTTCCTAGCGTCGACATTAGAAACCCTTTAACTTTTACGTCCCCTTCACAAAATGTTGAGTCGGTAAAAGCTGAAGAACCCGTATCAGAGGCTTCCACTGCTGATACTCAATCACAACAAAAGAGTGAATTACAAGCGTCATCTAGTACATCAACTGCACTAGCTTGGTAACAGTATTCTCACCAATAAGGAAGAAAGATTATGGCAAGTATTTACATGCGTGTTGAAGGCCTGAATGTTACAGGTGGCGCTACAATTAAAGATGTAAAAGCATTAGAAGGTAAAGATGATGGTTGGTTTGCAATCTCTTCTTACTCTTGGGGCGGTGTACGTAATGTAGCGATGGATATCGGCAACAGTAACAATGCTGATTCAGGCATGGTAGCGATGAGCGAAGTTAACGTTTCTAAGCAAGTTGACGGTGCATCTGAAGATCTACTTTCTTACCTATTCAATCCTGGTAAAGAAGGCCGCACGGTAGAAGTTGCATTCACTAAGCCTCAAAACGATGGCCAAGGTGCGGATGTTTACTTCCAAGTGATGCTGAAAAATGCACGTTTAGTGTCTTACAACGTTAGCGGATCTGATGGTTCTCAACCATACGAAAGCTTAGCTTTGTCTTACATTGAAATTTCTCAAAAACATAATTATGAGAAAGAAGGCGGCGAGATGGTTTCTGGCGGTCTTGTTACTTACAGCCTACCTCTAGGCAAAATGACTTCTGGATCGAAGTAATTACTATTGCTAGGTGTCTTACCTTAGGTAGGGCACCTAATTACGATCATCAATTGATCTATTAGGACCCATCTATGGCATTGAATTCACAGCACAAACGTGTGAGTAAAAACCGCGTTAGCATTACTTATGATGTTGAAACAAATGGCGCAGTAGAAACAAAAGAATTGCCTTTTGTTGTCGGCGTTATTGGTGATTTCTCAGGACATAAACCTGAGTCAGATAAAGTTGAACTGGAAGAACGTGAGTTTACCGGAATCGATAAAGATAATTTCGATACCGTTATGGAACAAATTAATCCAACGCTTTCTTATAAGGTTGATAATAAGTTAGCCAATGATGATAGTCAGTTTGAAGTCAGCATGAGCTTTCGTTCAATGAAAGACTTCCATCCAGAAAAACTGGTGCAACAGATTGATCCGCTAAAACAGCTGGTTCAAACCCGTAATCAATTAAAAGAGCTGTTAAGCAAAGCTGACCGTTCTCGTGATTTGGAAAAACTATTGAAAGAAGTTCTGCAAAGTGCAGATGCTATTCAAGGTTTAGCGGAAGAGCTAGGGCTCAACAACGAGGGAGCTGAATAATGTCGACTGAACAACAAACTCTCGAACAAGCCAATGTTGAGAGCACAACAGCGAGCTTCTTGGATCGTGCTATCACTGCGACTGCACAAACGCCAGTTGATACAACCAAAGAGTTGCTGGGCATTCTAACGTCTCAAGCGCTTGAAGGCACTGTTACGTGGGATAACAACCTAACGCTAACGATCGAAAAAGCCATCAGCGCCATTGATAGCAAGATTTCTCAACAATTGTCTACAGTAATGAAAAATAACGACTTCCAAAAGCTGGAAGGTACGTGGTTAGGTTTACAGAAATTGGTTAAAAACAGTGAGCTTGGTCCTGACCTTAAGATCAAACTGGCTGATTACACCAAAGATGAGCTGCTTGAGCAATTTGAAGATGCTCCTGCTATCGATCGCAGTCGTTTTTTCACCATGGTTTACCAAGAAGAATTTGGTACGGCTGGTGGTCAACCATACGGCGCCTTAATTGGTGATTACGAGTTTGGCTACGGTGATGAAGATGTTGCGTTAATGCGTTATATGGGCGAAGTGGCTTCTGCATCACATTCTCCATTTATTGCAGCAGCTAATGCGAGCATGTTCGACTTTGGTTCATTTGCAACTTTTGCTGATGGCAAACCTGTCGCGGCTGGTTTTGATTCTCCTGCTTATGCTAGTTGGAATGCTTTCCGTGAAAGTGATGATTCTCGTTATGTCGCACTGACGCTGCCTAAGACGATGGCTCGTCAGCCATACGGAGCGGCAACCGTACCAGTTAAGTCTTTTGAGTTTGAAGAGCTGAACACTCGCGAAAATGGGCAACAAATTGTTAAAGATGACTCTGATTTCGTCTGGAGTAATGCCGCTTATGAATTCGGACTTCTTATGACTCAAGCTTACACTCAGTATGGCTGGTGTACGGCTATTCGTGGTACAGAGAATGGCGGTAAAGTTCAGAACTTACCTAATTTCACTCACTATTCAAATGCGGGTGATTTAATTCAACAGTGCCCAACTGAAGTGAACCTGACCGATGAGCGAGAGAAAGAGCTGAGTGATCTTGGTTTCCTTCCACTGGTTCATTACAAAAATACTAACTTTGCCGTATTTATGGGCGCACAAACGACACATAAACCTAAGACTTATGTGGATCCTGATGCGACGGCGAATGCTGCAATCTCTGCGCGACTTCCTTACACGATGGCAAGTAGCCGCATTGCTCAGTACCTGAAAGTAATGGGTCGTGATCGTATTGGTTCGAACCTTGATCCAAACGATGTAGAAAAAGATCTGAATACTTGGATTAATCAGTACGTGAATCCAAATGCGATCGGTAATGATGCGAAAGCACATCATCCGCTTGTAGAAGCGAAAGTGACTGTTGAAGAGCAAGCTGGCCGTCCTGGTGCTTACTCTGCCGTTGCTTATCTTCGTCCTTGGTTACAAATGGAAGAGTTATCAACCTCGCTACGTATGGTTGCAAACATTCCGGGTTAACCCGATTCGGGGATGAAAATCCCCGAATAGCTTTGAATTGGACAGTTGATGAATACTCATAATAAGACAACAGAATCCCCCCATCAGACTGCTGATTTGCCGTGGAAAAAGCTTTTAGAGCTTGCACAAGGTGAGGAAACTGTTCAATTCAAAGCTCTGTTAACACAAACTATTGCAGGGCTAGACCACCTGATTAGCCAGCAACTTAATGAAGTGATGAGTCAACCACACTATCAGCAATTGGAATCAACGTGGTTGGGGCTACAAGCGCTCACTCATTTACCCGTTTCTAATCGTCGAGTAAAGATTCGCCTGCTTGATTTCAGTTGGAAAATGGTCTCGAACGATCTCAATTACTCCTTCGACATAAAGCAGACCGCCCTGTTTAAGAAACTCTATTCGAATGAATTTGATACGGCTGGTGGTACACCATATGGGATGGTAGTGGTTGATCACCGAGTTACGTCAGATTATGCCGATGACGGTGAGTACGATGACCTGTACACATTACAGCTTTTAGCTGAACTAGCTGAGCGCTCTTTATGCCCAGTAGTTCTCGGGGTCGATGAAGATTTTTTTGGCGATGATATTAATCGTCAGCTGAATGATAGCTCACGGGCGAAGCGAATTTTAGAGAGCCGTGATTTTATGTCGTGGCAGTTGTTAAGAGACAACCCGGCATCACGTTTTTTGCATCTGGCTTTACCTGAATATTTGCAGCGAGAACCATATCGGCAATACCTCGCGGGGTTTATTTATAACCAGCCCAATGCCAGAGAACATTCGCTATGGGGTAATAGTGCGTACTTGTTAGCTATGAATGTTATCCGAGAGTTTGACCGAATTAGCTGGTTTGGTTTTTTGCGTTCATATAATGAAACGGGCTCATACGGTGCGATAACACAAACGGATAAGCCTTTATTCGGCAAGGTGGATATTTTTGCTGAAGATGATGGTTTTTGGGCAGAGCAAGGCTTTGTTCCTTTATCGAGTTTGTACCTTACTGACCAAAAAGGGTTCTTTAGTAATCAGTCGGTCTGGAAGGCGAAAAATGATACTGAACGTATGCTTGGCATGTTGCAAACCAACTTAATGGCGTGTCGATTTGGTCATTACATTAAAGCTCAAATCAGGGATCAAGTGGGGCGTTATGATAGTGCCGAAGATTGTAAACGCAGTTTAGAGCGTTGGTTGCAGCACTACATAAGTGAAGTCGATTACGGGGAAGATTCTGTGATGGCGCGTTTCCCATTGAAAGCTTGTGAAGTTCGTATGGAAGAAGATCCAAGAGACAGCACTCGTTACCAATGTCAGATCATGCTTCAGCCTCAATATCAGTATGAAATGATGGATGCCCAAGTCGTACTGAAGACATCGGTATCGAGCCAAGAAGTTGGAGAGTCCGCATGAGTTTGATGGCAAAGCTAGAGGGTAGCTGGCAAGACGATATTGATGGTTTAAGAGACGCAATAATAGAAAACGTATGCGCATTAATCTCATGTAGAGCACCAATTTGGTCTTCAGAAAGCATTCAAACTGAAACAATGAATGGTTCGATTGTGCATATCGGACTCGGCAACGCCACCCGTTCACAAAGTAAATCAAACAGTGATGTATTAGTGGCGGATATTGCAGAGCTAATCCGTTTGTATGAGCCAAGATTGGCACATGTTGATATTGAATTGAGTGATCAGCCATCTGGGAGCAATCAGCTGCAGTTTCGTATTTCAGCCATCATGCATTCACAGCTGGGGGATGAAGCCATTGTGTTGGATTCTTTATTGGATTTTAGCCGAAACAAACTTGATGTAAGGAAATCGAACCTTGTCTGATTCATTGTTGCAGTATTTCGAACAAGAGCTGAGTTTCATTCGCAGCGAAGCAACGCAGTTTGCAGAACGCCATCCGAGTTCTGCTCGTGCGCTCGGCATTTCAAAAGACGGGGTTGATGATCCACAAGTTACGCGATTGATAGAAAGTGTGGCACTGCTGAATGGACGTTTACAAAAGAGACTCGATGAATCGTTTCCAGAGTTAACTGATAGTTTAATTCGCTTGTTATTCCCTCACTATTTGCGTCCGATTCCTTCGTACAGTGTGCTGAATTTTAACGTGACTGATGATGCCAGTGCGACGCACCGTATTCCGGCGGGCACGGAATTTGAAATTGGTGATGAAAGTAATAAAGCACTGTTTAGAACAACGAAAGAACTCGATCTATTTCCTGTTGAAATTGAACAAGTAAAGGTGGCGTTTGCACCATTTGAAACCATCAAACCAGCAGGTGCCGAACATGCAAAGGCATTGATTGAAGTGACCATTTCAGCCGTTGATGAAGGAATCGATATCTCTCTGCTTGAAATGAATAAACTGAATCTGCACTTAAAGGGTGAAAGTAGTTTCGCTCTTAAATTGTACGATTTATTGATTCATGGTGCGTCCCAAGTGTGTGTGCAAACAGATAGCAAGCGACATGTTTTGGGCAAACAAGCCATTCAACCGATAGGGTTTGATATCGAAGATACGATATTACCGTATCAGGCGGCCAGCTTTGGCGGTTTCAAATTACTGACAGAGTTTTTCGTTTTTGCGGATCGGTTTAATGGTTTTACCGTGGACCTTAATCAAGTCTTAAATCAATGCTTAGGACATCGCTTTACTCTACAGATCTACGTTGATGAATTAAGTGTCGATGTTGCTCGTAGTTTATCGGTTGATCATTTTACCCTTTTTTCTACCCCTGTTGTTAATTTGCACCACATGGTCGCAGATCCTGTAGAAATCGATTTTTTGCAGAAGGATTACCCAATTGTTCTTGATGCGACTCAAGGACAAGATTTAGAGCTGTTTTCCGTCGATGAAGTGGTGGATGTAACAACTTCTGAACAGGTCACCGTTCCTCAAGTTTACGGTGAGAAATACAGTGATTCTCAAAGTGGCTTGCGTTGGCAGTTAGTACAGAACCTACTTGAAAGTGGTGCCTTGAAGAGCGTACTGAATGTCGCGGATCTAGAACACTCTAGTTTGCATAGTTCGAAGCAAACATGGTTAGTGAATGCCACTGTAACCAACGGTAGCCGAGTTGGTTCGTTACCAATCAATAGCGCCGTTGCATGCATGGAATCGATCACGATTCCTGCTGAAATGAGTCTACTTCGACGTCCTTCAATGCCGATCCGTAGTAAGGACAATAGTACTAATGTGTGGTCTTTACTTTGTCATCTTCATTTTAACTATCACGCTATTTTAGGCAGTGATGATCCGAAGTCGACGTTAAAGAATGTTTTCGAATTGTATAACCACAACCACAGTTCACAAAATCAGCTTTATATTGAATCTTTGGTCGCCATTGACCAAGAGCAAGTGGTTGCGCCTATTCGAGTTTCAGGCCGTACCTGTTTTGCTTATGGAACTAAAATTACCGTGACACTTGATCCGACGAATGTGAACGGCGGAATAAGCATGTTTAGCCACCTTCTTGACCGATTTTTTGCTTTCTTTGCTGGGTTTAATAGTTTTACCCAAGTGGATATTAAATTTGAAGGGCAAGACGTGTTGTATATCGCTTTCCCGAGGAGAACTGGATGCAAGAGTCTTCTCTAATGGATTTTAAGCCGATGACAAACCGTGCTGATCTTGAGCGTGTATGGCAATGGTTTAAGCATCAAGCGGACAGTTTAGATGCGCGCCCTAGTGTACGATTTAGTGTTGAATCGCTGCCAGCGCATTACCAGAATCAAGTGACTCAAGTCTACGCGGACCACACCAATCATTATGTGGTGAAAACATCTTTACCTGGCCTTTCTGGGAGTCGAGCGAGCATGCCTCGGCCCATGTATCAGCAGGCTCTCGCTGCACAATTTGATTTAGGAAATGAGTCGGCCCTTGAGTTTTTTGACACCTTTAATAATCGTTATTTTCGTCTCTATTGTCAGGTGCAATTGAAACATGACTTAACCAGTCAGATGGAAGAAGAGACCTTCACGTGGAACCAGCACCAGCAGTCGATGACCTCCATGTTGGCGAGTTTATGCGGCGTGGCTGAGAACCGTGACTTTTTACCGCAGCGACATCTTGTTCAATACACCGGGCTATTGGGATTAAAGCTTACTTGTCCTATTACGCTGAAGTCGCTGTTAGAGGACTATTTTGAAGCTGAATTTCAAATTGAACATAGCGAACTTGAGTATCAGCCATTGACACCTTGTTCGTTAAGTAAGTTAGGCAAGTCGGGTCAGAATACCCAGCTAGGGATGGGGGCATTGCTTGGTAAAACCACACCAATGCTAGGTCAGAAGCTGAGTATAAAAATTAGACCCAGAGATTATCGTCACTATTTGGCCATCCGGCAGGATAAAAAAATGGTTAAAGCGATCGATCATTTAGTGCGTAGCTATATGGGAATCAACATTAAATACCATTTATATATGAGCGTAAATAGCCAGTACTTACCCCGAGTTAAGCTCACCAGTATTGCTGACAAAGGGGTAAGAATAGGGCAGTCGGCTTGGATGAGCAGCCGAGAAAATAAAAAGCGATATGTAGATATGCCACTCACGATTAGTTAGGACAGATAATGATAAATATTGAATTACAAAGCCTGGTCAAGCGACTGGCACCAAGCGTGAAATCATCGTTAGAGTCGGCCGCGGGAGATTGTGTAAACCAAGGGCACTATGCGATTGAGCTAGAGCATTGGTTCGTTCAACTATTACAACAGCCGTCTCAAGGTTGGTCTGCCGCTGTAGAGAAGGCCGCGATAGCGAAAGAGCGTTTAATCGAGCAGCTACAGGATAAACTGTCGACTTTAGGAGGCGGTAATGATGCCTCGCCTGCGCTATCACCACAACTAGTTGAATTGATTAAAGATGCATGGATGGTTGCGTCTTTAAATCATGCTCAATTGATGGTGAATGAGTACCATTTATTACTGGTTCTTAAGCAGCGTATTGAACAAGGCGCTTACAACGGCCCATTAAGCCAATGGCTAACACTATTGTCTTCAGAGTGGTTACGTTCACAAGCAAACGTGAGTTCAACGCCGAGCAACATAAATTCGACATCGAGCCAAATGGCTGAGCCATCATTAGATTCAGCAGGAACGCCAGCGCTGGATAAATACTCACAAAACTTAACTGAAGCGGCGCGAAATGGACTTTTAGACCCGATTTCTGGCCGTGGTGATGAAATCCGAAAGTCTATCGATATCTTGTGTCGTCGTCGTCAAAATAGCCCGATCTTAGTTGGGGATCCTGGGGTGGGTAAAACCGCTATTGTGGAAGGTTTAGCACAACAAATTGTCGATGGTAACGTGCCTCCGGCGTTGCAAAATGTAGAGTTAAGAAGCCTTGATTTGTCGCTTTTGCAAGCGGGTGCAAGTATCAAAGGTGAGTTTGAAAATCGACTCAAAGATGTAATCAACGAAATTAAGCAGTCGACGACTCCGATCATCATGTTTATTGATGAGGCTCATACGCTGATTGGTGCTGGTGGCGCTGCAGGTCAAAATGATGCGGCGAATATTTTAAAGCCAGCGTTAGCGCGCGGTGAGTTTCGCTCTCTCGCGGCGACAACGTGGGCTGAATATAAGCAATATTTTGAATCTGATGCTGCATTAACTCGTCGTTTCCAAGTGGTTGCAGTTGGTGAACCTAACGAAAATGACGCCGTACATATGCTCCGTGGCGTCAAAAAGAGCTTAGAAAAACATCATAATGTGAAAGTGATGCAAGAAGCGATTGATGCGGCTGTCTCACTCTCAGTTCGTTACTTACCAGAAAGAAAGCTACCAGATAAAGCGATCAGCTTACTCGATACGGCGTGCTCACGAATTGGTTTAAGCCAAAGTGCGACACCAAGCCAGTTAGAGGCCATTGAAGAGCAGATCCAATACACTAGAAATGAGATTGAGACCTTACTTCATGAGGCTGCATTATGGTCGATTGATGATGGTCAAATTGAAGTCGCACAAACACGATTAATTGAGTTAGAGCAACGTCGAGAAGCATTAGCGAGTCGTTGGGAGCAAGAAAAGCAGCGAGTTGAGCGAATCATCGAGCTACAAAATGAGCTTGATGCACAGTATGTAGAAGGCAACGATATCGCTTTACACCCAAGTAAAGCACTGCTGGCTGACAACATGTTGGAGTTAAGAGAGATCCAAGGTGAACAGCCTCTTGTGTTACCCCAAGTATCGCAACAGACGATTGCAGAAGTGATTGCACTTTGGACTGGCGTGCCAGTGGGCAACATGCTTGCTGAAGAGGTGGATTGTCTCATGCACCTTGAAGAGCAAATTGGTGAACGTGTGATCGGGCAAGTCACGCCTATTGCAGAAGTTTCTCAAGCTATTCGTATGTCTCGCGCAGGATTAACCGACCCTCGTAAGCCAGTTGGCGTATTTCTTATGTGTGGTCCGAGCGGTGTCGGTAAAACAGAGACGGCATTGGCGTTAACCGACCTACTTTATGGTGGTGAGCGAAATATCACCACCATCAACATGACTGAATTTAAAGAAGAACACAAAGTATCAATGCTACTGGGTTCACCTGCTGGTTATGTGGGCTATGGAAAAGGTGGTGTGTTAACGGAAGCGGTTCGTAAAAACCCATATTCCGTTTTGCTGCTTGATGAAATGGAAAAGGCCCATCCCGGTGTCCACGATATTTTTTATCAAATCTTCGATAAAGGTTCGATCTCCGATAGCGAAGGGCGAAATGTCGATTTTCGTAACACGATCATCATCATGACATCCAACGCTGCCGACAGTGCTGTTGTGAATGCTTGTGTGAACGAAAGACCAAACGTTCCAGAGCTGACACAAACTATTTTTCCTGAATTACAGCGTTTCTTTAAACCTGCGTTTTTAGGTCGAGCAACTATTGTTCCATATTTCCCACTGAACGATGAAGAGATGGCAAAAATTGCGAGCTTATCTCTGCGCCGTATCGAAAAACGAGTGAGGGCGCACTACAACGCAACCTTCAAGTATGAGCCGCAAGTTATTGATTTATTAGTATCTATGAATCAATCACCGGAAACGGGAGCTCGTGCTATTGAGCAGTTAATTAATCGACAATTGATGCCAGAACTGGCCAATCAATGCATTGTCAAAATGAGCCAAAGTGAGCCGGTTAGCGCGGTTTATATCAGTGTTCAAAACCAGCAGTTCCATATAGATATTCAGTAAACAACACTCAAAAGTGAGTGTTGTGAAGTGGAGGAGCTCATAGTAGCTCTCCATTTATAACGATTATAAATATACGATTTTTTTGTTACTCGACTCTTAATATGCTTTTTCCATTTAGTCATTGAGTGACGCTTGTTGTAGGTAAATAAAATGCAAAACGAAGTATTTTCACTCGCTCAGTTAGAGTGGATCCGTAATAACCTAAAAATTGCCGTGATTCATGGTGGTGATAAGTCTGAAACTCAGAATTATATTTTTGAGAATTTAAGCCCGCGCTCAACGAAGACTTATGCACCTGTCGCTCATGATATTGCGAATGCATTACGCGAATCTGGTTTTGAGTCTGTTGACGTTTTAGCAGAAGACATTCACCTAGCTCAGCAGCTAGAAAAGAAAAAAATAGATCTAGTCATTACGAACAGCGGTGGTTTACAAGGTTTTGATTCAATGTGTCACTTACCTTCAACTCTTGAAATGCTGGGCGTGCCTTACGTCGGGCATGCGCCAATGACCGCAGGGATCTTAGATAATAAACATCTTTTCAAGCACGAGATAAAAGCGGCAGGTTTGCCTACTGCCCCGTTTATTACCGTGGGGATCGATGAAGATTTTGACAGTGAGAGTAATCAAAAAGCACTTGATGAAATTGCGTGCCGTTTCCCTAAAGGGTTTGTCGTTAAACCGGTATCAGGGCGAGCATCAATTCATGTTTATCCTGTATTTGAGCGAGCAGAGCTTAAATCAGTAGTCAGTAAAGTACGAAAAGCAACCAACAATATCGTGATGATTGAACCTTTTTTACCTGGACGAGAGTTTGTCGTTGCGGTAGCTGGAGAGTACATCTTTAAAAATGGCGCGTTAACTCAATCGACAGCCCCTCTCGCTTTCTCGATAACGGAACGCATTTTAGGATCAGATGAGCCAATTTTTACTTCGATGGATGTTAAGCCAATCACTCAAGATCGTTTAGTTGCCGTCAATGAGATGGGATTACGTACTCAGTTAGCCGAAATCGGACAGAAGATTTATCGCCAACTAGGGCTTCAGACGTTAGTTCGAGTAGATCTACGCATGGATGAGCGGGGTAATTTGTATGTTCTAGAAACGAATCCTAAACCCGACCTTAAGCGACCAGAAGGTAACAATGTCAGCTTAGTTTGTCATGACTTAGAGCGAGAAGGGATGAACTACTCAGATCTTATTCAGTCACTTGTGTTTAATCGTTTATCGTTTTTAAAAGCGAAGCGACCGATGGCGTTGAATCACTGCTTTAACCTTCAGTTCGATGAAATGGCTGGCGTTTAAACGTGGGTTTTCAGACCGTAAGGCAACATAGCCGTTTAATACTGGGCGCACTGCTGGTTATCGTTTCTTTATCGCTTGTTTTTGTTGTGGGCTATGCACAAGCATTAAAGAGCTACCAGCAGCAGAGCCGCGATGCGGTATTCGCACAAACGGAAGCGGCGCGAATTGGATTGGAGCAGATTTTAAGTTCCGGCGTACCTTTGCAAGATATCGCAGGGCTAGAGAAAGTATTGTCTCCGATAGTCGATGCGGATAGATCGGTTGTTGATATACGCGTTATATCGGGGCAGCAGGAACTGTATCGATATACCACCGCTGAATTTGATGGCAGTCGTATATCGATTCCATTACGCAATAAATTTACCCAAGTTGGTGCACTTGAAGTGCTGCTTAGTGATGTTGAAGTGACCAAAGCAATCAACGAAAGCTTTGCCCCAATGGTGTGGCTCATCGTGATTCTGGTTGGGCTGTTTGTGTTCATGGTACTGCAAAGTCAGCAAGCTAAAATCTATTTTACTGCGTTTGGCATCGTCTTTGTGGCGATGTCGTTTAGTGTGATTTTGATGGTTGGGGCTTTGTACAAATCAGGTTTAGAAAATAAAGCTAATTCGATGGCAAACATTGTCACGCATCGCCTCTCTCCAGTGCTGAGCTTGGGAATCGATCCAGATCGAGTCAGCGGTATGGATGAGATGCTTGCCAGTTTCCGCCAATCGAATGATGAAGTATCCAGTATCACGGTTGAACATCAATCAAGAACGATTGCTCGAAGCGCGACCGAAGACGAAATGATGGGTGCAGAAAGTGTGGCTCAATTTCCCATCTCTGATGAAATGGGAAATCAGGTCACGATCGCATTCCACCCTAATATTTTGCTGTCCCAATTGATCAATGTACTGAAAAACTTCGCCATTCTGTTCGCTGGGTGTGCATTTATCTGTTTTGCCTTTATTCGATTATTGAGTCGTTCTGATAAGGATATTCAAGCCGAAGTCGTTCTCGCTCAAGTGAAACCTTTGCTACTGGTTACGGTATTGATGGAGTCGCTGATGGCGCCAGTTTTACCACAGTATTTGGCTGAAGTGGCGGTTACGAATGGTTTAGATGCCAGTTGGACATCGTATTTTTTCACTCTGTACTTTGTCGGCTTCGCATGCTCGTTATTACCAGTATCCAGGTTGGTTGAGCAATACGATATTCGCCGCGTATTGGCGACCGGTATTGTGTTGTCGAGTTTGGGCTGCTTAGTGCTAATGTATGAAGAGTACTTAGCGCTTATTTTGTTGGCTCGCTTTATGTCTGGTGTTGGTCAAGCAACCATATTTGTGGCAATACAAGCGTATATCTTACGATTTAGTGATAAGACGAATAAAACCCAAGCCGCGGGCATCATTGTTTTCTGCTTCAATGCTGGATTTATATCAGGTGCCGGTATTGGCGCGTTGCTAGCTGATACGCTTGGTATCACCGGGATTTTCTTATTGTCGGCTTTAGTCGGTGGTTTGATGTTTGTATTTAGCATGGTGTTACCTTCAATGGCTCCAGATAAGCAACATGCTGGAGGGAGTTTACGAAACTCTCTACAAACGATGTTTTCTGGTTGTGCCGCGTTACTTCGTGTCCCTTCATTTATACGAACAATGGTCTTAGTGGGTATCCCAACCAAAATGATGCTGACTGGTGTTGTTTTTTTCGCGGTTCCGATTCTTCTTGGTGAAAAAGGGATGTCGAAAGAGAGCATTGGTCAGGTCTTAATGGCTTACGCTTTTGCTGTCTTATTTGTGAGTGGGAAAGTCGCGCCGATGATTGATCGTATCGGCTCAACAAAGTGGGCTCTATGTCTTGGAAATCTGATTGCGTCTATCTCACTAGTGATGCTTGGTGGTGTGTTTTTAGTTCAAGATAGTGCTTTTGCTGTGCTTATCGCTACTGGGTCGATGCTGGTGATGGGGTTAGCTCACGGGTTTGTGAATGCTCCAGTGGTGACTCATGTGGTGAACACAACCAGCGACAATGATGCCAACATGGTGGCAACGACCTATCGATTTTTAGAAAGATTAGGCCATGTTTTCGGTGCCATTGTCGTTGGACAGCTTCTAATGCTGGTGGGTAATAGTGCAACATTTTGGGTATTGAGCGGCTTCTTCTTTGTTGCGAGTCTCTCGCTTTGGTTATTTGACCGTCCAAGTAAGCAAGGAGACGGCGCATGATACTTCGTCTGTTATTACCGTTGTTCAGTTGGTTGTTATTGCTGCCATCCTCTCAAGCCCTAGCCGCTGTCCCTGATTGGTTAGGGGCTGATTTAGAGCAGTCGAGCAAGCATTCGTGGGAGACGGTCTCTAATGGTCAGTATGTTGACTTTATTCCTCGTAACAAATACCCAAAAGTGTGGGTGTTAGTGTCTCGAAAAGCTAAATCGTATGACACGGCGCTAGCAACCATGCTCAATGTTTTTAGACGAGAGTTAGGTAATGCGACTTTTCGGGTGTTCCTTCTTCCTGATAGTGATGAGGAGATTTTCCAGTGGACGGTATTGGCAGAAAGTAAAGCGGATTTGATCTATACCGTGGGTTCTAAAGCAACAGTCAGGCTACACCGTTTATATGCGGGTAAGCGATTGCCGGTGGTCTCTGTTAATGCAAAAGACCCTGTGTTACTTGGTCTTACTGATGGCTATAAAACCAGCCACAATAATTTTGCATTTACATCATTAAATCTACCTGCGGATATTACGCTTAATTTTCTGCTTAAATTTAAGCCTGAGCTGAATCAAATTGGTGTGTTGTACGCTAAGAAAAACACCAGTGCTTACTTGACTCAATACTTACCGTTAAAGAAAGAAGCGCAAAAGCGTGGAATTGATGTGGTCACCTTTGAAGTTGATGAAAGCCAAGCGACCTCTTCGTTACAGACTGTTATGGAGTCTCAAATCGCCACAATGCAAGCTGCAGGTGCTGAGCAATCCATTTTGTGGTTAACCGGCAGTTCAAGTCTTTTATCCCGAGTGGATGAGATTAACGAATGGGCTCAAAAGATACCTCTGCTGACGGTTGTACCGGATGCGGTCAATAATACTGAGCAGAGTGCGCTGATGTCTGTTGGTGTAAGTTTTGAAAATAATGCGCACCAAGCGGCTCTCTATGGCATCAGTATTTTACGAGATGGTATTAAACCTCAGGCTCTTCCTGTGGGTGTGCTATCTCCGCCTGATATCTCCATTAACTTTCAGCAGGCTGAAGCCATTCAAGCGAAAATTCCTTTTGTACTGATTGAAATGGCGAGCGATCTTTATGCGCCAAATGGAAATACTATTCGTGCTGCCGGTATGACAATGCAAGGAGAAATACAATGATCAACTTGAACGTAAGGCTTCAAGATTCATCGCTTCTTAGCCTTGCTCAACGTCTTGGTAAGCTTGCAATGGTGTCATCATTTTCAATTGTTTTTACTTACTCTCAAATGGCATTCGCTTATGGAAAACCGGAGCGTTTATTGCTCGCGACACAAGAGTGGTTTCCTTATCAATACCAAGAAAATGGTGTGATGAAAGGCCCTGGGATAGACAAAATTAAGTGTGTGATGCGTGTGATGAAGCAGCCATACCAGATCACAATGACCACCTGGGATAGAGCACAATTGCTGACGGAAGTCGGATCGCAGCACGGTTTTTTTCTTGCTTCTCATAATGTTAAGCGAGATGACTATGCCGTTTATACCGATCAGCTTGAACAGCAGAATTGGAGCTGGTTTTCACTGTCTGATGCGACAGATGTGAACAGCGCTATGTTCAAAAGCCAAATTGAGGTTGTTGCTTTATTTGGTTCCAATAAATGGTTTTGGTTACAGCAAAACGGTTACCGAGCATCGATGAAACCGCGCAGCGCCAAAGCCATGATAGAGCTCATGCTAAAAGGCGATGTTGGCGCCATTCTAGGAAATGATGCAGTGATAGAAGAGACCATAAAACAGATGGGCATTAGTTATCGGGCGATTTCAAAAACACGTGTGAAATCACAACCTTTAGGCGCCTATTTTTCTAAGTCATTTGTAAAAACCTATCCGCAATTTGTTGATGAATTCAACCGTGCAACACAGCAGTGTAAGGGGAACTAACATGCCAATATCTATACGAATTATCAGCTCTCCAGATGGTGAAAGCATTGCTGAGTGGAATAAAGCATTTCCTGAAGAGGGCGGAGTTATTGGTCGCGCTTATGGAGTGACCATGCAACTGAGTGATGCCAGACGAGAAGTATCAAGTAAGCATGCTGTGATTAATAAAACGCACCGTGGCTATCAAGTGGCTGATTACAGCACGAACGGCTTATTTATTAATGGCTCAAGCCGGGCTTTAGGTAAAGGCAATCAATCTGTGCTGAATGATGGGGATGTCCTCGATGTCGGGCGTTACCGATTGTTAGTGTCTTGTTTTATTCCGGAACAAGCGCGTGCACAAGAATTTAGTGAAGCCTCTTCTGATGGTCATGGTGCTTTTAGTGACGATCCATTTAGTCATGGTAATGATGCCGAGTTTGGCCTGGCCGATCCAAGAGAAATGGAAGGGTTGTATGCGGCGGTTAGCCAAGACGATTCAACGAAGTATGGATCATTTTCTAAGGGAACCGCGCGAAATAGTGATGTGGTTGAAGAGGACCCTTTTCAAGTAACAACGAAAGTGAAGGCGACACAGCATCACGAATTTAACATGAATTTCAGTGCGATCGATGATGACCCATTAGCGGAGTCTGACTTCTCATCAACCTTTCCTGTAAGTGCTGATAATGAACCGACACCAGCGACGATCTCTACGACGCAAGATCGTTCGATGGCTCAATTTCGTTCAAGTGAAGCACGTATGCAACAACAAATGGACAAAGCACTAGAAATGGCTTTGAACCGTTTATTGATGGATATCTCGCCGCAAGCGCTTGAGTCGATGTTTGATGACCTGATGGCTCCCCGTTTTTGGCAGAGCAAACCGAAATATTGGGATATGTATAAGCGTTATTTTAGTCGTCAAATGGATAACCATGATTGGCAGATTAAATTTCAAGCCTATTTCCAAGACGCCATGCGCTTGCAAAGAAGCATGGAAGGAGAGAACTCATGAGCCGACTGATTACTGTTGTGATGATTATGTTGTTATCGGGCTGTAGCTTCTGGGGGCAAAAAGATATTGCGCCTCAGTTGGTGTTGAAAATAAAGGCGGCATCCAATATTAACCCTAACGTGGAAGGAAAACCGTCGCCAGTTGAAGTGAGAATTTACCAATTAAGTGACAGCCAAGCCTTTGAACAAGCAGAGTTTATTCAACTATATAACGATGCTCAGGGTGTGCTTAAAGCGGAGGTGTTGCTAACACGAGAACTGGCTAGTGTTTTACCTGGTGAGGAGCGGAGTGAAGTATTGCCTTTCGCTTCTGAAACGAAATATATCGGTGTTATTGCGGGTTTTGCCGATTATCGAGAAGCGAAAAACAAAGCCATTTATCAACCGATTTTTTTAGGCTCAGCAGCAATTAATATCGACCTAGATGGTATCAACCTGTCTATATCAGGTGAAGAGGAATAATTATGGATAAGAATAAAGTTGTCTGGAGTGAAGGTATGTTTCTTTCACCTCAACATTTTCAGCAGCAAGAGCGATACATCGAAAATTTCACCCGTGAATTCGCTGGTCAAATGACCTCACAATGTTTCGGCCTGACTCAATTAGTGCTGGATCGTTCAATCTTGAATATTGGAAAAGTTTCTGTACGTAAAGCAAAAGGAATCTTTCCTGATGGCACGCCATTTGAAATTAAAAGAGGACTGGTTCTAGATGTCCCGAAAAACACCGCTCATAAGAAAGTATACCTGGCTCTTCCGCTTTCGATGCCAGGGGTTGTCGATGTAGGTGAAGGACAGAGGTTAAGGAATGCACCACTTGAGCATCGTGTGTTTGATAGCAGTCGTGAACATAGCGAACCCGTACTGTTAGAGTTAGCTGAACTCAATATTGAACTCAAACTAGAAGGTCAAGAGCTTCAAGATTACACCTTGATTGCAGTGGCTGATATTAGCGAACATAAATCAGAGGGTGAGGTGGTGTTGAATCAAGCCTTTGTGCCTCAGTGTTTGCATTTTGGCCAATCTAACTATCTAAAAGATTGTGTAGCCGATGTTTTTTCTCAAGTGCAATATCGCGCACGCACAATTTCAACCAGATTACAAAAAGAGCACAGCAGTAAGAGCTATCAAGCTCTAATGCGAGATTATCTATGGCTGCAAGCGTTAGGTGCTTGGATGCCAAAGTTACAACAGTGGAATGAAGATCCAACCTTATTGACTAAATATTTGTATCTTGAGTGCACTTCAATGGCCGGGCAACTTCAAGGACTAGAAGGAAAGATGCCCAAAACGTTCATGTCTTGGGATCAAAATGATCTGTATGGTGTTTTCTCAGCAGTTTTTTCTGAGTTATTCGTGCTACTTCGTGAGGTTCAAATTGATAATGTCACTACGCTCAAGTGGGACATACAACTCTTTACCAGTCGCCGCTTACTGCGCACGATTGTTCAAGATAGAAGCCTGTACAACGAAGGGCGGTTTATCCTTGTTGCGACCTCTACTATTGGTGCTTCTCGATTAAGTGAAGAGTTTCCTCAAGCAACGAAACTTGCGGGTAATAGTGATATTGCTGGCTTGGTACGAAATGCACTTTCCGGTGTTCCTTTACGTAATTTACCTTACGCTCCTGCAGAGCTGAAATCGAAGAATGATGCCGCTTATTTCGAGCTTGATACTAAATCTGAGCTTTGGCAGTCACTTGTGAAGAAAGACGAACCCATTGCCTTGCATATCGACGAAAGAATTGACGATATTCATGTCGAGTTCCATGTGATTAGGTAGGTATTCGATGACTGGATTATTTAACGAAGAACCAACGATAGTAATACACCGTAAAGCGGCAGAAACCGCTCATCAATCGAATGATGAGCAATCGTTACCCGCTGACCTATCTGGTACTGAGCGCTTGATTGAGACCTTTGCGGTATATGACAGCCCACTGCTTAATGCCGCGACAGAACTATTAGGCATGTTGGTGACTTTACCTCGTCAAACCAACCCAAGAGATATCGAGCGTTTTAGGCAACGTCTGCTTGATGCCATCGTCGTTTTTCGTCAGCGAGGGCTTTATCTTGATTACCATCCGAGTGTGATTGAAAAAAGCTGTTTTGTGTTATGCGCAGCTTTCGATGAAGCGATTCTATATACCTCTTGGGGAGAACAAGCTCGCTGGGAAAATCACTCACTATTAAGCAAAGTGTTTTCGCAGAGAAATGGCGGAGAGGCTTTCTTCGTTTTGCTAGAAAAAGCGAATCAGCAACCGGCTAAGTTAGTCGATTTTCTGGAACTGCAATATGTTCTTTTGATGTTGGGGTTTAAAGGCCGATATCGACATGAAGATGAAAACCAACTGCATGAAATAAAATCAAATGTGTACGGAATTATTCGGAACTATCGTGCTGAGAATGTGTTACTGGTGCCTAAAACGCCAGAATTGATCGTAGGTAAACAGCCTTGGCGAATGCTCAGCTTCAGCAAAATGTTGGGTCTGGCTGCACTGTGTCTTGGTTTAAGCTATGGCGCGTCGGAGTACTGGTATTCAAATCGAAGTCAACCGATCCTGCATCAATTTAGTGCTATTGATATGTCTGGTGTCAGCTTAAAAAGTGAAAACCATGATCTTATCTATATCAGCACCGATGCCGATATTGGCGAGATTGAGTTAACTCCTGTTCATGAAGACGAGCCAAAAGTGCAAGTTGCTGCTGTTCAGTGGGAATTGATCTTGGCTGTCTTTACTCGCTCTTCCGATGCCGTACGTATGTCTACGGAATTACAGAAAGCGGGTTATGAATCATTCACTCGTGAAACCGAACATGGGATAGAACTATTTTTGCGTGCAGGCGACAATTTAACAGTGATCCGTAAGTTAAAGAATGAACTCAATGTGCGTTTTGGTTTGAACGCGACGATTAGAAGAGCGCAGAAATAATATGATTAAGAAAACCCTCATTACATTACTGGTGATCACTCTTTTAGCTGGGATCGCGTCATCATGGATTTTGCTTCCAATAGAAACATGGCTGTGGATGCAAGTCATTATTAGCGTAAGCGGTGTGATCGCTTTGTCTACTATTGCCGTGATGTGCTATCTATGGCGTAAAAAACAGCGTAATAATCAAGATGCGCATGAACAATCTATTTTGCTTAAACAAGACACTAAAGTGATTCAGCAGCTCTTTAAATTAGCGGCAAAAAAGATCCGAGGCCATGGAACTAATAAACTCGATAGCCTCTACAGCTTACCTTGGTACCTAGTTTTAGGTGGTGAGAAAGAAGCCAAAAGTGCGCTGTTACTGCAAAATGGTTTAGAGACTGTATTAGATAAGCATCTTCAAGATAGCGATACTGAGCAATATTTAAAGTTTTGGAGCAGTGATCAAGCGGTAGTCATTGAAATCGGTCACCGTATTTTTGATAGCGAAGGTATAGACGAAACATTATGGAATATTGTTACTCAGCAATTATTAAAATACCGCCCGAGACAGGGACTGAATGGTATTGCTGCTGTCATTGGTTGTGACCGTTTATTGCAAGGTGACCGTAAAGAGCGTCAGAAAATAAGTTCAAACTATCAAGAAGCAGCACTATCAATGAGTAGCGCTCTTGGTCTGACGTTGCCGGTATTCTTCTTGTTTTCTAAAGCCGATACCATCGCTGATTTTGTTGAATTTTTCGAAAGCTTTTCTGGGTGTGATGTTGAAAACCCATTCGGTGTTACTTTTCCTTGCGACTCATCACAGCGCTTCGATAAGTTTAAATTTGATGAGCTGAGAAGCGATCTCTTAAAATCCTTAGCGGCTCAACAATTTGAATTGTTGAGAAACATCAGCAGTGAAAAGTCAGGTTCGGTGATCGCACTCCCATATCAATTACGGATTTTCTTTGAACGAGTCGAAGAGTTACTAACGGATGTTGGACGAGAAAACCGTGTACGTGAAGCGGTATGGATACGTGGCTCATATCTACTCTCTTCTGGTCAAAAAGGCAATGAGTTTGATCTATTAACACAAACCGTTGCTGAGCGTGCGGAATTCAATTTGTCACTCACTCGTGAGCAAGTTTCTGGCCGTCGTAGCTATTTTACTTCTCGTATTTTTAGTCACGTTATCTTGCCAGAAAAGGATATCGTCGGAGTGAATGAGTGGCGTAATGCGGGTTATTTAGTTGCACGTACTGCGTCACTACTGTTGGTGATTTCTGCCGTTTCCATGGTTGGTTTCGTATTGAAAAATAATTGGAACCAAGATGAGCAATGGCGAGCTGATGCGATGACTCAGTTACGTTTGTATGGCAGTGATATTCAGCGCCTTGAGAGCAATTACTCATGGTCGGATATGATCGCGATATTAAATGAATTACGTATTGTTGCTGACGCTGGCGTTATGCCAAAAGCTTGGTATCAACAAGTGAGTATTAAGCAAGGGGATACGGCTGAGCGTATATATACGACTTACCAAGAGCAACTGAACCTTATTTTATTACCAAAACTGGAAGAGCTTATTAGCAGTGAGCTTTATGTTTATGTCAATTTAGGTAATCCAAGCAAGATATTTGAAATTTTGCGGTTCTATCAAATGTTATTTGATAAGCAATACCTCAATACTGAAGAGGTGCAAACTTATTTGCTGGATAATCTAAAAGATCAAGGCGATGTTTCGTCGAATGATATCAATACACTGTCTGTTCTTATCGAAGACTTATTTAAGAGCAACTACAGTGGAAGTATTACTGCAAATAAAGAGCTAATCGCAGTTGCGACCAATAACTTAGATGGTTTATCACCGGAACGACTCATTTATGCCCGAATCAAAAGTTTACCTGAATATCGGAAACAGGTGGATATTCGTCGTCAGTTAGGTGAAAAATTTGATTCAATGTTTGAATTTTTAGATGGGTTTCATGGTTATTTAGTGCCTGAAATTTTCACCAAGCAAGGTTATAGCCAGATTGATTTAACGGCTAAATCGGAAATGCTTCGTAGGCAACTTAATGATTTTAAAGCTATTCAAGGTGACGTATCTGGTACGTCTATCACTGAAATTACAGATTTAAGTAAACAGATCCAAAGGTTGTACTTTGCTGATTATGTTTATTATTGGAAAGATCTGCTTAATAACATCCATATTAAGACACTAGGTTCGAGTGTTGATTTTGCCTACGCATTACAGAGTGCTCGAGAGCCTGCTACCAGTCCGATTCTCGATGTACTTGGAGCTGTTGTTGTCAATACAACGTTGGCAGTTGAAGAGCAACCAGATACGAAAAGTAATAAACGAGTCGCGTCCCAGCTGGGCCTTAAGAAAGTATCTAAAGGGTTAAAAAAGGCCGATAAAATTAATCGCGCTGTCGGTGATAAATTATTACGGCTACAGCCTTCTTATGTGGTTAACGAAGCATTTATTAACTATGCAAATTACGTTAATGGTGCAGGAAAGAAAGGGGGGGCCATTCCTCTTGATTCGCTCATTCAAGAATTTGATGCGCTTAATCTCTATTTTGACAGTGCATTGAGTAGTTCAAATCCAGGTAAGGCATTCCATGCGTACGCACTTGCTCATGCAGAAGGGAGTCAAGATGCAATTGAACTATTTAAACGTCAAGGAAGTAAAGCGCCTAATCAAGTGGCGAAGTGGGCTAAAAACATTGCAGACCAATCATGGAAACAGGTGGTTTCTGGAAGTGTTGGTTACCTTAATAAGCAGTGGGATGAGCAAGTGTACCAATTTTATGCGGCTGCCGTGGAAGGGCGCTTTCCATTTTCCGAGCAAGGACGAGGTGAAGTAGATCTTAATGACTTTGTACAATTTTTTAAGCCTCAAGGCAGAGTTGATCAATATGTCGATACGTTACTTAAGCCTTTCGTATATTGGGATAATGGAACATTAAAGCTAAACGACGTGGATGGATTAACACTGCCAATTAGCGCCGAAACACGTCATCAATTACGCCGGGCTCGACAGTTACGCCAAACCTTTTTTGGCCCAACTGGTCAGGAGTTAGCGATCAAATTTGCGTTCCGTCCAAGTTCTATGAGCACGTCGGTGACGGCGTATCAAATTCGCGAGTCAGAAAGTGTCTTTAGCTACCGTCATGGTCCAAGAGTGTGGACTGAACTATCGTGGCCTTCAACAGCAGTCGATGGGTACCTAACGACCAACTTTTATCAAGGTGAAAACCGTGTAGCGACCAGATCTTATACCGGCCAGTGGGCACTGTTTAGAGCATTGTTTGATGGTCGGTCAAGTAAAACGTCAACCCGACTGGTTAGCAAATGGGATTACAAACTCAATGATAACAATATTGTTATTGATTACACCTTGAGAGATTCAAATGAAACTTTAGATAAGCCTATGTTTAGCGAATTTTCTTTACCAAGAAAGCTGTAGCGCTAAGGAGGTTAGATGAAAGCTGAGTCATCATTAGTAATCGGGGCTCACTTTATATTAGATGAGCAGATTAATTGGCATGAAATAGGGAAGTGTTATGCCAACAAATCAGATTTTGAACGAGAGTTCGAAGCGCTTAAGTGTTGCAAAGGGCTCTACATACAAGAGTTAGTTCGCGCAAATAAAGGTGAACAGCGTTTGTATTTTAAATATTACGACAATGCTAAATCACTTGACCGTTTGGATATCACCCAAATCGATCTTTTTGTATCTGTTTTGCCTGCGGTTGTTCGTGCTATTGCTCATTGCCATAGCAACGGTTGGGTTCATGGTGATGTAAAGCCTGCGAATATTCTGTACTTCCCGGAAACGGGATCAATTCGATTAATTGATTTTGGTGCGAGTTTTCCATCGAAAACTTCTCGAATAGAGTTAGAGGTGTGGCAATTTTCTCAACAATACGCACCAAGAAATCAACGAAAAGGAATTGGCTGTGTTGAGGAAAGAGATGATTGGTTTGCCTTGTTAGTAATGGTAGATCAAGTGATTAGTCAGATTCTAGATAAGAAATTACAAAAACGAGCGTCGTATATTCGCAGCTCGATTAAAAGATTGTTTCATCCGGCTCTGTCGAATGAGATGAACTCAAATAATGATAATAAGTAGGAGGCACTATGCCCGTTTCGTTTTCTGAAGTATTAAACCATACAGATATGACAGGCTGGAAAGCTCAAGAAAAGCTAGCCTATGAGGGAAGAGTCACAATAATAAACTATTTATCAAGTTTAAAGGTTGAAAGGGCGCCTGCTGTTGGTTTAGACCTGGTTGGGAACTTTGTTATGGACCCGACAGCCGTTACTGATGCGTGTGGGACTGCAAAAAAGTTGATTAAGGAACAAGTTAGTGACATTTTGCAGAAATCTCAAGTACTGTTAAAAGTCACTAAAGTAGCGGAAAGCGTAAGCACTGCCATTCATCAAAGTAGACCTGTCAAATTTTTCAAGTCAGTCGGAACGTCAATTAAAGAAAAAGTAATCTCAACTAAAGACAGCTTAATTGCGAAGCTAGAAAAGTTGATTCAACGTTTTTGTAGTAATATTTTAGACAAACTTAAAAAAGCTTATAAAGATATTAAATGGGTCACTAATTATTTGGTGGACATTTCTCTGTGGCTAGTTTCTTCAATCGTTGGTGATTTGAGCGCTCTTATTCCAGGCTTGGGTTATGTTCAAAATGCAGCAGATATATATAAAGGAGCAAAAAAAGCGGTTACTGGGTTAACAAGCTATTTCTCACTTAAACTATCAGGACGTGGGGTTCGATTGAATGATGGATACCCCGATATTATTGCTTATGACATCTCTTCTCACATGGCTTGTAAAGGGTTTCTTGGTATAAAGGATGTTGGTGTTAAAATAGGTCAGATTGCAGCGCAAGCAGCTGGTGATGCAGTCGCTGCTGTAGGTGGTGTTATTAATTATGTAATAAGTGTATTAGGCCGAATTACAACAGCCATTGATTACATAATTCAAAGAGTAAATTTATATCGTGTAAAGGAAAAAGCTAAGAAAGAAAGAAATAAATTACTTAACACTAATAGTTTAGCGCTTAACGCCAATTTATTTAATAAATGGTTTGCGGAGTCGATGGCTTTAAGCCCCATTTTGACGGCTCTTTTGATGCATTCCAATACAATTGGACACCCAATGGTGTTTCTATCACTATTGGATCGATATGGTCGTTTAACAAGTTATTCTCAGTCGAACTATGACAAAGGCACTGTTCATATAAATAATATCAAAAAGCAAGCTTTAAGTTACATAAAAGAATATTCAGATCAATACTCTGTAAAATTCACGCCCGGTTTGCAAGTGCATAAAGATTTGTTGGATGCTTCAATGTCGTCTACACCTCAAATTCATAGTGTACTAGCTAACCCATATAAAAATTAATAAAAGGATTTATTTAATGTGAATGAAATTATGCCACTTAGTATCAAGCTTGAAGTGCGACATTTTCTACAGGTGCGCATGAATATACTCCATTGGCATTCTATACCCAAGCCTATTGCGTGGGCACATGTTTAATTTATGTGCAATTTCATTACAGAGCTTCTGTGTCACATGTGACATAGAAGTTCGCTTTGGTAAGTATTGTTGTATCAAACCATTAGTGTTCTTATTGGTCCCTCTGTCCCATAAATGATATAGATTTACGTAGTAAAACAAACAGTTATCGTGTTTTTCTAGTTGGTGTAGCCGTGAAATTCAGTGCTATTATCTGCTGTAATTGTCTTAAATGGTAAATCTGAGCGCGTCATTATTTGACTTATTCTAACGTTGAGTGATTCGCTCGTTCTTTCGTCCATTTGCCCAATAAAAGTGTAGCTAGTTATTCTATCGACCAAAGTGACAATACAGTGCTTGGTGCCCCGGCCAATGACCGTATCAATTTCCCAGTGACCAGGCTCTTTTCTGTACTCAGCACCTTTCGATCTTTCGGTGATATGACGCTTGTTAGCCAGGCGCTGACGGATCCCCTCATAATTTCCCTAGCCCTGCATTGTGTGTCAGCCTTTGATATTCGAACATTCCCCACTGGTATTGAGAGTCGTTAATTTGATATCGCCGATGATTCCGAACTTCCCTTCCTAGGCGAGGTATTGATAGGACTCGACGGTGTTTAATGCTGTTGGCTTGAAAATCAAAATGCCATTTTGCATGGACTGCAATGAGGCCATTCCACCACATCAAGATTTCAGCGAGCGACGCAATAAGAAGCAGTATATCTAACCGCTTAGTGCAACGAGTTCTATTGTGACGAAGTGCGATCCCATATGCGGTACTTTTCAAATCACGGAATGCCTCTTCAATTTGCATACGTTTGGCGTACAGATTGGTCATTTGTACTTCATTTAAGACATGCCGAGGGACGTTAGTAGCGAGTAACCAGGGCTCTTTCGCGCTGCGTTGGTAGAGATGTGTAGCGGAGTGTTTTTGGCAAGTTCTACTGTGGCACTGTGCTTTTCGGCCTTTATCTAATCCTTTGTAAACATAAGCCTCACAAGGTATTGGTGATTTTTTTGCTAAGAAACAATAGCCAAGGTATTTTGGTTTGTGGACGGCACTTGGATAAAAAGTTTTATTTGAGACCCAAGGCTTATCTGGTTGTTTTATTGACACTTCGCCTCGTACACGACCTAACCAAAACCAACCTTTTTCCTGAACTTGTCGGAACCAGGTATTTCGAAATCCGGCATCAGAGACGATGATTGGGCAGGTATTATGAGGCAAAACATTCTGTAATTTATCGAGGAATGCTTGGTGGCTTTTAGGTGAGTTATATTGGCTATATTCAAAAACTTGCTCAAAGATTGTGATGGCTCGGCCATCAAGAGCGACGGATGCTCTTTAGGTCATATAACGAAGTTGTTCACGAACATCAGACCAATCAACAAGGATGACGGGGTATGGATGGGCTCCGATTATTAGGTTGGCATGCCATTTATACATAAGGTCTTTTTCACGATGGAGTTGCCGATTTCCAAGTAGCCTATCAACACGCTTAATGGCATGTTTAACTGTAGTGTTAGTTTCGAGCTGACGACCGAGTTTAGTCAGTGTTAAGTCAGAGCCGTCAAGCACACTTTTTGTGGCAAGTATCAGAGAATTAACGCGTGTTTTGTGAATGGAGGGGCATTGGTTTTGTATAGTTTGCTGTAGAATCTGAATATCGTGCATCGTTAGTCCATTTGTTCGAAATGTGTGTTTGGCGATATTCATTAGATCAAAGACAGCGATGCGCGTCTACCTCATTGTTTTTACGGTTAATTATGAGGAGATTCGCAAGAACGCGGCGTTAGAATTTAGAGGTATCTATGAAATTTTTGAGGAAAATTCTGAACGTCAAGATTTCTAAAGCAAAATTAGAAAGTCTTACGAATGTAGGAATTCAAGATATATCGCATGAGCTTTTTCAATTGGGACTTATTCATTTTTCGTCACCTGAAAAAAGCATAGTCGAAGAGGAAAAGCGGTCATTCTATCTAGATATGACGAAAGCAATATCTCAGGATCTAGAGTATATTTCTTCTGCTCAGAACTTTAAGCAACAAAAAATCGCAGTTAGAGAGCGTGTTATGGGGGCTATTCGATGCTCTGTATTAGGAAGTATAGTGAAAGATAAGCTTTCTGATGGTGTACCGCTGAAAGATCTGAAATCTGCATTTGATGAGTTTGAATTTTTGTTTCCTTTTGATAACAAAGAATCAGTCAAGAAAATAACAGTTCTAGGTTTTGTAAAAGAAGGAGCACTGTTTGAAGTCAGAACTTATTTAGGTGATGCTCATAGTAGTGATTGGACTCAGATGTATAGGTTTATGTTCGAAAGCATGATAGAGCAGACAATTTCTACATATGTGTTGCGTAACTCAGATGGTGATTACCTACTTAATGAACATTATCATCGTGAGTTTAATAAGCTAACTGATAAAATTAATGCGTATGAGTATGTGTATAATGAAATTATAAATGGTGGTAACTTCAATTTTAATAAAAAAGAAGCGGAAAATTTGGCATAGAGCACAAACAAATTCGAACAAAACGTTTAAGAGTGATTCCCAACGCTCGCCAGCTTCAGCTCTAAATTTGGGTTAAGCGTTTATGGCACAATATTTTGAGTTAGGTGGCTGCGTTGCTCACCTATATGGTCTCCCCCGGTTTTACAAGCCAGTAGCATGATTAAAAGCGCAGGTTAACTACCATATATACGGCCTGTTTAAGCGGCTATTGCCTTGGCCAAGATGAGGCAGTCGAACACGAAGTCCTAATCAACTTATCGACTTTAAAAGCCAGTGTGAGCACAAGGTTTTCAACGTGTAGGATTTATCCTGTTATTTATCTCACTACGTACTTTGCAAAGGGTTGTTGATGTATGTTTTATGCTGGTTGATATTCTTCGTTTTTGGTTATGACGGCCCATGCTATGCGCATGAGTTTGTTTGCTAAAGCCACCGCAGCACGGTTTGGCCCTCGTCGCTCTTGGAGTTCTAGCATCCATTTACTGAGGTTGTCGGATTTGAACTTAGCACGCCTTAATGCAGCTCTTGCTCCATGAACGAGCAAGGAGCGGATGTAAGTGTTGCCCCGTTTTGTAATGCCAAGAAGTATGGTCTTGTCGCCGCTGGTGTCTTGTTTCGGTACAAGCCCCATAGCTGCAGATGCATCTCTTCCTGTTTTGAACCGGAGTCCAGAGCCGAGCCATACGGCGACGGCTTGACTCGTGAGTGGTCCAAACCCAGGAATGGACATAAGCCGTTTTGCGTTGTCGAATTGTTTAATGGTTTGGTTGAGTTTGTTATCGAACCATTGAATCTGTTCATCGATGTATAGGTACCGTTCATATTGGTGGGGTAACAGCTCTCGCAAAATAGGAGAGAGTTGGTTTTCGACGTCTTCGAGTATTTCGGGAATAGCCTTTCTGAATGTTGCTTTGCCTTGTGGCATGATGATGCCGTATTCAGCTATTAGTCCGCGTACTTGATTAATGAGCCGGGTACGTTCGGTAACCATGAGTCGACGCATTCGAATGAGTGATTGAATGTCTTGTTGCTCGACCGATTTATGAGGAACGGGGTGAGGTCTTTGATAGAGAGCGACTTCAGCGATGGCTTCAGCATCGTTGTAGTCATTTTTTTGTTTACGCCTTTGGCTTTTCACATGTTGCCGGGCATAAAGCAAAATGGTATGTCCGAATTTTGAAAACTCACGAGCCCAGTACTGAGCGCCGGAGCATGCTTCCATAGTGATGTGAAGTGGTAGGGGGAGACCATCTCATCAACTTAACAGGGCGTTATACGGATCGATATGTTTCATAAATATGTAATCAATGTAGAGAGTTAGTTATGCAAAGTGGAACGTTAAGAGATTACAGTGAAGACATGTATAAATTTTATTTTGAGATAGGGGAATACCAAGAAGTAGGTTTAGGTGTTCTTAGTGCATTTGTCGGAGAGCTTCATTCAAAACTTATTTTACATTTAGAGTTTGGGTATGAGGTAACAATGCCTATTCAATGTATACCAGAAACAGTAAGACTTTTGAGCCAAGAAAATATCGCTATTTACCAAATAGTGCGTGGTGAAAAAACCAAAGAAAAATGGCGTTAGCCGTTAAATTCGTATAACAAGTCATTTAAACGGAATAAATCATTAAAATATAAGTTAAATCAATTAATAGAAGTCATAACTAATGTCATTTCCTCCTTGCACAAATTGCCAATATGAATTTGTTTATCAAGATCAAACACATATTGTTTGTCCCGAATGTGCCTATGAATGGAACCCAGTTGAAGAGGCTGAAAATCAATTCACAGTTCATGATGTTAATGGAAATTAGTTGGGGCAAGGCGATAAAATCACATTGGTGAAAGATCTCAAAGTTAAAGGTAGTTCTCAGAACCTTAAAATTGGCACAAAAGGTATAATAAAGCGGGTTGTGGAAGGTAAGGAGCATCAATTGGATTGTAAGCTTGATGGTGCTGGCGAAATGTTTGTAACGGCCAAATACGTTAAGAATGCGTAAGTGTCGTACCTTAATTGGGCGTTATAAATTTTAGGAGTCATTATGCCAGAAAAATCGTTAGTGTTCGGAATCTCCCAAAACTGAGCAAGATAGTGTTTTGAACTCTATCCTTAGAGGTGCATTATTATGCTCGCACAACCTACTTTGCAACCTATAACAAAAAAGAATAGACTGACGTAATCATTCCATTTTTTCATTGGTAAATATATGTTGCTTGAAGGTATTGAAACGCTTCTGGTACTTAGTAAAGAAAAAACGATGAGCCGCACAGGAAGCGTACTGTATCTTAGTCAATCCGCCGTCAGTAAGCGTATTGCTAAATTAGAAAAACGGCTGGGGAAAAAATTAATAGAGCCATATGGGCGTTACGTTGTTCTAACGGCAGATGCTAAAACGTTGATTGAGAACATTAGCCCAACCTTTAGCGAGTTATGTGGTCTTATATATGAACAGCAGCAGGTGTTAGCCGATAACACTCAACTGCGTATAGACTGTTCAGAAACTCTTGTCTCTGGTTATTTTAGTTTTGCTTTGACTCGTTGCTTTCGTGATGATCCTAACTTAACTATAACGACAAGCCATACACCCCGAATCGTTGAAAATGTTAAGTCGGGAAAAGCCTTCCTTGGTTTATGTGCGGGATACTTACCTTCAGGTCATGGCTTGTTAAGTATTCATCTTTTCGATGAACCATTTTATATCGTCAGCAGCGTGCCTTTAAAAGAGTTACCAGAAATGTTAATCGCAACAGATCTCACTAATAGCGCAAACACCTACCAGTCAGCTATCTTGGAAGAATTGAAAATACGTCCCGTGTTGGAACTAGACTCGTATACAGCCGCAGCTCACCTGGCATTGCAAGGAGCTGCGGCTGCCCTTGTACCACTCTCAGTAGTAAAAGCACTGAGTATAGAAGAACGTCATTTATACATGTATGATGAGCTCAGCCCACTATATAGGCCAATTTACATCTGTGTACGGCAAAACAACTTTCGATTAGAACGCATTAAGAAAGTCATAAACGCTATATCTGAAGTGTCGCTATAGAGATAAAAGTGTTCTACTCACATAGAGCTATACAATCTATTTCTATTTTGAGCCCAAAATGAAGCTCTCTGGTAGGCACGATTGTCCGTACTGGTTTATGACTTGTAAAGTACTCGCCACAAACACTATTAACGGTATCCCACATATGGACATCTGAAATATAGATAACGAGTTTTAGAACCTTATCAAGATTCGAACCTGCGTCTTCAAGAATAATCGCCAAATTATCTAAGATCCTGCGAGCTTGTTGTTCAACATCTCCAGTAACTTTCCTCCCAGTATCTGGACTGATTGGTAGCTGGCCTGAAACGTAAGCTAAATTATTACAAACAATCGCCTGAGAGTAGTGCCCTGCAGGTTTCAGGGCATTATTGGTTTGTATATACCTCATCGTTAATGCCCTCAATTGGTTAATCTACTGAATAGTTGCTGAATAGAGTTCGTCGCTTTGAGACCATTTCCAGTTATCACACCAACTGTTAAGTCTTTTGCGCCAATCTCTCCTGTTTCTAAAAGTCGAGCTATACCCGCAAACGCAGTTGCCGATGTAGGCTCGATAAAAAATCCTTGCTGCCCCATTTCTTCTAATGCTGATTGGATTTGTTGTTCATTAACACTAATGAAACTGCCATTAGACTGTCGAACAAAATCAATGACTTCTGTCAGGTGAGATGAATGCTGGATCTTGATACCTTCAGCTATAGTCTTTAATGATGTTATCTCGATATCTTTACCATTAAAGACTTGAACAAACGGTTGAATACCTTCACTTTGAATTCCAAAGATGCGAGGTAGCTTGTTTATTTCCCTAGCTTTTAATAGCTCTGAGAAACCAAGGTATGCCCCCGCGAGCAGGCTACCATTACCTGCTGGTGCCACAAAATTGTCTGGAGCTTTATAACCACATTGCTCCCAGATTTCATAGGCAATAGATTTTACACCTTCAATAAATAATGGATGCCAATTATGTCCTACGTAGCAACTTCCGTGTGTTTTAGAGCTATTCATTGCTGCTAAGGCAACATCTTCCCTAGTCCCCTCAATTTCAATACAGTTAGCACCGTACATTCTGGTTTGTATGGTTTTTCCTAATGATGTCCCTGCGGGTACAAATATGTTGCAATTGATTTTTGCTTTAGCTGCGTACCCAGCATAGGCACTGCCACCATTGCCACTAGAATCCTCAGCAATGCTACCTATTCCTTGTTTTTTCAGGTAATTGATGACCATAGCAGCCCCTCGATCTTTAAATGACCCAGTTGGTTGTAATGAATCCATTTTTGCAAGAATCGGAATACCAGATATTTCGGCATCAGCCAGTGGTGTAATGACTTCATTAAAAGAAGCCTGAACTTCATGTTTTTTTACTGGGAAAGCTTTGGAATATCGCCATATTGATAGTTCATTCTTAATCAAGTTACTCTTATTAAAAGAAAACTCAGGCTTAACCCAAAGGGCTGAGCCACAAGTGCATCTAATTAATTCAGGTATAGGTGGGTATTCTTTACCGCAGCTCTTACAGATAAATTTCATAGCTCGCCTCATGTCTGTTCTGTATCGTTGGATTAGATAGTACAAGTGATTAAAACGGTGGATAAACGAAACGTAAGAAATTGTTCTATTCCTAATTGGAATCAATTAAAATTATGTAAATGCTCATAATAAGCATTGGTTTGCGCATGGATTTTTCGATCATAAATATTAATGGAGTAATAGATGAATATTCATGAAACTCTAAATTACGTTGAATTTGGAGCAAAGGATTTAGCTGAAACGAAGGTAAACCCCCATAAACCCACGGGGCGACATAACTAGTGTTTGAAGTTCCAAGGTAGGAGTACGCCGATATCAGGCTCTGCTTTCACCAACTCTTTCATGCACTTGACCATGTAGTCGTAGAGGATAATACCTTTGGCTCTCGCGGTCTGGATGATGCTGTAAAGCATTGCGCTCACATCAGCACCGTTTGGTGTATTAGTGAGAATAACCAATTTTTTCGTCCAATGACCAGTGGTTTAATTGTGCGTTTAGCGCGATTATTATCGATAGATAAATGACCATCGTCGATATAACGAATGAGTTTAGGCCACTGCCTGAGCGTGTATTTTATCGCTTTGCCTAGTTGGTTAGAGCCTATCACTTTCTGGGACTTCATCTATTGGTAAAGCCCATCCAGTATCTGCTTGGCATACGCTTTACGCTCTGCTTTTCGTCCTTCGGCAGGCACCTTTTAAGTGAGATTCTATCTCGTAGAGTTTTTGGACTTTAGACAGCGTCTTATCGGCCTTGCCCAACTTACATTTTTTAGCACCCATGAACTTACGCCGAGCCTTCATAAGCAGCGTATCCATTGGTTTGTATTTAACCGTTGTCGTCACCTAAAAAGGCAATAGGGCCCGCACTCGCGCGACTGTTTTGATAGTCGTACAAGGCGATACTTTCACATTCGGTAGTACAGCTTCGGGCGAGTAAGCTCCCGAGCAATAAAGCCACATATAACAATGTTTCTCTGCCTTGAGCACATTGAGCTGCGTTTTATCCGCCGAACCACCACTTGTTGATGTAGATGTTCTTTCAAGGCGGCATACAACGTGGTGAACTTCTCGCTGACTTGTGGATGACCCACCTTGCCATTGTGGTGCGTGATAGATCTATACCCGATTGAGTAAATAGCGATTCTTGGCGATAAAGTTGTGGTATTTGCCAAGGATGATATTGGCAAGCAAGCTTTCTGTTGCGAAGCTCTTAGGGATAAAACTATATGGGGCTGGCTTTTGAACGATGCGGCTTATTGTCTTTTGTTTTCTCGCACTCGCGGCACGCATATTTAGAACGGACTTATTCCAGCAAGAGCATTGTGATTCCTTTTGCACCTGCGAGAGCAGCAGTGCATTCTCCATCGCTTGTAGCTCGGCAATATTTTAACTTTCTGGGTTGATATTTCCCGTCTTTTTCACACTAAAATTGTGCCGTTAACGCTTGGTGAATAAGGCTTTATTCTCGATTAACTCATTGTAAAATAGTTTATTCTAACGGGTTTATGGCCGATAAATGTAAAGTCAAGAAGAAGTCTATCAAGTTCGAATTGAGCCAGGGTAAACACCTCATTTTTATCTTTTGAAGGCCATTAATATTTGGCTTTTTCGTGGTGCTTATACCAGAGGGCGAAGCCTGTTTTATCCCAGTACCACATCTTGATCTTATCGTGCTGTTTATTGGTAAACAGGAATAGAGCACCGCGGCCAAGAGGCAAGTCCGTGTCACTTTCGATAATCGCCGCAAGCTAGTTGATGGACTTTCTAAAATCGACGCTTTTACGATAAAGGTAAATCTCTGGAGCACTGAGCATGCGTTTCATGACAACGCTCCAATGAGTTAAGCAAGATAGGCTGCTGGCGTGCCTTGAGAAATACTCAGATCCACATCATTCACGAGAAGTGTCATGTTAGCCGTTGCTATCTGGGCCTGATATTTTGTTGTCTTTCCGATGATTTTGGCTCTAACAAATGCCACAGACTCAGATTGGTCTGCCTTTTGGAGTTGACGTTGCTTTGCAAAGAGCATGGATAAACTCAGTCTATATTATTCGCAAAAAACTCGATGGGTATATTGCTGCTCTCAATTGTTTAAAGAGTGCTTGCCATTCTAGGTTGGTGCGTCGTTTTGCCATTTCAACTCTCCTTTGGATTAGATAGTTGATCTTATTATTCGTGTCGGATGATTAGAATGAGGGGTTTATGGCGCGCTTACGATCAAAATGATGTTTTGCGAGATTCATTAGCTCAAAGACAGCGATGCGCGTCTACCTTATTGTTTTACTTTAATTACAAGGGGATTCGTACTGGTAAAATCGTTGGAGTGATGTGGGGTGGCTTGATTTAACCAATAAGACAATCACCGTTCGTCAAAGATCAGTCAGGGGAAATTGTCGCGGTTGAAAAGCCGGATGGTTCTACCGATAAACTAGCTTGACTGATCTTTTTTGCTTATTATTTTATGTAAAAAATGATGTATCTTATCTTTGTGATAAAATCTACTATTTATTGCAACACTTTTATGTCGCATGCGGCACAGAAATATTGCAAAGTATTATCATATCAATATTGATGAATGCATACGTTACTACTGAGATAAAACTTAGTATCGGCGTAATAATCTAGAAGTTAAGTGCAAGCCCCGCATACAGAGTACTAGTATCAGATTCTATGATTCTATACCCCCCTTTTAATAATAACTGGTCTGTAATTAACATACCAACCTCTCCACCTAAGGTGAGCCCTGAATCCACTTGGTCGGCAAGATCGACACTTTTTGTATTGCCCATAACTGTATAATTGGCTTTGCCAGAAGCTGATAAACTAGCATATCCCACCTGTCCTCCGATGAAAAAACGGCCTAAGTAAAGCTTAGGTTTATAGCTTAGGTTTATAGCTGTTAGATCGAGCTCTCCAGAGCCCTTAATACCAAGAGCTGTGTCATCAAAGTTATACTTTGCACTCCCCGCATTAATGTATTCAATTTCGAATGCATTAGTCCAATTACCTGATGAAGGAAGTTGATAGCCAAGTTGTATTGCATATCCCGAGCTTTCTGTTTTGGTTGCTAACGCAATTTCTGGAAAGTCGGATTGTGCATAATCAAGTCCAACATAGAAATTTGATTTATTATTAGCAGCAAGAGCGGAGCAAGATGTGAAAGCAGCTATGGTTAGTACAGCAAATATTTTATTCATTTAATACTCTTTAAGGTTTATATGTGATTAATAGATAATTATTAGAATGAAAACTGTAGTCCTAAGCTAAGACCAGTTTCCTTTTTTTTTCGTGTCGCAAAATCTATACCTGCAGTAATTCCAAATACGGAGCCAAATTGAAATGTATTTTTTATAGTGAAAGTGTTTTTTGGTATATCAATGAAATCATGTTGATAAATAAGGCCTAAGGCCCAATGTTTCGCAACTTGAGTATTAATACCTGTTGAGCAATAGGCACCTTCGTCAGTATGATTGGGAGCATAGTCACTTTCTGTTCGATTGTTAACAACACCACATGAAAATGGTACAGATAAAAGTGGTGTTTTAAGTAGTGAGAGCCCGAGACCGACTTGCCATTTGTTAATGCTAGTGCTGAACCGAGTATTAAAATCGGTATAACCGGAAAAATATAAACTCTTGTATAGGTTAGCACTTACTGATAAATATAAGCCACCGAGATTTTTACTTTCGCTATTTGAGTATTTTCTATCTGTATATGGAGCGATAGACTCAGCACTATAATGAGTATGTTTGTAGCCAAATCCTATATGAGATTGATTTCCTGTAACGTTACTATCTGCAAAAGATGCTAGTGGTAGCATTGCTAAAATAAAGACTTTTTTATCATTATTCGTGTCCATAGTGTGCAGTCATAAACATGATTTTATATGATATTAGCTAATTATTTGTCATACTAATCAGACATTAATGCTTGGCATTTTGGACCTATTTGTGGTTAGGGTTACACTAATTATAAGAAATGCATGTATCAGAAATGAATTTGTTACAATTATACAATTATACAATTTTATGATGTGCTTATTTATTTATTTATTTATTTATTTATTTATTTATTTATGTGTGTGGGAGTACCAAAATGACGCATTGTCTAATTGTCTAATTGTCTAATTGTCTAATTGTCTAATTGTCTAATTGTCTAATTGTCTAATTGTTTAAACCTTTTTAGTTTGTGCGATCTGAGCTCTTCACAAGCGAGAATTGGCACCGTTCTGGGAAGAATTTAGTTACGCAACTGTCGTGTGAAAAGGCTAAATTTTACCGCTCGACCTGATGTTTTTTCTCATTAGGCGCAGTTTTCGATAGTGATCAAAAAAGCGAATCTTTTTGTTTGCGATTGAACTTGGCGGTGGCAACTGTTCTGCTAGCACATATTCAGCAAAGCTTTCAGCAATATCTTCTGCTGGATTAGTTGCTGCGTACTCGGTGATAAATTCATTAATATGCATTTGGTGGCGTTTTAACGCATCAACCTCGCTGTTTGAAACGGGAAGATGAGGTTGCCAGAATTGAGAAACAAACTGGTTTAAATAGGAGTAGGGCGCAGTGCAGCCGTCGGGTAAAGCGTAGCTTGGGCAAGGTTCTTTTATTGTTGTATCGTAAGTGTCAGCTAGCGGGATCTGGTCGGCCCTTAAGGTTAGAAGGTGAGCGAACTCGTGGATCATTGTTCGGTCTAGATCGTATTCTGATACTGAACCTTTGATATCGAGTTGTACGACCCAGATACTTTTATCATCACTAATGGCGTGGATTGAGCCATCAATGCCATAATTGCCGTCTATTGGCTCAAATACTTGAATTTCTTCTCGGTATTGTGCCGGGATAACCTGTGTAAAACGTTGCCAAACTAAGCGACTTTTTTTTGGGACATTTTCTTCCAGAATCCTATCACCAACAACATCATATTGATTAATAGGAATCGGGTTTCCTTCATCATCAAGTCCCGAGTCAGTGTACGAGTAAGTTAACGAAGAAAAGGAAAAGAAGAGTATTAGCAGTAGACGCTTAAGCATATGGACTCCTGGTACTTATAATAATTGACCTGACAATGAGTCAGGCCGTAATTTTATTGCTGGCGATAAAGGCCTTGTTATTTATTCTTTAAAAGAAACCAAGTGGATTAACGCTGTAGCTTACCACCATGTTTTTCGTGTTTTGGTAATGATCTAGCATCATTTTATGTGTCTCACGACCAATACCAGATTTTTTATAGCCACCGAATGCCGCGTGTGCTGGGTACGCATGGTAGCAATTCACCCAAACACGACCGGCTTCGATGTCGCGAGCCATGTTATATGCTTTGTTGCTGTCGCGGGTCCAAACACCTGCGCCTAGGCCGTACTCGCTATCATTTGCAATTTGAAGTGCTTCTTCTGTGGTTTTGAAAGTAGTAACAGCAACAACAGGGCCAAAAATTTCTTCTTGGAAGATGCGCATATCATTGGTGCCTTTCAGCATCGTTGGTTCTACAAAGTAACCATTGTCTGCAGAGCTCTTACCACCGACAAGAAGTTCGGCACCTTCTTCAAGACCAAGGTCAATATAACCACGGATCTTATTAAATTGCTCTTCTGAAACTTGAGAGCCCACTTGCGTGTCGGTGTCTAATGGATTGCCTTGCTTAATCGTCTGCATACGCTCGAGCAATTTAGCCATGAAACGGTCGTAAATAGACTCTTGAATTAGCAAACGTGATGGACAAGTGCAAACTTCACCTTGGTTGAAGAAAGCAAGAAGAACGCCTTCAACGCACTTATCTACATAGCTATCCTCGTGGTCGAAAATATCTTCCATAAAGATGTTTGGTGACTTGCCGCCTAATTCAACTGTAGATGGTATTAAGCTTTCTGCTGCACATTTTAGGATGTGTTGGCCTACTTCTGTTGAGCCTGTGAATGCGATTTTTGCAATACGGTCATTAGTCGCTAGTGCTTGACCCGCTTCTGAACCCATGCCGTTTACTACATTAACAACTCCGGCCGGTAATAGATCTTCTAATAGTTCCATCAATACCAGAATAGAAGCGGGTGTCTGTTCTGCTGGTTTTAATACAACACAGCAGCCAGCAGCAAGCGCTGGAGCCAGTTTCCATGCCGCCATTAGTAGAGGGAAGTTCCAAGGAATAATTTGACCAACGACACCAACAGGTTCTGGGAAGTGGTAAGTTGCCGTTTGGTTATCTAGTTCGGCTGCAGTACCTTCTTGAGCTCGAATGCAGCCTGCAAAGTAGCGGAAATGATCAACAGTTAGTGGAATATCAGCCGCAAGCGTTTCTCGAACAGGTTTGCCGTTGTCCCAAGTTTCTGCGACAGCAAGCATTTCTGAGTTTGCTTCAATACGATCTGCGATTTTAAGTAGTAAATTAGAACGTTCTGTAACAGATGTTGTCGCCCAAGTTGCTTTTGCTGTATGCGCTGCGTTTACGGCTAGGTCAATATCTTCTTTTGTCGATGCTGGGATCTGACAAATAACTTCGTTATTTACCGGTGAGGTATTAGTAAAGTAATTTCCTAAGATAGGTTCAACCCACTTCCCATCAATGAAGTTTGCGTATTTTTCTTTAAAATTAACTACAGCATTTTCTGTGTTTGGTTGTGAATACAACATGTATATACCCTCGTATTTATATTTAATTAGTACGGTGCTAATTATCCTTAATTTTCCCATGGGTTAAATATAAATCCTGTTTAATATTGTGAGGTGAATGTCATATTTGTTATTTTAAAACAGTGGGTTATACGGTTGTTGATGTTGTTTTTGTCTGATTTGGCGTGTCATTACATCCTATTTATAGGGTTGGTATATCTGTAGGAATATATTTATTTCTGACGATAAAATTAGATATTAGTGGCAAATAAGACGACTTTACTAAGTAAATATGACAATGTGATAGGTTTTTTAAGTTATGTCATTGATATATATAGGTTGCGCTTGTTGTTATTTAACGAGTTGAATATTGATAACTGTCACAAATAAAACATAATTGCTTCACTTTATTTAAGGAGATATTATGAAAAAAATATATCTAGCTGGTCCAGAGGTTTTTCTTACTGATTCGATTGAAATAGGCAGAAAGAAAAAAGAGTTGTGTGAAAAATACGGCTTTATAGGTTTATATCCTCTCGATAATGAAATTGATATGAATGGCATATCAAAAGAGTCTATCGGGTTAGAAATATCGAGTGCAAATGAAGCTCTCATTCTATCCGCTGATGCCGTTATTGCTAATTTAACCCCATTTAGAGGAGCAAGTGCTGATGTTGGAACTGTGTATGAAGTCGGAATGGCAAAAGGTTTATGCAAAGTGATACTTGGTTACACTCATGATGAGCGACAATTCTTGCAAAGAAATATCGAAAAGCTAAATAAAGTTAGTGTATCGAGTGGCGAATATAGAGATCAAAACAATATGGCAATTGAAGATTTTGATCTGGTTGACAATTTAATGATCGATGGAGGTGTTACTTATCCAATAATACAAAGTCGTGTACTGAACGAAGATGAAAAGTATCGCTCATTAGTATCATTTGAAGAGTGCTTATTGCAACTTCATCGCCATTACTACCCTCTAGCCAAAGCAATTTGAAATAATTAAGGGAAAAGAAATGATTTTATTCACAGAAGATATGCTAACCATAATGCTACCAACAGCTAAAAAATATCACACCCTTGTCCCAGTCGCATTGGTTAGTGAAAGGGTCGAGTATCGTATTGTGGCAATAAATAGCTCGTTTATGGATTTCGAATCTAATGGCTCTTTAGTGAGTGTCGAAGTTGGTGGTGAACTTCTACTTGAAAATAATACTTCATTGAAATACACCATAAAAAATGGAATTGCTAAATTAACCGAGTTAGCAAGAGCAGAACTTCTGGCCAACTCATTGTAACAATTTAACGTATTTTAACAGATTTAGTTTATTTAACGTTTGTTGGCTTATATAAGTTTAAGAAATACAGCAGCTATCCTCGTAATATTGTATTGATTTTCTATATTGAGTTGGTGTCATATTATGATACTTCTTAAAAAGTAAACGAAAATGGTTGGTATCACTGTATCCAATTTGATAGCAAATATGCTCTATAGAATGTTTGGTTTTATTTAGTTTCTCGCGTGCCAAAGCTATTCGGATCCTTTGTATATAATTAATTGGGGCCTCTCCGGTTGCTAGCTTAAAGCGTCGTGTCATTTGTCGTTCACTCAAAAAGCATTGTGTTGCGCATTTAACAACATTTAACTGAGTAGAATTCTGGCTGTGCATCCAATCTTGTAGTTCATGAATCAGTTGATCATTATGCTGACGAAATTCAACAAAATAAGAATGAGATACTTGCTGCTCTTCTGTCACTTCTCCTTTTAAAAACTGATCACATTTTTCTTTATGGCTTGAACCAAAAATGCGGTCTAGAACTAGCATAATAGCTTGATAGTACTCGCCAACACTGGAAGTACAGATCAAGTTGTCTTCACAAGTCATTTTGATATGCGGTAGTAATTTTACCTTCGGGTAGTGTTCTCGGAATAAATGGCTGTGTACCCAATGCGTAGTTGCTGTTTTATGATTGAGCAAGTTCAACTGAGCGAGAAGAAAAGCTCCGGTACATAATGAAACAACATACGAAGTCTCTTTAATTAACTTCTTGAGCCAATTCCCCATGTCAGCCTCAATCAAGAGTGGTAGTTTTTCAGGTTCGCCGCAAGATCCGATCAAAAGGATATCGGTATGAGAGACTTCATTCCATTCACGGTTTGGCGACAAATTAATTCCACCTAGCGCTTGAACGTCGCTACCTGAAGTTGAAACGTAGTTTATTTTAGGTGTTGGAATTCCCGCTAAAGTGCTTGCTACGGTTAACATTTCTATTGGGCCAGAGATAGATGTCGTTGGCATTCCATCAAAGAGTAGGGCAGTTATTTGAAGCGGTTTAGGGTTAGTACACGTGAAATGCATGGTACGTGCTTCCTTATGTAATGTAGCGAATATTCCCTTATACTATGTCTCATTGGGGAGGGAAGCTAATGAACTTATGTGATAATTACCTTTTGTGTTGAAAGTGTTAATCTAAAGGTGTTTGGGTTTAAGTTGCTGATTTTATGATAATTATATATCTTAATTTTTCGTTATAACTAAATATGTTGGGACTTATAGAGTAATTACTCTATTATTGATCGGCTGTGACGCATTGAATGCTGCCCGTGAGTAGGCTTGAGTAACAAAAATTATTAGTATCTTGATAGATGGTTTGAAAGTACTGCTCTGCCGTTTCTAAAATAAGGTGTGCTTGAGTGGTATCTGGTTCAACGCTCGTTTTGTAGTCCTCGCTGTATACAGTGTTACTGGTTGAAAATAGGCTAGAAGTCCAAAAATATACTGAAGAGGAAACGTTTAAACTTCCAGAGTCATCTTTGGTACCATATGTCGTACTCAGTTGGTGTATACCGCTCCATTTATGATCAAGAGTGTGAAATTCTCGATACTTTTCGGTCCCCGATTCGCTATAAGTGACGCCATGGCCAAACAGCAAGGTGTTACTTTTTCCTTCAAGAAATGGTGGGTGGAAAATATTATTTAAATATACAAGTAGTAATATCAAGCTAGCGAGCAATGTAGCTAATAAAGTGTTTAATTTATTGGCACTGTTCACGAATTGCCTCTTTGATTTGTTGAGTTGTATATTGGTTGGAGAAACTCAAGTTAGCGGAGCTGATTTCACTATACTTTGCAGTTTCATAGATACAAGATACGTATATCTGTTCTGGATTTTTAGACAGGAAAATTTTGCCTATATTATTTTGATATTCGTCTGAAATGGTTTCAAAAAGCTTAGTGCCACTTGGGCTAGATTCGTAATAATAGTTAATACCAGCCACTTCAACATTTAGCCATTCTTTTGTCCTTACACTCAGGGAATGAAGATAGATTGAGACCAGCCAATAGGAGATTGAAATAATTCCGATTGATAAGAAAAAAGCAAGTGAGTACTGGATTAGTTTATTTGGATATGACCTGTTTACAGGTGTCAACGAGGACTTTTGTGCTAGTTGTTTACTCTTTTTCTTATGCTCACTACTGGGCTTTGTTTCGCTCGTAGTTGAATACTGCTGTGAGAATTTAATCCTACCAGCTGCAAGCATATAGCCTTGTTTTGGGATGGTTTTGATATAACGCTGCTCTTTACCGTTGTCACCAAGAGCCAAACGTATTTGTGCAATTGATTGGGTAATACTAGAGGCAGAGACAATTCGATTTCCCCATACTTCTTGTAAAAGGGTTTGTTTAGAAACTACGTTTCCTTGATTGACAAGCAACAGCTGTAGAATTTTGCTTTCAGTGGATTTGAGCTTCTTGCTTTTTTCTTGGCTCGGATGTGATAGTTGTCTTCGAGCGGTTGGGTCAAATACCCACATGTATTTATCCTTTAATGTTCTCATTCGAGATAAGTCGGGTACGAGGAATTAACACCTAATTATGGTGTAATCATAACAGTATTACAAAGTAAAAAATTGAGCTGAATTGTACTAGCAAGGCACGATGCTATTTTTTGCTTCGATCTTGGCTATTTATATCAACGCACTGAATGGCCTGGTTAGATAATTGAACGTAGCAGTATTGCCTAGTATCGCTTGGTATTACTTGAAAGTCTTCGTCCCCGCCATCAAATAGAATATGTTGTTCTGGTCTATCAAAAAACTTAGTCTGTTTTGCATCCACAAGTTGATTAATAAATTTTATTGAATATTCGTCGAAGGGCCAGAATGTCATTAGAAATTGCGTTTTTAGCGATTCACCATTGTCAAAACGAATATGAGCAAGTAGTTCATATCGATTAAGCCAAAATGGTACTAATCTATACTCAATTTCTCTATAGCGGTAATCTTGTTTATCTTCACCATAAGTAAGGATGACTTTATTAATGACAGTATCCGGTTTCCTGACAAAACTAGGTGTAAGGTAGATAGCGAGGAAGAACTGTATCAGTAACGTAATAACAAGCAACATGCTCGAAATTGTTAGGATTTTATTGACACTTTTCCAATACTTCATTGTCAATATCCTCGTTAATGCGATTTATATCAATAGAAAAATTATAACTTCTTTGTTGGTTATTATTTGGGATTTTTTTGTAGCAAGCAATGTAAAGTCGACTCTGATTGGACGTTATGTAAAAATTAACGTTGTTTATATGATTGTCTTGGGCGATGGCCTCGACCAACAGCCTACTTGCTCGATCATTTTTCTTAACTTGGAAGCTGTTACTCTTTATGGTAAATGATTCTAACCTTACAGTTTTAGTACTGTTAGAAGGTACAAACAAAAAATAGAAAAATATGATATTTAGGAGGAATAGAGAAGTAGAGCAGATTACGGCTGACCAATTTATTGAAGATGATATCATCACATTGTGCATATCTATGGCCTCATCTGTTACAAATTTAACATTGTTTGGCATTAAGGCATAACCTAATTTAGGTATGGTTCTTATGATAATTTGTTCTCGAGCGCAGTCACTTAATGAGAGCCTTAACTTCTTTATTGCTTGCGTGATACTGGCTTCGGAAACAATTTTGTTTGGCCAAATGTATGCAAAGATTTCAGTTTTGGTCACAATCTTATTCTGATGAATAAGTAATAGGGTAAGCAGTTTACTTTCGGTATTGTCGAGCCTGCAATATTCATTGGTATGCAGGTTGTGTAATTGTATATCTGCTTTAAAATCAAATACCCACATTCTTATCCCTAGGATTATTTTATTATCAATGGCAATAGATTAATACTATTGATAATAGTATCTTTCAGGTGCATTTATTGCAACTATAACGCCGCTTCTAAAGCTGTCTAGCACAATACATTTCCGTTTCTGAATTTCCGAAAAGTGGTTCCTATTTTAGACTGGTGAGATCGATTGCTTATGTTGAGCTGTATTGGTAAATCTCGTGTGTCACAAGCATCATATCTAGAGTTGCTTTTGTAATCTTCAGGTAAGTCAAAACAAATGGATTAAGGCTGGATCGGTCATTAAATGAGGTGAGAAACCAGAGTTCACATTGCAGTTCATCCCAAGCTTGTTGGTTTTCCGTTTCATTATAAAATGGTTCGGTGAGTATGGCTTTGACTTGTTTTTGTAGGGTGGTAGTGACTGGGAGGGTAGATAGTTGTTGAAGATTGGTTATTTTGAGCATGATTAACTCCATAATTATCAGTATCATAGTGTTGATATGTGTTTAATTTAGTTACAAATTCGGTAGGATGCCCAGAGAAAAGGGGTTCCATGTTTAGAGTGGAGATAAATTAATTGGAAATAAAACTCGTTAGGGACGGTGTAGACCCGACTATAGTAGTTATAAATGGCTTTTTAAATGAATCAACAAAAGATGTTAACGACTGGCTTAGTGTTGTTGATGAATTATACCCTGAAAATAAAGTAGTTCACTTTACTTAGCCTAGTAGCAGCGTAAAAAGAATTTTGACAAAAGTTCTAGGTAAATCATTTATAACGGTCCTTATGAAAAAATGAGTCACACTTCCTGCTGATGCTGTAAAATAATTTGCAGTGGAGTGGAAAAGGTCCTTAAAAAAGACTAGAGAGGATGGTGAATGGCTTGCAAATTACATTAACCATGGTGATGGGAAATATGTTTTCATGGGGCATTCACTCGGAGCTAGGGTCTCATACCATGCTCTTTCCGGGATCACTCGAAATGAAAGCGTACACTCAGCTTTATTGTTTGGTGGAGCCATATCAAAATCAGAAAGCCGGAGTAAAATATTAGAGGTCCATCCCGATACACTTATCACTAACTGCTACTCAGAAAATGACCTTGTTTTACGATATCTGTATCGAATGGGAACATTATTCAATAATACACCAATAGGTTTGGAAGCCATCGAACCAAAAGGAAAGAGTTTAATCTACAATATAGATCTTTCTAATATCGTTGACGGTCATACTGATTATAAGGTAGAAGATGTGGGTATATGGGTAGCTTCAATGGTCAAAATTACAAAAAATGAAGGAGGAGGCTTTTCGGCCTTATCAACGGAACAAGCTGGTTGGTTTCGTCGAACCATTTGGAGAGTTTCAAACGTGTTCTCTTAACTCCCCACCAAAAACCAATACCTAATCCTAAGTCGCTGGGTCGATCACTCTAGACTGGCCCTGTAATCGCTCTCGAGCCCTTGCTCTACCTTGTAGTGAATAACTTGTTTCGACCTGACAAGCACTATCGAATTTTCTGTGAACGATCATTTGTATCGTGGGATAGGGTGAGTTGTATCCAAAGTTCAGGGCAAAGCGTTGTGAGTTGCGTTTCGACGCCAAATTCAGAAAGGTTGGCAATACCGATTTGAGCAGCACCCATACTAGTGGGCCGTTCGGCTCGAAATGATTGGATAACGATATCATTGGTCGCTTACTCAAACACTGTGGGTGAATTGTTGGAGCAGTATCCGCCGAGTTCAATTTTTTAGACCAGTTTTGAAAAGTTTGATAACTAATCGACTATTCGGTGAAATACGGCTTTATAGATAATGAGCTATGTTTCAGTTATTTCAAGAACTTGAAGCCAGAGGTTACGTTTTTCTTCTTGATTCATAGTGCCTTCGTAAAAAGGCACTATGACAAAGAGATATTGCTATTGGTATGTGTGGTTTAATCACCGTTTACATTTTTGTGACCATCACAAAAGTAAAGAACATTAAATAAGTCAGTAGATGAGATGAGTACTTACTAAGATGTTTTTTGTCTAAGATGTTTTTTTCATTTGGGCTAATTAACTCTAGCCTGACTGAGCCATGGCCAGATCTTCCCGTGGTTTTACCCTCCTCCTCAGTGATCACCTTTAACCCTTTGCAAGCGAGCATCCACTCCTCTTTCAAAGAACTTGATGCCATGTAATAGGTGACAACACGCCAATGGCTATTTGGGATCGCAAATTTAAACGCTTCTAAGAAGCGCAGTAGCTTATCTGGGTGGTTAAAATACACCCCAGAATGACTGACGGAGCAGTGATGTAAACAATATTTCATCTGTTCAATAAATTGCTCACGGTGAGCTCGATAATGCGGCCTTAGTTTTATATTGAACTTTTGAGCATACTCCTTTTCTTTTTGTGTTTTTAAGCGGCCAGGGGCGAGCGAGTGTTGACGATTTTTACTGAATATTCGACTTTGATTACTATTGGCGTTGGCTGAACTGACTCGTAATGATTTGATGTATTGAGCATTAGTGAACCACTGTTCAATGATCTCGGAGTTTAGCCGATACTCGAACGCCATGTTATCAATAGAGTGGCCGCAAGCAATGGCATCTAACACTTGGTAACATAATTCGATCGATAATGTATCTTGAGGTTTCGGAATTAAGCTCGTTGTGGATGCGTTAATATGTATTGCGCTATTAGACACTAACGCTTTCACATTCAGTTTCTTAAATAATGGCTTTAATCCATGGGCTAATATGACTTTTTGTTGATGTTTTTTATGCATCATCCAATATCGGTCATGTGTAAACACACCACTCTTAATTGCATCACTTGAATCAATAGGTTTAAGGTATTCCGTCTTTTGGGGGGCCGCGAGTAAATCACTGAGATGAAAATAATGGGCAAATGTGACGGTAGGATCTTCGTGTCCTGCGAATGCAGCAATTTCCCAATACCCCTTTAATGACGAATTTTTAAATAGCAAAGTACGAATATCATCGTGTTGCTTCTTATCGTATGGATAAAAATGAGGTAAAACTTCACTTGGTGATGGGAGTTCGAGCATGACTTGTAAGCGACTCAAACATGAATGTCTCAGGTGGTAGAAAACAAAGTGCTCTAAGCCAGAGGCGACTCTGAGAAAGCTCCCGACATAATTGGAAACGGCTGACTTATCAAATGGCTTCGTGGTGTTTTCGCCAATAGTCAGAAATGGAGATGCTCGATTTTTGGTGGTACTGCGTTTATGTTGTAGATAGGAATCAAAGATGGCTTTTTCATCATTCAGTAAAAGAGGCAATATAGGTAGTCTACGTAAGCTACTTGCAGTTTTGTTGTCCCCAAACGCATTGGGGCGAATGTCGATCCATACCTCATCGCAATGGCTGATATTTCTCATTTGTATTTTATACAGCTCATTCATTCTCAATCCACAACGATACGATAAAATACAGATAGACTGCAGTGCCAGTTTATCAAGAGTATTGATATCGGTGAGCGAATGAATGTGCTCCAATAATGCTCGAAATAGCACTTCATCAATAATACCTGCTCTGGTGTGTTCTTGAGTGGCATCATGATGGAAGAATTCATCGCCAAGTGTCGGTAATGTCAAATAAGAACACGCGAAGCTATGCAGATCTTTTAAACGTGCTGAAAAGTTTTTTCTTGATTTCTCACTTTTACGGCGATCGATTTGTTGCTGGTAAACCTCTTCTAGTTCAACTGGCGTGAGGTCATGAGTGAGCGTATGTTCAGTGTTCATGTACACCCAATCTTTAAGTAATGTATTCTTGTAGCTATTGATGGTCGATGGTTGGCAACTTAAAAGCTTGAATTGTAGCCAGCCAATGAAACAAGACTGCCAGTTCTCAAGCGGATAAATCTCGGTGATAGAGCGTAATGCTGTAGACAATTCGGTTGGGCTGAGCTTTTGACCCGACGTTATCTTAAACGGTGCTCTCATCATTGAATAAAAACTGGCGAGATTGGCATTACTTATTAAGTTGATTGTTCTTTCATGCGGTGTGGCTCGGGGCTGCTCTATCTGAAGGTGAAAATCACCGAATGATGTCGCTTTTGGCATACTGACTTGTGGTTGAATGATTTGTTGCAGATTATTGGATGGCAATGAATACGATGAGGTACGACCCGTTCGAAATTCAATTAATGCTTGGCTTACATGTGGGTTCCTATTCCTCTCATACCAACTGGCTGCGCAACTGCAAAAAGCACGGAACTTAGATGGTAGGCTATCTGACGAAGAAAAGTTATCGTTCAATCGTTTGTAAATGAGGTCAGATCGTACCGGTGCTTTCCATTGATTTTTCGACGTTTTATTCCACAGATGCAATTGTGCGAGGGTGTGTATTGATAAGTAACACTGATATTCTGTGACCCTGTCACCATTGATGTCGGTGTTTGTATTGATGCTATTACTCTCTAATATCAGTGGTAGACAGGTATAACAACTGAAGCGAGAGAGAAGCAACGGCTCACTTTGAGCAATTTTTTTGTTGAATGCCTTGATCACATCAATGTTAAACTGACCAGATTCAAATATGAGTGATAACAGTAGGCTTTTATACCTTAGATTTGGATCAGACGTATCCGTGCTTAGATTTTGACGCCACACCTCGTAGGAGTCGTAGATGTCCCATGAGTAACTCAACCATTGGCTGTCTCGTGTCTGTTTTGGTTCTCTATTGGTAACGATGGTCGTCGGTGGAAAATAAGGTCTATTAAATTGTTTCTGACAATGACGCAGTAAATGTTCACCGCGTTTAAAGGCTTGCCGAAAATCTTTTTGTTGACCAAAGGTATTGAGTAATGACGCCTCAAACTTTTCCCAGACCTCAATGAATATTTCATCTGAATTTATCGTGCATGGTGCGAAAAAGGCTTGATGAAAAAGTTCATCCGCTTTTAGTTTTACCTTTTCAATATGTTTGATACGTCTTCTATGTCGACGCTCTTCTTCTGCCTGTTTGTCCATTGCTTTTCCCTAAAAGTGTCGTTAAATGCAATTGTAAACATTCTGAAATAGCGATCAGTTCGCTTCTTTTAAATTGGCTAAATTGACCGAATGGCCGTTGATTCGCGTATTTATGCCCTAACCACGCGGCGATGAGTTCATCTGATATCCCTTGTGAATACAGATAAGATCTTAAGTAATGCCGAGTCCAATTGGGCTGTAAAGGAAAAATCATGTCGATTTGTTCCGCATACGAAGAAGGAGTACACATGTCAATTTTGTTTTTGCGAATATAAAAACAAAAAGCAGATTTACCTTGTCTTGCCTCGCGATAGCGAAGGCTTAAAGTGGGAGAACTGACGTTGTAATGTAACTCAGCTCTTTCACAATATTGAAGATAAGCACGAATTCTGTTTATGGCGATTGGCGGCAGTATTACGACCCGTCCTCCATAAACTGAACCTCGCTCTTTATCTGCAATACGATACTCACCTGTCGTGAGATGAATATCGTTTAAAGTGCCGAACCAATCATTGACTGGGCGGTACCCAGAGCTGAGCCCCAAAATCATCTGTAGCTCAAGTACAAGCATATTATGGTAGGGTTCGGAAAAATAACCTTTAGGCTCTTGAGTAGTTTGCCTAAAGTAAGTGTTGAATTGTTGAAACATCCATTGGAGTCTTTTTTTGTCAATATAGAAAGGAGAGCCAAGAAATCCATTATTACGGATTTCATAACGGTCGAGCAAATAATCAGATTGGCTTAACATGTTTAAATGTTGACAATATTGAGTGTAGGAATCTAGAAGCTCATTTTGGCTGATTTTTGTATAATACCGAGCGGATTCATTTTGAGGATCGTTACCAGTGATTAATTCAATGATACAAATATCCGTATTTTCGGCGATGAGGGTTTGTTTCATATATTGAGAAATCGATGATACGTTTAATGATAATTGGTGCTTTGCCTTTATRTCGGATAATAAGCACTTAATGTCATTATCGTTGATTGAATTAAAGTTAAAATTTTTAAGACTGCTTATCAAGTTGAGGGGGAGTGGGAGGCAATACTCTGACTGAAAATCTTTAAGGAGAAAGGTTAAGTCATTATCAAGCTTTTTAATTGACGGTAATTTAAATTCTCTTTTTATACCAATAATGTGATCAGTTTCCGGTGATTTTGCCGCTTTCCATTGTTTTATTTCACTGAACGAGTTACCAGTAAATAGCATCAACAGCAACGTTGTGGCGACTTCAGACTTGGTGTTATTGTATCGAATTAGCTCTATACACTCTTTAAGAAGACACCCAATATCAAATTGCAAAACATGGCTAATGTGGCACGTTAGTACCATGCTATTTTTTATGATACTAGAGTTGATGGCGTGTGCACGCATTCCATTTAGGTGTTGGTCATAACGGACGAAATGTTTTGATGACACTAATGAAAGAGAGCGCTCAGGCTGAATGTTATCTTCAGAATACCAACTATCGTTACTTTTGCTCTGTGTTGAAATTTCGGTGATCTGAGCGGTGAATATGTCCTGCTCATCATCAAATAGCTGTTTTTTAGATTTTGACAATTCATGACTATTTTTAAACTCTCTTGTACCAACATTTCGATGTATCCCTTGTCTGCCTTCGTAGCTAGAGCGGATTGGATTTCGATAATAAGTGAGTCGGTTGTGCTGCTGCTTATCAATACCGTCATTGTTTTGAATGAGTTCATTAAAGTATTCAATCAATGATGAAAAATCGTACCGTGTTAATTCGGGAAGGAGTGGGATGAGTTTCTTGCGTCGTCCTTGAGCGTACTGCCTAATTTCGTTGCACAGATTTTCAATTTGGCCAGGATGATCCCCATGAATATATAGCTGAGTAATGATCACTAGCGCGAGTGCTTTATAGTGATCAAATTTTAAAGCATTGTACGAAGATAACGTTAAAGATGATGTAATGAAAGAAGCGATCTCTTGTTTACTAATGAGCCTTCTGTCATGGAGTATTTTATTGATCGAGGATAGAGAAACCGTGTTTCGTTTTTTCTGATGGTATTGCGCTTGCTTTACAAGCCATAACGTTTCATCAAACTCATCTAGAAATGCGATAGGCAGAAGGGCGTATAAGCGTAATATTTCGTCAGCGATAGCGCTTTTCTTATCATCAGAGCCGTAGAAGATATCATCGATGAATGCCGCTCTTTTTTCATCGTTTGTCTTATCATTGAGTTGTGGATTATTCGTCATTAAAAACCTCCCTCATCTTGGAAAAAATAGCGGGTTTTGTTCGAATCGAAGTGGGCTCTTTTTTTGTTCTTTTTTTCTGCTTCTTTAATCCGGATACGCTTAAGTTTGTGATTCGAGAGAGTGTTTTTTGAGTAATATGATCGCTACGAAATATCGAGTGTATGAGAGGATGGGGTGCACGTAAGTTTAATGCTTCGCGTATCGGTTCAAGGTTTTGTGCTCCGATAGAAGAAAGAATGATTCTAAGTACGCAGCCCCAAGAAAATTCCGATATTTGTTCAAAGCTGAGATCTGTTTCAATAAGAACTAAAGCATCTTTTAAGCAGAAATGTTCAATTGAGAATCCTATGTGTTCGAAGCCTGAAACTATGCCTATCTGGTCATCTGAAAGATAAGTTGCACGGTAGACTTGAGTCTTTGCTAGAGATTCTATTGATGCCGCTTTAAGCTGAGTTTTATCAAATATCAATTGTAGAGAGTGGTAAAACTCATACGCTTCACGAGAAGCTGGATGTATGTCTACAGATAAGTTTTTCTTTTTTCTTTCGGATAAAAATACAGGCATTTCCAAATCCATCTTTTAAAAAAAGGTACCGTAAGTAGCTTTTTACTAGCTTTGTTTTGAGGCTACTTCGTTATAAGATGACATTAAATGGTTATTGTTGTAAATAGAAAGTTGTGATATAAGTGGTTGATTAAAAGTAAGTATCTATAATTCCTATGTTTTTATTATATTTCTTTCAGGTGGGTGTCACTCTTCCAAGCTGATGATGCGGGTTCGATTCCCGCTGCACGCTCCAATTGCTCCCTTCTGTTTTACAATCAAAAAAACCTTTAAAAAGAAACGCTTATCTGCGTGTTTTTGTGTGTCTGACGTATTGCTTTTCCGATTTTTCTACATCAAATAATCTCTGGGGACCAAAAAGGGACCGCCTAGGGACCAAGGGGTAGATATTTCTGCTTAGCCTTGTTTTAGTAAAATTTGGTGGGTGATTTAAACAGGCAGGTGAAAGATTTCATTTCATGTGCCAGTACTCTAAAACGTCTGAAAAGTAAATTAAGCTTATCCTTAATGGTCATTCTCGGAATAAAGCATTTATTCAACCCATGCTTATTTGTGAAGAAGGTTTGGTTGCACCAGAGCGGTTTGAGCATCTTTCGGAAGAATTCAAAAAAAGACATAACATCTTTGTTGGAAACACGAGCATACAAGTAATTTAAGGGTGGCTCCTAAAGCTTGCCAATTTTACTCAGGTTTGGAACTAGTTAGTAAGTGAGCAAGCTAAAATGTTAACGAGACCGAAAATCATCAAGTTCGGATTTTAACCAAGCCTCACTGCTAACCGATGCTTTACCTTTACAGTGAACTTGGTAATGACGCCCACTTAACATGCTTTTTGTTGCTGAGTACATGATAAAATCTTCAGCAGACTTAATATCGTCGGCGTAATAATCGGCTTTCTTTTTTATATGTGCGGCCGCTTCTGGTCCGTTGTGCATTGTGCCATTTCGTTCATATTTACACTGCGTTGATTCAACAAAAGCGAGCAGGTGAGCAATCTCTTGTTGAGGGGAGGCCAATGCATAATTCAGCGAAAGCAATTGGCTGGTGATTAACCCGCATAGAAACAGTGTTCGCTTCACGGTCATCCCTCTCATCAAATTAATTATCAAAAATACCAGAGATCAGAGTTTATAAATGGCTTTCTCTAACAAAGAAAAAAGCTGTGAAAATTCTTGTTCAACGGTGTCACTCTTCCATTCTGATGAATGAAGTGGGTGATGGTAGCGCACGGTACCAAAAAAGAAGCAGCGCGCAGCAATAGCACAATCCTCAATCTCAAAGACACCTTCTGTAACGCCATCATTCAAAATCGACTCAACTTGCTGCAACAGATGGTTGATGTGTTTTGATTTTACGTGCTCTGGTGTTTGTTGTGCCAATGATGAATACGACTCAAACAACTCAGGCTCGCCAATAAAAATGCTTCTCTTAATGGCCGTTAACGCCTCAAACCACTCTCGAAGCCTTAGTGATGCGCTTTCCGGTCTATTTGTGATCTCAGTTAATGGTGCGGTGACACGATCCAGCCATCTTAATGTTATGGCTTCATGCAGTTCTGCTTTAGTCGCAAAGTGTCGGTAAACCGTGCCGTGACTCACATCAAGGGCGCGAGCTACGTCAACAACGGTCGTTTTTCTCGGACCGAACTTACGTAAAACGATTTCCGATGCATCTAATATTTTTTCTTTAGTAAGCATTATTCACTACCAATAAATTGTGTCTAAACCCTTATTTAAGGCTTTGAAAATAAGAACTTTCGATAACGACAGTATTAGTCTGATGCTATCGATTACCGCCTACTCAGTCAAACGAGGTCGTCGTTTAATACAAAAGTATTGCCGTTTTGCACAAAAGTTATTGTGCTCTTAAATCAAATTGGTGCGTTGACAATATAACAAATGACATTTATTGTAAATTGTCATTTGTTATTGTTGGGCCATCAGGAGCATCACTATGTCGCTAAGTTTGATTGCAAGTCCTCCCCCGAAGGGGAGGCATCGCCGAGTGTTATCGGGCATTATTGGACAGAAAAGAAAACATCATGCTTGCTCTGAGTTACCAAGGCTTGATGGGAAAAGGGTACTTGTAACGGGCGGAACCGCTGGCATTGGCGAGTTCATCACTCGTTCTTTACTTGCTCAAGGTGCTAGGATGACGTCGTTGGCGAGAGGTTTATCCAATGCGACGGATGACATTCTTCATGCCGAATCAATCTATATGGATCTTGCTGATCCCAAGAGTATTGTCGTTGCAGTAGAACAACTGGGGGAGACGCCATTCGACATTGTTATTTGTAATGCTGGGCTGGTGTCTAAAAAGGCTGAAATCTCACCTTCCGGCTACGAAAAAACATTTTCAGTCAATGTGTTAGGTCATCACATTCTTTATCGACTCCTTATGCAGAAAAACATGTTGGTTGACGATGCTCGTCTGGTAATGACTAGTGGCGATATTTACATTATGGAAAATGAGTGTGCGGCTGATATTCCTTTTGATGGCACATCCAGTACTTATTCACGAAGCAAGCTGGGAAATTTGTGGCAAGTGCGGGAGTTATCAGAGCGTTACCCCAATATTCATCCAATCGCGGTTCATCCCGGAGTGGTTGCCAGTGGTTTTGCTGGAAGTAAAAAAGGCTTTTTCGCATGGCTTCGTACTAAGCAATTTGTGTCGGAAGAGCAAGGGGCCCATTCCTCTCTGATTGGTGCGACACAAGATCTTCCTAGAGGAAGTTATTGGCACAATGTGTTTGGGTTGGTTGACTTACCGGAGGGGGATCCTGGTTGTGATGCGTCTGGTTCTAGGAAGTTGTGGGACCAACTTGAATCGATTGCAGCGCCTTACCTGCAAGCATGCGACATTGAGTAATCGGGAGAATCGAAATGAAGTGCCTTTGGGTAGTGAGTCTCATCCTTTTAATTACCGCCTGTACAGAGAGCAAGATGGATACCAGAAAAGCATCACCTAATTTCAAAAACGGTCAGTTTGAAAATAATACTGATATCAAAACACTGACGTTTTGGCAGATTGTCTGGGCTGGCTTAACTTCTGACGTTGAACAAGCGAATTGGCCTGACGCTGTTGAAACGAATGAGGATAAAGCGCCTGCTGCTAGTGAACTAGGAGATAACGTTCGTATTACGTTGGTAAATCACGCGACCTTTTTAATTCAAACCCAAGGGGTGAATGTACTGACCGATCCTGTGTTTTCAGAAAGATCGAGCCCGGTTTCTTTTGCTGGTCCCAAAAGGGCGCACCAACCGGGGATCGCGCTAGCCAACTTACCACCAATTGATGTAATGGTGATAAGTCATGATCATTATGACCATTTAGATTTGGACTCTTTGGCGTTCCTCATTAAGCGAGATAACCCGAAAATCTATGTGGGACTTGGAGTGGCAAAACGTCTCCCTTCTAGCGTTAACACCACCGAACTAGATTGGGGAGAGAGTGTTCAGGTTAATGACATCTTTAAGCTTTGGTTTTTAGAAGTTCAACATAACTCGGGTCGAACTCCCTTCGATAGAAATTCAACGCTATGGGGCGGTTTTTTAATGCATATCGGCGACCAAAAAATCTATTTTGGAGGCGATAGCGGTTATGCCAATCACTACAAATACGCTTATGAGAAGTTTGGACCTGTCGATATTGCCTTCATTCCTATTGGCGCGTATGCACCAAGAGAAATTTTCAAGCCGGTGCACCTTGATCCTTTTGAAGCAGTGCAAGCTCATCAAGATCTTAACTCAAAACAGTCGATTGGTATGCACTATGGGACGTTTCAAATGACGGCGGAGTCTCGTCTGGAACCTGTTGAGTTACTTGACGTTGCAAAGAAGGAAGCTCAAGTACCAGATTCTGAGTTTATTACGCTTGAAGTGGGTCAACCGACTAGTTTTTAGATTCTCAGCTCTTTTTAACCACAGGCTCCTTTTTAGTTTCAAATCAATTTTTATCTCAGACAGCTTTAAGTGCTAAATGCAGTGTTTGAGTCCTCAAAGACATGGATGTTTTGATATTTCATAATGCTGACCTGCTGTGTCAGGTCGGTTACTTGGTGATGTAATGAAAAACAAACAACCCATACTCGGCAATACGGGTACTTTGATCTTTTTGGTGATGATCAGCGCGTTTCCTCCTTTAACAACCGACCTTTATTTACCCGCTCTTCCTAATATGGTGGCAGCGTTAGACACGACTCAGTCAATGGTTAATTTTACGCTGAGCAGCTACTTCGTTGTCTATGCATTCGGGTTGTTATTTTGGGGACCTCTCAGTGAGAAGTTTGGTCGTAAGCCAATTTTGTTGATCGGGGCTAGTATTTACGTTGTTGCCAGTTTCTTATGTGCCAACTCAGGTAGCATAGAACAATTGATTGGTTTCCGAATTGTTCAAGCGTTTGGTGGTAGTGCTGTTACGGTTGTCGCTGTGGCTATTATCAAAGATCTTTACGATGGTAGAGAACGAGAGAAGGTAATGGCAACCATTATGTCGCTGGTGGTTATTGCGCCTATGGTTGCGCTAGTTATAGGGGCGTTATTGCTTAAGGTTGCCACTTGGCAGATGATTTTTGTTGTGCTTGGTATCTTTGGTCTTCTATCGATTGTGCTTTCACTCTGCCTAACAGAAACGTTGGCATCTCGTTATAGCGGATCTGTAGTGAGATCTTGGGGACGCCTGGGTGTCGTACTCAAGAATCCACGGTTTCTGTTGTTATTGGCAGTGTTTTCTCTCACTCCAATGTCGATGATGGCGTTTGTCGCTGCTGGTCCTTACATCTATGTGGAGCACTTTAATTTTAGCGAGCAAGAGTTTAGTTATATCTTCGCGATAAATGCTCTATTTGCCTCATTTGGACCTCGGGCTTACATCAAAATCACTCAATACTGGTCTGCAAGCCGTATTATTTCTTTCTGCTTTATGCTTCTGATTTTGTGTGGCGTACTTACTTTTAGTCTTGGAGAAACTTCGGCTTTTTTGTTCGCCCCATTGATCGGATTAGCCACGCTAGCTACCATTACAACGCGAGTACCGGGTACTAATTTCATGCTTGAACAACAAGACAAGGACACAGGTTCTGCCGTTGCAATCATTCAATTTACGTCAATGATTTGTGGAGCAATGGGCATGATGTTGGTTTCTGTCGAGTCTGGCTCTTTAATTAAAAGCCTTGGTGTGATCCAATTGTCGATAGGTGTGACCAGCGGCTTATTGTGGCTGGTATGGTCTCGGATCCCCAGTAATAAGCAGAACAACTCATCAACATCTTCCATTTCAAACTAAGTACAAAAGGTCGCTATTTTATGAAATTTAGGTTTAAGCCTCTTATTTTTATTGTGTGTGGTTTATTGCTTGTTGGATGCATTAGCAGCGAGCAGGAATATGATCATCCACTCTATGACATGTCCACTAGCGCATTTCCAGTGCAACAGTTTGACTCGTTTCTAGAGTATCAACAAACCGTTCAAACTTGGCTTGAAGAGAATCGTGTGTTTTTGCAAGACGATCATACAGCTGAGCTTTCTTATAATACCCCTTTTGAAATCTCACCAAACCAAGCGAAAACACTGAAAAAAGGCATCATTTTTGTGCATGGTCTAGGCGACTCTCCTTGGTCTTTTGTCGATGTTGCCCAAGAGTTCGCCGATGAAGGTTACTTAGTGCGCAGTGTGCTGCTTCCGGGGCATGGTAGTCGTCCCGCCGATTTGGTGCCGATTAGTATATCTGATTGGGAAAATACAGTTAAAAATCAAGTCGAGATTATGCAAGAAGAGGGATTTGAGGTCTCTTTAGCCGGGTTCTCTACTGGTGCGAATTTAGTGACGGATTATGCAAATAGCAATTCAAGCATAGAGGCTCTGTATCTGTTTTCTCCGGCCTTTAAATCTGACAGTGATATAGATTTCCTTGCGCCTGCTGGCGCTCTATTTGTTGATTGGGTGTTCCAAGGCGACCCGCAAAATCACAACAATCAAATGAAATACAATAGCGTACCTTTGAATGGCTTTGCGCAGTATTACTGGACTAGCTACGAGGTTCAAAAATCCCTCGAAAGAAAGGCATTCGACAGACCTGCATTTTTAGCGGTCACTCAAGATGACAGTGTCGTTAATGTTGTTGAAGTCCTTAAACTGTTTGAAACACAGTTTACCAACGCAAACAGCCGATTTATTTGGTTTGGGGATAAGCCGGATACGCTAGATAAACGCGTTGTTCATTTCGACAGTCGTGTGCCGTCAAAACGTATCAGTAACTTCTCTCACATGAGCTTGTTGTACCGTGAAGACAATTTCTATTATGGCGCTAATGGTGAATTCCAAATGTGCCGTAACAGTACCGAACCTCTTGATTATGAAGCTTGTTTAAATAGTGATGAACCGTGGTATTCCGCTTGGGGATACAAAGAAGAAGGGAAGGTTCATGCGAGGCTGACCTACAACCCATATTTTGACGAAATGTTGGATTACGCCAAATCTATCACAGCTCTATAAAGTCGATATTAGAAGGACACCAAAATGTATCAAACACCGAACCCTGCATTGTCGCTGGGGCTGATATCGTTGCTATCGCTGTTGTTTGCTGGTCCAGTAAGCGCAGATTGGAAGGAAACGGGCTCACACTTAAAGTTGGTTGACCTGTTAGACAGGCAAGACGGCTATTGTATTGATGTTGCTAACAAAGCGTTATCTCAATGGCAAATGGTTAAACCAACGATTCGTTAGTTGATGCAAGATTATTGACCATATTCGGAAAATTGCTTTTTCCGTTTATAGTGAGCAGTCGATCAAAATGGTGACAGATAAACTTCGTCGTTCTGTCTGTTTTTTTAGAGTGTGGTGATATCTCAAGAAAACAGAAATATGACTTTTCATCAGTGGTTTGCCTATCAGGGGGTTATCCTTAGCTTATAGAAATCACTGTATCCAGACTTACGTATTTGTATACCAGATACTCCTTTTTGACAGGTAACTTGTTCTTGGCCCCAAAATAGCGGCAAGATGCTCGCGTTATGCCTTAATGTGGCGAGTACTTCTATTAAGCGTTCCTTAGGTCTGCCTTGAGCAATCGCGTCGTGTACCGCGTCGACGTGGTGATCAAACTCATCTGTGTCAAAGATGAAACGAATACCTGTCCCTGTAAGCAACCACTCGTATGCACCGTATTGTAATGGTGGCTCAATAAGGTCTTCAACAAGTAGCAAATCCGCTTGTTCTTTTACGAGTTGGGGTTTACTAGCATCAGATAATTCTACTAGCTCTACTCTTAGGCCAGTTTGACCAATCAAAGCGATAAGCCACTCACTCATTCTCTCTAGGTATTTGATAGTCCATTTTGGATGTGTCAAGACAATAGTGCCTGTAAGCTTTGGTATATCGCTCACTGATTCTGATGCTCCAATTAGATCCATTACATCCAAGTCACTATGCGCTGCGAATTCAAATCGACGACTCTCCAGAAACTTAAACAAGCTTTGCCACGTTTGATCGCTAATTGAACAGCTGGGGCGGCGGTTATGTGCCAAATAAGAAAAAGCTTGGATCGTGTAGCTTTCATTATCATCGGTGTCTTGGTTATAACAGAGATGCTTATCGAGCTCCTCTCCTTGGTGGGAGAGGGTGATTTGGTCCAACAGTGCTTTTTTAGCGAAGTAATGATGGTGTTTTTTCATCACTATCTTATCTTCTTCCCAGTATTCTAGCTTAAATGGGCCTGTCCCGATTGCCACACTTCTCTGATTACTAAAAGCTTTGTGACGTCTTGATACGATAGATGCGTTAGCAGTAGCGAGGCAGAATATGAATAATGGATTCTCCTGAATAAGCTCGATACAGATAGCTTGTCTTGTGTCATCAAAGCTGACTTTTACGACTTGTTGAAACAATCTTTTTACAGGGCCGTCTGTTGCTACCAACTGCTCTAGCGCAATGATGACGTCTTGAGCTTCTAGCATAAGGCCATCATGGCTTCGGATATCCGGGCGAAGCCAAATATAGATAAATTTCCCGTCAGTTTGGTAGTCACAGGCTAAGTGGGGGCTTAATTGACTATTAGAATCAATAGTGAACAGGGTATCATAAATACTTCGTATGACTTGGAGCTCTGAAAAGCGATACGTTACAGATGGGTTAAGTTCATTAACCCAAGGATATTGGCTTATGATAAGAGAATTTGCGTCTTGATTTTCTTGTGCGGCTTCCGTCATTGCTTGGCTAAGTGCACTTGCTGCAACCGCTTTATACGTCTCTAGGTATTTGGGAATAGCATCGAAGTTACCGCTACTAATTTCATGGTGGATAGTTCGATACAGGGCTTGATGCATAGAGATCATTACTTTGAGAGTACTGGCTTTACCGCGACCTCGGCCTGGTATCCATTTTATCCAACCACAGTTATCTAGCATCTTGAGGATGTTGGAAGTATTACGTCTAGAAGTGGCAAAGACGGCTTCCAAATCATCTAAGCTAACTTGATGCAACTGAGAGTGATTGTAATGATTTAGTAGCTGACTCAATCTACGAAGACATGTTTCGGTCATTTTGCTATGCCACGGTTTGTTTAAAAGATAAAGAGGGGATACTTAGATTTAAAACCTAATATAAGGAATAGCCTTAAAGTTGGCTTAGAATAGCCATGCTATATTCACTTAAAAAGTATCATTTCTGTTTTAGATAAATATATTACTACTATTTTCTTAAAACGGCTTATGTTTTTACTTAATTTATTAAGATAATTATGTTCTCTTAGTTATAARTATATTAGTTATTAGTTATTAGTTTCTGATTTTTTATCTAAAAAGTTATWGGTGAGTAAAGTTTATTCAGATTTGATTTTTATCGCTGAATACGAAGGAGAGAAATGCCCCTAGTAACTAGTGAAAATTAACTAGGGGCTGGGGTGTTAGTCTACTTTTGGAAAAGTAGTAAATATAGTCCATTCATCTTTGACCATACCTTTATGCCCAATAACGGTAGCTGTTACTCGACGGTTTAAAGCGTGGCTTACATCATCCGTGCCTAATTTGACTAAATGAGTATCACCAAAGCCTACAATAGTTAGCCTTTTCTCTGAAATGTTCTGTTTAATTAATAGATTACGTACGTTGCTTGCTCGGCGACGTGATAAATCAAGGTTATAGGTAGTGCTTCCAACCTTACTTGCATAACCTTGTATCTCGATAGAAGCCGTAGGGTACTTCTTAAGAAATGTGGCCAATTCAGTAATCTTTTGTTGGAATGCTGAGTTAATGCTATCTGAATCATTAGCAAACAAGATCTTAAGTTGATACTGTTCTTCTTTGTTTAGGTAGGTTTCGCAGCCATCATTATCTACTTCGGCACCAAGCGGGGTATTTGAACACAGATCGCGAGCATTGATAACGCCATCATTGTCCAAGTCTTGCAGGTCAGCGACCTGAACGGCTTCTGGAGTAGGAATGTAATCGAACTGATCCGTTGCAAATGCGCTATTTAGGCTCATTGTAGTTAAAGCTAGAAATTTTAAGGTATTGGTTTTCATCGTGTTTAGTACTCTACTGGCTGAGTCCATTCTTGAGGGATATCGACGCGCAATGCATCAAGTAATTTTCCTGTAGAAGTTAGAGTTCGGTATTTAGCGTATTGTTGAGCGAACTGAGTTTCGAGATAACTTTTTCGTGATTCAAATAACTCATTTTCAGTATTGAGCAAATCAAGCAAGGTACGTTTACCGATGCGGTATTGTTTTTGGTAAGCAATAACAGTGTCCGACATGAAGTCAACATGCTGACTTAGGAAGGTTTTTTGCTTACCAGTCAGTTCTAGAGCACTCCACGATAGGCCTAGTTCTTGTTCAACACTTCGGTAGGCACGCTCACGTAGATCTTTCGCTTTGTTGAGTTGGTAGGCCATACTGTCAGCGTTTGCAGAATCTCTGCCACCATTGTAGAGGTTGTAACGGAGACGAAGCATCGCCGTGGTTTCAGAGCTGCTACCTTCAATACCTCCTGCATCATCACGCCAACTTTGTGCTGCTTCAACAGAAACCACTGGGAAGTAGTTAGCGTCTGTTTGCTGGTATTGGAATCTTGCAGAATCAACATCAGCTAATGCTATTTTGATAACTGGATGGTTTTCAAAAGCTTGATTTTTAGCCTCATCTAAGCTGCTTGAGATAAAGTTTTGGTCCGCGCGTGGAAAGATCAGATCCTGAGGTTTTTCGCCCACTAATCGAATAAATGCGGTTTGCGCATCTTTGTAGTTGTTTTGTGCCGCTAGTAAATTGCTGTGAGCCTTTGCTAGACGCCCTTCAACTTGAGTCAGGTCAGCAATTGAGCCAATTCCCGATTGTGTACGTTTTTTGATATCAGTATAAATACGTTCGTGCGTATTTAGGTTGTTTTCAGAAAGTGTAATAAATTCCTGTGCCTCAATTACGTCCAGATACGCTTTAGCAACTTGTAGAGCAGCATTTTGAGCATCAGCCAGCAATTGATAACGCACCGATTCTGCGTCTGCTGATGTACGATCTATATCGTATAGAGTTTTTGAACCATCCCAAATCAGTTGGTTAAATGTAATTGAGGCGTCTTTACGGGTCATGTCTGTTCTATCTGCAGAGTTCGCAGAGTCTATACCTTCATAACCGATACTAGCGTCTAAATCGATAGTTGGTTTATACGCGCCACTTGATTGATCAATGATGTAGCGTTTGCTCATATATTCATTGAACGCACTCTTAATCTCTGGGTTGGTTGCAAATGTAACTGCTACAGCCTGCTCTAATGTCTGTGCACTTGAGTGAAGGGGTATTAACAAACCAAAACACACAAGACTAATACTACTAAGCTTCAAAGGAAATCTCCCCAAATAATTCGCAACGCTAATTATTTTTAATTTATGTCTCAATATTGAAACTGTAAGAACTGAATATATTAAAGAAATGTTTGTATAAGATCTGGCTTTGTAAATTAAACCATCATCTCTCAAAAAATGTAATTGTCGGAACAAAGTCCTAAAAATAAGCCGCATAACATATGTCTTTATGGAGCAAAATAAAACAACTTTAAAACATGAAATTTATTGGGGAAAAAGTGCATGTTTTACGTTGGGCAATTAATGATAAATTATCACTTATATGTATCACTGCCTGAAGTAATGCCCATTTCCTGAATTAATCGAGGGGAAGGGATTATTTCATCTGCTCAATGGGGTAATAATTTTGGTTGGAAAGTCAAGCTCAGCTACAGATAAGTATGTTGTAATCGGTAAAGATGGTCACATTAAAGTAGTTGAATCTAAGGATAACTTGCTTCCGGGTGAGATTGTCGTAGAGACGTTAAACAGTGGCTCTCTAGCTCTAAACACTTCAGTAGAAAGTGGTGATACGAACTCAGATATACCTCTTGTAGTGGAGGACATTGTTAAAGCCGTCGCGCAAGGCGATGACCCAACAGAGTTAGGAGAGGAATATGCCACAGCTGCAGGTGAGCAATTAGGTTCTAGTTTAACGTCTTCCGGAACGATTGAACGTTCTGGAGCTGAACTTCTGGCAAGTACGTTTTTTGAAACAGCAGGTTTAGACAGTGAGCAGAGTGATACCAAAGATTTACCTGAGGTACACCGTTCTTCTGAAATAGATAGTAGTAACTCCACGGCGTTAATTGATGGTGACGATGCGGGCGCGGTGCAAGAAGACGTCACGCTGACCACGAGTGGCAACTTAACCGTGTCTGATCCTGATGCCGGCGAAGCGGTCTTCCAACTTCAAACCGACGTTCAAGACGGCCACTGGGGTACCTTCTCGATTGATGAGACTGGTAACTGGACGTATGAGCTGAACAATCGCCACCCAGATGTGCAAGCGTTAGACGCCGATAGCGATCCGGTGATCCGTACCCTGACAGTGACGTCGGCGGACGGCACCCCTCATGACGTGGTGGTGGCCATCGCGGGCTCAGACGACCAAGCGATCATCACACCAGAGCAACCGGGTGATGATAAAGGCGCGGTGCAAGAAGACGTCACGCTGACCACGAGTGGCAACTTAACCGTGTCTGATCCTGATGAAGGCGAAGCGGTCTTCCAACCACAAACCGACGTTCAAGACGGTAACTGGGGCACGTTCTCGATTGATGAGACTGGTAAATGGACGTATGAGCTGAACAACCGCCACCCAGACGTGCAAGCGTTAGACGCCGATAGCGATCCGGTGATCCGCACCCTGACAGTGACGTCGGCGGACGGCACCCCTCATGACGTGGTGGTGACCATCGCGGGCTCAGACGACCAAGCGATCATCACACCAGAGCAACCGGGTGATGATAAAGGCGCGGTGCAAGAAGACGTCACGCTGACCACGAGTGGCAACTTAACCGTGTCTGATCCTGATGAAGGCGAAGCGGTCTTCCAACCACAAACCGACGTTCAAGACGGCCACTGGGGCACGTTCTCGATCGATGCGGATGGCAACTGGACGTATGAGCTGAACAACCGCCACCCAGACGTGCAAGCTCTCGATGCCGATAGCGATCCTGTGATCCGTACCCTGACAGTGACGTCGGCGGACGGCACCCCTCATGACGTGGTGGTGACCATCGCGGGCTCAGACGACCAAGCGATCATCACGCCAGAGCAGCCGGGTGATGATGCGGGCGCGGTGCAAGAAGACGTCACGCTGACCACAGGTGGCAACTTAACCGTGTCTGATCCTGATGAGGGTGACGCGGTCTTCCACCCTCAAACCGACGTTCAAGACGGCCACTGGGGCACGTTCTCTATCGATGCCAAGGGCAACTGGACGTATGAGCTGAACAACCGCCACCCAGACGTGCAAGCGTTAGACGCCGATAGCGATCCGGTGATCCGTACCCTGACAGTGACGTCGGCGGACGGCACTTCTCATGACGTGGTGGTGACCATCGCGGGCTCAGACGACCAAGCGATCATCACACCAGAGCAACCGGGTGATGACGCGGGCGCAGTGCAAGAAGACGTCACGCTGACCACGGGTGGCAACTTAACCATGTCTGATCCTGATGCCGGCGAAGCGGTCTTCCAACCACAAACCGACGTTCAAGACGGCCACTGGGGCACCTTCTCTATCGATGCCAAGGGCCACTGGACGTATGAGCTGAACAATCGCCACCCAGACGTGCAAGCGTTAGACGCCGATAGCGATCCGGTGATCCGTACCCTGACAGTGACGTCGGTGGACGGCAACCCTCATGACGTGGTGGTGACCATCGCGGGCTCTGACGACCAAGCGCTCATCACACCAGAGCAACCGGGTGACGATGCGGGCGCGGTGCAAGAAGACGTCACGCTGACCACAGGTGGCAACTTAACCGTGGCGGATCCTGATGCCGGAGAAGCGGTCTTCCAACCACAAACCGACGTTCAAGACGGCCACTGGGGCACCTTCTCTATCGATGCCGAGGGCCACTGGACGTATGAGCTGAACAACCGCCACCCAGACGTGCAAGCGTTAGACGCCGATAGCGATCCGGTGATCCGTACCCTGACAGTGACGTCGGCGGACGGCACTACTCATGACGTGGTCGTGACCATCGCGGGCTCTGACGACCAAGCGATCATCACGCCAGAGCAACCGGGTGATGACGCGGGCGCAGTGCAAGAAGACGTCACGCTGACCACGGGTGGCAACTTAACCGTGTCTGATCCTGATGCCGGCGAAGCGGTCTTCCAACCACAAACCGACGTTCAAGACGGCCACTGGGGCACGTTCTCTATCGATGCCGAGGGCCACTGGACGTATGAGCTGAACAACCGCCACCCAGACGTGCAAGCGTTAGACGCCGATAGCGATCCGGTGATCCGTACCCTGACAGTGACGTCGGCGGACGGCACCCCTCATGACGTGGTGGTGACCATCGCGGGCTCTGACGACCAAGCGATCATCACGCCAGAGCAACCGGGTGATGATGCGGGCGCGGTGCAAGAAGACGTCACGCTGACCACGGGTGGCAACTTAACCGTGGCGGATCTTGATGCCGGTGACGCGGTCTTCCACCCACAAATCGACGTTCAAGACGGCCACTGGGGCACGTTCTCTATCGATGCCGAGGGCAACTGGACGTATGAGCTGAACAATCGCCACCCAGACGTGCAAGTGTTAGACGCCGATAGCGATCCGGTGATCCGTACTCTGACAGTGACGTCGGCGGACGGCACCCCTCATGATGTGGTGGTGACCATCGCGGGCTCTGACGACCAAGCGGTCATCACACCAGAGCAACCGGGTGATGATAAAGGCGCGGTGCAAGAAGACGTCACGCTGACCACAGGTGGCAACTTAACCGTGGCGGATCCTGATGCAGGCGAAGCGGTCTTCCAACCACAAACCAACGTTCAAGATGGTAATTGGGGCACGTTCTCTATCGATGCCGAGGGCAACTGGACGTATGAGCTGAACAATCGCCACCCAGACGTGCAAGCTCTCGATGCTGATAGCGATCCGGTGACTCGCACCCTGACAGTGACGTCGGCGGACGGCACTTCTCATGACGTGGTGGTGTCCATCGCGGGCTCAGACGACCAAGCGATCATCACACCAGAGCAACCGGGTGATGACGCGGGCGCGGTGCAAGAAGACGTCACGCTGACCACGGGTGGCACCTTAACCGTGTCTGATCCTGATGCGGGTGACGCGGTCTTCCAACCTCAAACCGACGTTCAAGACGGCCACTGGGGTACTTTCTCGATTGATGAGACTGGCAACTGGACGTATGAGCTGAACAACCGCCACCCAGACGTGCAAGCGTTAGACGCCGATAGCGATCCGGTGATCCGTACCCTGACAGTGACGTCGGCGGACGGCACCCCTCATGACGTGGTGGTGACCATCGCGGGCTCAGACGACCAAGCGATCATCACACCAGAGCAACCGGGTGATGATAAAGGCGCGGTGCAAGAAGACGTCACGCTGACCACGAGTGGCAACTTAACCATGGCGGATCCTGATGCGGGTGACGCGGTCTTCCACCCACAAACCGACGTTCAAGACGGCCACTGGGGCACGTTCTCGATTGATGAGACTGGTAAATGGACGTATGAGCTGAACAACCGCCACCCAGACGTGCAAGCTCTCTATGCCGATAGCGATCCGGTGATCCGTACCCTGACAGTGACGTCGGCGGACGGCACCCCTCATGATGTGGTGGTGACCATCGCGGGCTCAGACGACCAAGCGATCATCACGCCAGAGCAACCGGGTGATGACGTGGGCGCAGTGCAAGAAGACGTCACGCTGACCACGGGTGGCAACTTAACCGTGTCTGATCCTGATGCCGGCGAAGCGGTCTTCCAACCACAAACCGACGTTCAAGACGGCCACTGGGGCACGTTCTCTATCGATGCCGATGGCCACTGGACGTATGAGCTGAACAACCGCCACCCAGACGTGCAAGCTCTCGATGCCGATAGCGATCCGGTGATCCGTACTCTGACAGTGATGTCGGCGGACGGCACCCCTCATGACGTGGTCGTGACCATCGCGGGCTCAGACGACCAAGCGATCATCACACCAGAGCAACCGGGTGATGATAAAGGCGCGGTGCAAGAAGACGTCACGCTGACCACGAGTGGCAACTTAACCATGTCTGATCCTGATGCCGGCGAAGCGGTCTTCCACCCACAAACCGACGTTCAAGACGGCCACTGGGGCACGTTCTCTATCGATGCCGAGGGCAACTGGACGTATGAGCTGAACAACCGCCACCCAGACGTGCAAGCGTTAGATGCTGATAGCGATCCGGTGACTCGCACCCTGACAGTGACGTCGGCGGACGGCACTCCTCATAACGTGGTGGTGACCATCGCGGGCTCTGACGACCAAGCGATCATCACACCAGAGCAACCGGGTGATGACGCGGGCGCGGTGCAAGAAGACGTCACGCTGACCACGAGTGGTAACTTAACCGTGTCTGATCCTGATGCCGGTGACGCGGTCTTCCACCCACAAACCGACGTTCAAGACGGCCACTGGGGCACGTTCTCGATTGATGCCGAGGGCAACTGGACGTATGAGCTGAACAACCGCCACCCAGACGTGCAAGCGTTAGACGCCGATAGCGATCCGGTGATCCGTACCCTGACAGTGACGTCGGCGGACGGCACCCCTCATGACGTGGTGGTGACTATTACTGGTAACAACGATGCTCCGGAATTTATTAGTGGAACGAATGATAGCCACGGCCTAGATGAAGACGGTAAAGCTGATACCGATAGCTACCAGTTTAGTATCAATGAGAATACTGTTGCTGGGGTAATTGGGCAGGTCGAGGCATTTGATGTTGATAAAGGGAGTAGCGTAACTTATCAGTTAACTAACCACACCGACCTGTTTGAAATCAACAGCCTCACAGGTGAGATCAGCGTTAAAAGCGGCGTAGTCTTTGATCATGAAACGTTGGATAGCTACCAATTATTGGTAGAAGTTGAAGATCAGTCTGGTGCGAAGGATATGGCCAACGTCAATGTCGTGATAAATGACATTAACGAAGCTCCAATCGCTGAAGATGACAAGGGTATTGAGAAAGAGACGAAGGTTTTAGATCACACGAACTGGGACGAGAGCACCGATATTAGTGTGGATTACTACATCGTTGATACCAACACTGGTAACAAAGTTGGTGACGCTAACAAGGCGGATTACACCGGTGATGGTGGTACGCATAAGTTTGGGGTTAGCTCTTCTTTAGATGGCGGTACGGATCAGGTAAAAGATGGCCAAATTGGATTCGATGATGCCACTTCACACAGTGAGGCTATGCGTTTCACTTTCACTGATAGTCAAGTCGCAGATCATGCTGAAGTTCAAGTTAATAATCTTTGGAGCTCTTGGGAGCCAGGAGTTGAGCGCGGTGTTTGGAAGGCTTACTACAAAGGTGAGGTTGTCGCTTCGGGTGTATTTGAAGGTACTGGCAATGGTAAGCAAGTTGTTAGTATTGATGCGGACGGTCGATATTTCGATAGTATTGAAATGTCAGCTGTGGGTTACAAAGATGGTGTGGTTGATCCTAAAGGGTCGGAGTACTTTGTAACGCAAGTTTCCGCCGATTTGACGAACTTTGATGACGACTATCAAACAACAGGAGCTGGTATTCTAGAGTTGGATGTGTTGGCGAATGATAGCGATCCAGACGGTGACGAACTAACCATTATCGATTACCCACAAACAGAATATTTAAATTTAGTAGATGGCAAATTGGTTTTTGATGCAGCTAAGTATCTTGAGTCGTTGCCAGAAGATCAGCGTACGATCAAAACAGGGGAGATAAAGGAATACTCATTTAAATACGTCATTGAAGATGCGGATGGTCTAACTGATGAAGCAGAAGTGACAGTTCATGTGGTAGGTGAACCTATCTCATTGGATGATTCGCATATCATGCTTGATGAGTCTGCCGTTGGTTCGGATGCTGGCGTACATGCAGAAGGTGATTTAGTTGCAGACCTTGGTTTAGCATCCGATGCAGAGTTCCGATTTGATTCTGAACAGAATCTGCAGAACGTTACCAGTGAAGGCAAGCCTGTCGTGTTTGAAGTGAGTGACGATCGCGGGACTTTGACAGGATATGTTAGCTCAGGTGATGATAAGGTCAAAGTGATTGAAGCTAGTATTGATGGTAAAACTGGGCATTATACCGTCGAACAATATGAACCAGTAGATCACCCGGAACAAGGTGCTGATACGTTAGATATCCCTGTCAACATTCAAGTGGATGCAGGTGGTCGAGTTGAAAATGCGACCATGCACCTTGGCGTCGTTGATTCTTTACCTTCAGTTAATTCAGGGCACCATGAAATCATGGACGTTGACCCACAAAACAACAGTGTCGTCATTGCGTTAGATGCGTCAGGTTCAATGTGGTCAGATATGGTTAAAAACGAACAAGGTGTTGAAGTTACCCGCTGGGACCTTGCACGCAGTGCAATTAAAACCATGTTTGAAAAATATGATGATCTTGGTGATGTTCGATTTAAGATTGCGACACACTCAGGATACCCTGAGGGTAAAACGTCTGAATGGTTGGAGTCTGTGGAGGATATTGATACTTATCTGGATTCAATTGGTCGCGGCGGTTGGACGCCATACAGCCAAGCGATCGATCAGGTAAACGAAGCATTAACCGAACTTAGCCATGAAACGGGCGATACTAGCAGTCATCAGCTTTACTTTATTTCAGATGGTGCACCAAGCGATTTCAATTCATGGACAAATACTTCGGACCCTGCATATAGTGGGTTACGCGATAGCTTAATGAAGTGGTCTACAGCCGACGATTTTGAAAGTGAGCAGCGTTACGAGTACTTAGTTAATGGTTGGGATCAACCGACAGAAGCTGAGCAAAATATCATTCTTGAAAATGCGATGGAGCACAGTATCGGTTCGAGTGGTGCATCTTTAGAGAACATTTGGTCAATTGGTATTGGTGCTGGTGCGGATATGAAATATCTAGAACCAGTGGCAACCGATAAAGGCTCAGCACTAGTGGTGACCGATGATTCTCAAATAGAGGGGCTCCTGAATAAAACAGTATCAGGTCAGCTTCAAAGTAACCTTTTAGATGATATTAGTGGCGACAGCCAATGGGTCGATCAAATAGAGGTGGATGGTGAAACCTACCAATATAATAAAGTGGAAGGTACTGTTAGTAAGAGTGATGGAACGGTTATTTCTTCGCACTCGTTGGCAGAGATTGACACCGAGCACGGCACGTTAACCATTAACTTTGAGAATGGTCGCTATGATTATAAAGCGACGAATGTTGCTGGCCATCAACAAGAAAGATTTGATGTAACCGTTATCGACGCGGATGGCGATACTGCCACTGGTGAAGTGACTATCGATATTCGAGATCGCGCTCCTGAGTTTATTAGCAATACTGATGCAGATCAGACTCATGGAACCGATGTCAGCGGTATGCCAACAGCGGATAATGCAACTTTTAACGTTGCAGAGCTGGAATCCGGATTGTTGGTGGGTAAAGTTGAAGCTTTCGATCCTGATGGCGTAGATACTATTAAATACGAGCTAAGTGGCGGTGATGCCAATTTATTCAGCGTAGATTCAAATAGCGGTGAGATTTGGCTTAAAGACGGGGTTAAGTTAGACCACTCTGTTCAGAATAGTTATCAGTTGGAAGTCACGGCGACGGACGGTACGGATAAAGACACAACTCAGGTCACTCTAAACGTAACTGAAAACCATGCGCCAACGTCATCGCCAGTACACAGCTTTGCTGAAATGGAAGACTTGCCGATTAACAAAGTGACGGTTGTGTTTGATGAGTCTAACAGTATGACTCTCACCTTTGATGGGCAAAACACCGTTGGTAGTGAAGCAACCGCAGAAAAGAGTGAATCAAGAGCTTATAAAGCAGCAGATGCTCTGCACTCTATGGTTGTAAATATGATAGAGGATGGTGGTCAATCTAATACTTTCATTCGTTTGGTTCGTTTTGATGGCGATACGTCTACACAGAGCTGGTTGACTTTAGATCAAGTAGAGGAAATGAGTCGTCCGCCTTTGCAGAATGGACGCGATTCTAATGATCCTAAATATCTGAGTGAAGTTGCCTCTTACGTGAGTCGATGGTGTGATATTGATCACGGGACGAACACTGACTATAGCAAGGCACTAGAAGCTGTCATGGGCTCTAATGAAATAGGGACTCGCTTCCCTTGGCAAGATGGCTTAGATGAAAACGGCAATTTTGATTGGGATCTGTACTTGAAAGAACAGCCAATCGAAAGCAAAGAGACCATATTCTTTATCTCTGACGGCGCACCAAATCCTAAAGAAGGTGAAGTAGCAGCTCCGGATTTGAATGAACGATGGGAAGACTACAAGCAAACACATGATGCCAAAGTATATGGTATTGGTATTGCAACGTCAGATAGTGAAAATGCAGCACAAGCGCTAGAAGAGCTGAGTGACAAAGTTGTATTTATCGACTCTGGCGAAGAGTTAGGTCAGTTCCTGAACCATTTTTCACCTGAACCAATTGCTGGTGAGTTGCTTTCAGGAAGCCAAGATGCGGATGGCGACATCATGACAGTATCGTTGGTTGATGGGGATTTTACTCTTTTAAGTGCTGATACGCATGGTGTCGCTGTCGACCAAGAACTGGTTTCTTCAACGTCTCAAGTTGATGGGAGTTTGCATGTTGAAACGGCATTTGGTTTGTTGCAAGTTGAGTCAAATGGAAGCTACAGTTTTACACAAAGTGATAGCTTTACCTTAGAAGGTAATCAACAAGTTGATCTTAACTTTCTCTTTAAAGTGTCAGATGGAAGAGGCGGGTTGAGTGACAACGTTTTTACCTTAACGCTAAGCGAGTCTGGCGCTGATATTGCTTCAACTGAACGTCACGCTATCATAGGGAATGAGTTATCTAACCTACTTGATGGTAGTGAAACTATTGACATCATGTTGGGACAAGAAGGGGCAGATACCTTAAGTGGCGCTGCAGGCGACGACATCTTAGTTGGTGGCCTAGGCAACGATATACTTATAGGCGGTTTGGGGAATGATATCCTAACAGGAGGTGAGGGGAGCGATACGTTTACTTTCACCAACGAGTCTTTAAGTTCTGAGCTATCTATGGATGTGATCAAAGACTTCAATCTAGCTGAAGATAAGTTAGATTTGAGTGATATCATTTCGCCAGCAGATGATATGGTTGGTATGGATGCCTTACTGGAACATGTTAGCGCTAGTTTTGATGGTGAACAGGATATCCTTAATCTAACCATTACTAACGAGACAGGTCAGTTTACATCGGTAGCGTTGGAAGGCTTCGATATGTCTGGCCTAGAATTGGGCGCATCAGCGAGCTCTCATGAAATTGTTGACCAGTTGTTCCAGCATCATGTGTTTACAACTGTCTAATAATTTAGCCTTGGCAAGATAATCATTAATGTTAAGCGGCATCTGGACTATTCAGATGCCGTTTATTTTGGTTAATCTATAGGCTACAGTGACAGTAGGATCTTCGTATCGTAAGGATAAAAATGAGGTAAAACTTGACCTGGAGATGGTAGGTTGTCTGACGAAGAAATGTTATCGATCAATCGTTTGTAAATGATGTCAGGTCTTACCGGTGCCATTAGACTCTCAATAGGCCATTTTAAAAAATTCAAAGTGTCCGTTTTCTTATTTTTGCCGTATTTAGGGTACTCTTGTTTTGCTAAATCTAAACTAGATGGTAAAGATCCCAAAAAACACGTTAAATCAGTTTGTTATCTTGCAATACCAAGCATGGTGTACCAATCTTATTTCATAAGCATGGATAAGGATTATGTATGCCCGCAAGTTCAATGAAAAACAAAGGGGTGGTAGGAAAAATCTTACTGCCTTCTTTACTCATCAATATTCTCTCTCTCGCCGTTCCATTAACGGTTTTACAAATTTACGATCGTATTTTACCTAACCAAAGTTACGGTACCGCCACTCTGCTATTGGCTGGTGCGACATTGGCCGTCGCGATGGAAGCATTGATTCGATTCGTGCGTACTTGGCTTTTGTCTGCAGCCGCCAGTAATACCGAGAAAGCGACCTACCAAACCTTAGTTGAAAGAGTGACTAATGCTTCATCGGGTCATATTCGCCATCTAGGTGTTGGGGGCGTGGAAGAGGGGTTGAGCTCCGTATCAAAAGTCAAAGACTGGTATTCTGGTGGGGTAATAGCTGGCTTTATCGATCTTCCTTTTGCACTGATCTTTCTTGGTTTGGTTGCTTACATTGGCGGTGAGCTAGTGGCGATACCTTTGGCGGTTTGGCTGGTTACTCTCGGAATTGTTTGGTTATCTTCTATTCGCGTTAAAAGTCTAAGTGAAGAAGCTTCCCAAGATGAGCAGGAGCGAAAAGCGTTCTTGATTTTGCTGAGCCAAACCATTCAGGGAATCAAACGTCAGGCCGTTGAGTCTCGAATCTTCAATCAGTTTAAATCCCTAAATAACGTTCGCTCTCAGTCGAAAGCGAGAGAAGAGGAACAGAATGCTTTCGCACAAGAGTGTATTCAGCTTGCAGCGTTAGCGACGTCAGTCTTACTCGTGATTACGGGTAGCTTGTGGGTATTGGATGGCCAGTTAACCACTGGTGGGTTGGCGGCATGTTCTATCTTATCGGGCAGAGCTGTCGCGCCGCTGAGCGCTCTGATTGGGGTTCGAATCAAGCTCAATTCAATACACAGTGCCAATCAGGCAATAGAAAAGCTGAGTGACTTGTCACTATCTGAGTCTTTAGATTCTGAGCAATCTGAGCCCCATTTATCTGACTTTGAGACTTTGGAAATCAAACAAGCGACCGTTGAAAGATATGGCGAACTCGCTCATGCGGATCTGATACTAAATAAAGGGGAGTTGGTTTTGTTAGAGGGTGAAGACCGCCACACCAACAGTCATTTATTGTCGTCGATTGCAGGTATTGATGATCTGAAATCGGGTGAGTGCTTCATTAATGGAACTGCTGTTTCAATCGCATCCGTAACCAACATTTCTGCCTACTGTGGCGTGAAAGGGCAGTTGGTGTCGGGGACTATTCTCGATAACTTATGTGGCTTTGATCCCGAGAGAACACAAAGCGCCAATGACTATGCTAAACGCTTGGGATTAACCAAAGAAATTACTCGGTTGCCCGATGGACTAGAGACACAAATTGGCCACACGAGCGCGTCTTTATTGAGTATGGGTAACGTGAAAATGCTCAATATCGCGACCCAGCTGGCCAGCGACAAGCCCGTAATCATGTTAGAGAGACCTGACTCTTCACTCGATTTAGATGCCCTTGGGAATCTAGCTAAGGTGTTGGAAGAAGAAGTGGCGGCAGGACGCACGTTATTGATGGTGAGTTACCATTCGAAACTTCGCGAATTAGCTAATCGAATTATTACAGTGGAAAGCCGAACCATTACGGTCGAAAGTGAGATCAATCAGGAGGCCGTCGTATGAATCGTTTAGATGCTAGTGACCGTTCAGATACGATCAACCGTCCAGACACGAGTGATCGACAAGAGGTACTGAACCATTTAGAAACCGAGAGCCTTTCTGTTCTTAAGCAATTGGAAGTTAACGCAAATATCCAGTTGTTCGCACATCAATGGGTCGATGAGAATGGCATTGAATCAATCGACGACATGTTCGCCATGTTCGATAGGCTCGCATTACCCTATCGCTTGGTTGCTAATCTCGATGCGGTAGGTGAACATAAATTAGTCTTACTGGTTCTTAGTGAGCATGAGTTGATCTCCGGTCATTTAGAATCGAAGCAATTTGTTGCTTTTAGCACGAATGAAGCCATTACCGATGTTCCACAGTTTTGTATTGTTATAGATGGACCACCATTAGAGAAGGCTTCTCCTGATTGGGTTGGCGAAAGATTACATGCATTTCGCCCCATCATTCCTAAGTTGCTGCTGGTCAGTTTTATCACCAACTTGTTTGCGCTTGCCGTTCCATTCATCACGATGTCGATCTATGACCATGTGATTGGTGGTGACGCGGGGCATGAGTTGCAAGGTATCGCCATTGGCGCGGCTTTGTTGTTTGTGATGATGGGTTGGTTAAGGACATTGCGCAGCCGAGTGTTTGCTTCGGTGGCAAATCGAGTCAGTCGCGAGATCTCTCAATCTCTTGTTCAACGTTTGCTTAGAAATAGTTATGCTCAAAACCAGCAAACGGCGTCTTCTAGTCAACAAAACCAAGTGATGTTGTCTGAGCGTATTTCAGGTGTGTTGTCTGGGCCTTTGGGAAATGCGCTGTTTGATCTGCCATTCATTCTTATCTTTGTACTTGCGATTGGTGTGTTAGGCGGATGGCTGGTGCTGGTTCCTATTGTCTCTTTGATTCTTTATTACTTGCTAGCAAATCGTTCGATACACTCAAGCAGCAAGCGCTCAATACAATCGACGGTGGCGGGAAATAATCGTCAGAACATGACCAATGAGCTGTCATCTAAGCTCGCCTTTATTCGCAGTGCTGGATTATCAGAGCACTGGATTCAACGCTTCCAAAAGGCCAACCTTCTTGCGTCTACAGTGACGTTTAATCAATCGGTTCTCCAGAGTCGATACACCTCGATTTATTATTTCATTGGTGTGGGTTCGACGTTAGCTGTTATGGGGTTAGGAATAGGGCTTATTTTTGAACAAGTAATGACGCCTGGTGGTTTGATTGCTTCAATGATGTTGATATCTAAAGTGACAGGCCCTGCTCAGGTGTTGGCGAACAGTGCGATGCGTTTTAATAGCTTTAATCAGTCCAAGTTGCAGGTGAACCGTATTCTGTCTCAACCGTCTGAGCGTGAATTTAGCTACCAACACCACCCGCTGCCAACGTTAGCACCTAACTTGAAGTTGGAGCAGGTGACTCTACGTTATCCGAAGCAAAGTCGCCCTGCATTGAGTGGTGTGAGTTTTGATATTGAAGCTGGCGAAATTGTTGCAATTACGGGGCCTTCGGGAAGCGGAAAATCAACGTTGATCGAAGTGCTGTCTGGTCTACAGCCAATACAAAACGGGATGGTTGAGCTTGAAGGGGTTAACCTCGTTCAATACGATCCACAGCTCTATCGCCATTGGTGCTTTATTCGAGCGGCTTATCCTGATTTGCTCACGTTGAGTATTCGTGAATGGCTAAACGACGGACATAAAGTCGAAGAACAGAAAATGATTTCTGCGATTGAACTTGTGGGTGGCAAGCGTTGGTTCGCCACGTTGCCTGATGGGTTGGATACTTCAATCAGCAGTATTCAACCGGATAGCCTTTTTGACATGTTGTCAGGCAGTGTTGCGCAGATCCTCATTGACGCGAAAGCGTTGGTTTATGACTACCCAATGTTCTTAATGGATAACCCCGTGCCTGATGCGCATCCAAATGCTAAGCGTGTATTTGGCGAGTTTTTGGCTTCGAAAAAAGGAAATGCAACGGTGATCTATACCTCTCACGATCCGGATTTAATCAAGCTTGCCGATAAAGTGGTGGTATTAAATGAAGGTGCTGTGGTTTATGCCGGCCCATTAGAGCCGGAGCAGTCTTCGGAGCAGGAACAGCCTTCAGAGCCTCAAGCTTCTCAAGAACAAGATCCGTCTGCTGAACAAAATGCAGCCCAACAAGAACAATCAAAGTCTAAGCAAGGAGTCGCTAATGGCTAAACAACCTATCGAGAAGGGCAAGCGCTACGGTGAACTTGTTGAATCACAAAATACGGCTCGTACATTAGCTCTGGCCACATGGTCGGTTGCCTTATGTGTCATTGCTTTTGCCACTTGGTCTGTAGTCACTCAAGTTGATGAAATCGCCAAAGCCAAAGGAGCTGTTATCCCTGAAGGAGAAAAACAAGTTCTGCAAAGCGATATCGGTGGCAAACTAAAACGACTTCTAGTGAAAGAAGGGCAACTTGTTGAAAAAGGTCAGCCATTGGTGGAGTTTGATGCCACTTTTCAGCAAACCGCATTGGAAGAATTACGGTCTCAACAAGTCACCTTGCTGGCGAGTATAGAACGTATGAATGCTTTGCTTGATAATCGTGAACCAAACTTTGGAGAGTTTGAAATCGATTTCCCAGAGATAGTGAGCCAGCAAAAAGCACAGCTTAATGCTCAAAAGGGTCTCTATTATCAGAAACGTATTGTTCTTGAAAAAGACAGCGAACAGATTGCTGAACAGCTCCGTAGTTTGGAGAAGTCGTTGCCGAGTTATGAGAAAGAACTTTCGGCAACAAAACAAGAATTGAATATCCTAGAGAAGGGTTACAAGTCTGGCAATATTTCACGATTAAGAGTGTTGGAAATGCGTCAAAAGTTGGCAAGCATTGAACAGAAGATCGAAGAGGCGCGTGGTAAAAAAGCGGTGTTGATTAAACAAGCGGATGGGGTCGAACAAAAAATTGGGCAACTACTCGCGGAAGCAAAAGTGAAAGTCAGTGACGACCGTTCTAAAGCGGTATCTGATTTGTCCGCACTTAACGCGAGAGTTCGTTCAAGCCAAGCTAAAGTAACCAACACGACGTTAGTTTCGCCATTACAAGGGTTAGTCCAAAGTCTTCCAAGTACCAAGAATGGTGGGGTAATTCAACCGGGTGGTACCGTGGTTGAAATTGTTCCTGTGGGTGGGAAAGCTGACTTTAAGGCTCGATTATCGCCAAGAGATATTGGTTTTGTGAGCGTAGGGCAGCCGACTCGAATCAAGATTGATGCGTTTGACTACAGTCGCTTTGGTGCATTGAAAGGTATGGTTGAGAGTATCTCTCCAACCACAAGTCAAAGTGAGCGCGGTGAAATCTATTACGAAGTAGTCGTTTCGGTGGATGTTCCTTATTTCCGTGATAATCCGGAGAGCTTTTCTATCTTGCCAGGTATGACGGGCGAGGTGGATATTACAACCGGTGAGAAATCCGTTTTCCAATACTTGTGGAAGCCAATTTACACGAACGTGAGTGTCGCGTTTGGTGAAAGGTAATCGCTATAGAGATTCGCAGAATAATAAACACATAAGAAAATAGAAAGCAAAAGGGAGCACATCATGTGCTCCCTTTTTGGTTTTCACTTTCTTTATTCTGTATGTTCTTTAGAAGAGATTACGGGAGCAGACAACACTCCCAATCTTACTTGATGTTGATGTTATGGATTAGGGTCTATGTCTGGCAGCCCGTCTATGTCGTTGTGATGGTGATGCTCATCATCTTGGTTGTGGTTGACGTTCGCATCATGGTGTTCAAGCGCATCCGACATATCCACGTGCGCTTGGTCATGTGTTGCTGCATCTTGCTGGTCGACTTGTGCTAGTACGATGTCCATGTCCGCAGGTTGATCGTGATCTACTGTAGATGTCGTATCTGGTTTGATGCCCAATGCATCCAGATAAGCTGCTGCACCATGGTGGCTGGTTCTCTGGTCTGGTTCTTGGTGAGCGTGTTGGGTCAAATCTAGATAGCTGTCATCACTTTGCGTAACGGTAAAGTCTGCTTGCGAAGACATGTCAGGCTCGTCATGTAACACCGGAGGAGGCGGTGGTGGAGCAGGGTGTGAGGTATGGGTAATAGGGGTTATTGTCATATCAACCACCTCGGTACCTATATTCAGTTTACCGCTATTTCCCGGGCCGTGGCTGAGTATTTGAACGTTCACATGGGCAACCACTTCATCTTGATTTGTCCCTTGTAATGCAACTTCGAACTTGTCTTCATGTTGGCCAATACCAGAAGCGCTGCCATGTGGCCCTGTGTGTACATTTGCCTGTTCTTGATAGTGTAAATCACCAGTCTGAGGGTCAATGGTTAATGTTCCATATTGACCGTGATGGCTTGTTACATAACTCCCATCTGGAAGATGAATCCGCCAACCATGTTGTGCAGTTGGCACTGGCGTTAAAGATGGGAGTAGTGGCGGTGTACCCAGTGAACCGGACACTTGGTGACTTCCCGGTGGCGCTTTGACTATGATCGGATCAGGTATGGCACTGGCAGCAAAGCCTTGGCTACCCGCGGTATTACCGTGTTCGTCAGTCATGGTCACTTGTACATGAGAGCCTGGTGCAACTTCTATTTGTAACCCATTCTGTAGACTATGGGCATCGAGCACATGGTCTTGTCCATTAACGACAAGATGCTCGCCAATTTTAGCATCACTAGGAGGCGTAATGGTTGCTGTGATCGTGTTTGCATCACCACGGGCAATTTCAGCTTTGCTGTATAAGTTGTCTGCGCCTGCGCTTTCAAAAGTAATCGTAGGGAGACTTACCTGAGTGTCGACTTGGTAAACCACATCGGTGGTGGCGTGTGCGCTATTACCGGCACTATCTGTGACGGCTATTGAGGCTTCAATTTTCTGGTCAGCATCTGCAATTAACTCACGACCAGGAACAGCAATTGAATAGTGCCCAAGTGAATCGACAGCGCCAGTATGTTTTGTGCCATTTACATTTAAAGTGACAAGATCTCCAGTATTAAAATCACCAGAAACGGAACCGGTGATATCAACGGATGAATGGGATTCTTGATCGTTAATCACGTTATCAACAGTGACAGGGTCGGTATGAATACCGATGTGTATTTGTGTATCAACATGTACTGAAAGTAGTGGAGACGTTGCCGGTAGTACTGATGACGGAGCCAGTGCTTTAGCCGATAGATTATGAGCGCCATCTGTTAAGTTGCTTACTACGGCACTGTATTGACCCGATGCGTCAGACACTGCATGACCAATTGGTGTTGAACCATCATAAACAATCACTTGTGAATAAGGAATATCAGTATGGCCAGTTATCGTTGGCGTATTGTCGTTTGTCAGGTTGTCTGTATCCGATTTTCCGCTATCACTTGAAGCTGCCAAATCTACAGTGACCGCATTACTTGGTGGCGTGTTACTGCTAGTTGGAAGGCTTGGTTGCGCCGTCGTAACGATGGGGTTTTGTGGTACTGTTGTGGTGATAGTTGGTTGTTGCCCTGTAATCAGATTGACTTGTCCATTGGTATCAAAGGTTAGGAATCTTGATGATTCGCCACCATGATTATCCGCAACTTTAACTTCAAACACATCAGCACCATGGTAGGTATGTGTGGCTGAGTTATAGCTCATGCCTGAAACAGAAGAATTTGGAGTGTAAACATAAGCGCCAGAGGTTGGATCAACCGAAAGGTCACCAAACTGTCCGGTAGGGCTAACCACTGAGAAAGAATGCGTGTCTTTTACATCGACATCCGTTTCAGTCAATGTACCTGTTGTTGGCGTAGTTTGCGTGACAGAAAGTATTGGGTCATCGTTGGTGCCGTGGATACTCACTGTAACGATTTGTTTATCGCCACCTTGTGTGATCACTTCGTATTGCACTGTCTCGACCTGATCCTTAGCAAGGTGCTGGACGTTGGTATTAGGAACGGAATAACTCCAATCTCCAGCTTTTCCTATGGTGAAAGATCCTCCAAATGGGTCATGGAGAGCATGCACATTATGGCTTTCATGGAAATGATTTTCCCCAGCATCGGGATCGGTGACATCAAGAACTCCAACTGTATAAATAGTATGTTGAGCATCACCTTGTACATGGTTATCTTCGGTGACAGTTCCTGACTTGTCTCCTGTGATTACACCTGCGTCATTAATCGCTGCCAATGTTGTGCTAGCACTTGTGTGCGTAATGCCACCATGTGCATCTTTAACGTCATAAGTGAAATTTACCTGTCCGTTGTAGTTAGCTTCAGGGGTAAAGGTGAAAGTGCCATTGACATTGGCTAAAATGGATCCGTGGTCGGTTTGCAAATTGGCTATTGAAAGCTGGCCGGCATCGTTGTCATCAACATCCGTGGCATTTGCAAGCAGTTGAGCTGAAGTAAGAATGATCTTTGTATCTTCTATTCCAGCAGGTAAAGATACTGCGGAGGAGATGACGGGATTATCATTGGTACCATGAACTGTGACAGTAATATCTCGGTGCGCACTACCATCAATAGATTCTACGGTGAATGTTTTCTGGTAGCTTTCACCAGCCCCTAAGTGTTGTAACTTGCTGTTATCTATATTGTACGCCCAACTTCCTAAGGCGTTTATATGAAAACGCCCTCCTTCTGAAGTCGTGATATCTTGAGCGATAAAACCAGCTTGATCATGATCGGGGTCGATAACATGTAAATAACCAGTGCTACTTATTAGGTTATGGGTAGTTCCGGGAGTAAAGTGGTCTTCAGTTACATGGTTATCAACACTTGAATAACGACCGACTTCGATTCTTGCTTGGCTGTCTTCACCAATGACTTTCACCATGATAGTTACTGTTTGCCCATCAGTAGTTTTAACAGTATAAGGGAATTCCATTGATTCCCCTTGGTGTAAGCTACTGACCAAGTCATCAGCATGGCGATTGAGAGCTGTCTCTAAATGGAATGAGTATGACCCATCAGGCCATATATCAAGTTCACCAGGGGGAAACCCTTGCCCTATATAAACACCGCCAAATTGAAATTGAGTATTGTCGCCAGTATCAGGGTCGATTAGCTGTAGCTTACCTTGATAGCGAGTAAACTCACTCTGTAATGCCTCTGTTTCACTCATTTGTATGACATTCGAGACTAGTACCGCTTTGTCATCTGTCCCTTCAATTGTAAGGACGGCGGTTTGCTGAGTTTGGCCACCATGACCATCACTCACAAGGTAAGACGCCACTATGTTCAATGGCTGACCAGCATTGAGGTAGTTAAATGCAGGGTCGGTTGCATCGACCAGTAAAGTATGACCATCTTTAGCGATTGATAGTCCAGATGGAAGCAATTGAGAGCTTTTGCCGCCATCTACTGAAAAAGATAGCTGTTCTATATTTAAAGCGTCTCCTTCCTTATCTGTCGCGCCTGCTAGCAGATCTAGGTGGCGCGGTGATGTCGCTCCTTCAATAACACTGTCAGTTAAAGGTTGCACATCGGGATTATCGTTTACAGCGACTAACGTGGTTGCCGCACCCGTATGCGTCACACCGCCATGAGCATCTTTAACGTCATAAGTGAATTGAACTTTACCGTTGTAATTTGAATTTGGAGTGAAGGTAAATGTACCATCATTGTTATCGCGAATTGAGCCATGATCAGCGTGTAGATTTGCAATAGAGAGATTGCCTGCGTCATTATGATCTACGTCTATGGTATTAGCTAATAATTCGGTAGAAGTAATGGTCTGAGCTAAATCTTCTTTCTCTGAGTGCAGCTGCACTTCTGAAGAGCAATATGGGCGGTCATTATCGCCATGAATAGTGATAACGATATCGTGACCTGTACCATCTTTGGAAAACACTTTAATGGTATCGGTAAGGCGTTCATTTTCGCCGAGTTTATCTATAATTGATCCGATACCTGACGCTTGTTGGCCGACTTCGATGGTGTAGTGCCAAGTGCCGTCTTTAAGTAGCATGAGATGGCCATACTGTCCGTGATAACTGTATCCAGGGCCTTTGCTATCAAAGGTGCTTTCTCCACTATCACCGTCTGTAATATTGAGTTTTCCATCAATATATAAAAGATCATTGGTTATTTCACCCATTCCCGGTTGTGCATGATCTGGAGATCGGTTTGGCCTGCTACTTTCGTGAATATCTCCCGTATCTAACCCTGATATAATGGCCTTGTCATCAACAGCAGCCAGTGATGTGCTAGCGCCTGTATGGGTAATACCACCATGGGCGTCTTTGACATCATAGGTAAAATGCACGTCACCGTTGTAGTTTTTCTCTGGGGTAAACTCAAAACTGCCATAAGGATTTGTGGCAATAGAACCATGGTTGGCATGCAGATTCTCGATGGTGAGTTTACCTAAATCATTAGCATCAACATCTACGGTATTAGCTAATAATTCAGTGGAAGTAATGGTCTGAGCTAAGTCTTCTTTACCTGAGTTTAACTGCACTTCTGAAGAGCAATAAGGTTTATCGTTATCACCATGAATGGTAATCACTATGTCGTGAGTTGTGCCGTCTTTAGATTGAATGGTTATTGTATCGGTGAGCGTCTGCCCTTCGCCAAGTTTATCTATGGTAGTGCCGATTGTTGTTTTACGATTACTAACCCAATTTACACTGCCTACGGGGACAATGTAATGCCAAGTACCATCAGTATTTAATAGTAAATGCCCGTATTGTCCATGATAGGAGTTATTCCAACCTCTGCCTTTAGGATCAAATTGAGATTCACCAGTATCCGGGTCAACAATATCTAACTTGCCATCAGCACTTAATACATCTTGCCCTATTTTCGCCATGCCAGCTTGAGCATAATCTGGAGACCTATCTCCAAAAGTGCCATAGCCTTCATCCACATCACCGGTTGATTGGCCTGTGATTATTGCAGCATCATCGACGGCTGCTAAATCAATATTTGCTCCTGTATGCGTCACACCGCCATGCGCATCTTTTACATCGTAATTAAAATGGACGGAACCGTTGTAGTCTTTTTCAGGTGTAAATAAAAATGTTCCGTTTGTATTAACCGCAATAGAGCCGTGATCAACTTGTAGGTTACTAATAGCTAATTGACCCGCATCATTGGTATCAACATCGACCGTATTTTGCAGTAATTGATTTAGCGTTAAAGTTTGAGCAATATCTTCTTTGCCTGAATTTAGCTGGACTTCAGATGAGCAATACGGGGCATCATTATCACCATGAATGGTAACCACAATATCGTGCGCTGTACCGTCTTTTGAGTAGACAGTGATGGTATCAGTAAGTGAGTCACCATCTCCTAATTTATCAATGGTGGTACCGACATTGGTAGTTGATGTGCCAGTGGTAAACCCATTATGGCCGATATCAACCATATAGTGCCAAGTGCCGTCTTCCTGCAGATTAATACGGCCATATTGGCCACTGTAGCTATAACCACCGCCATGATCGTCAAACTTACTTTCACCCAAATCAGGATCGGTGATGTCTAATTTCCCATTGGCATACAGCGCTTCGGAAGTTAATTGGCTTTTGCCATAATCCGGTGACATATCAAAGTAGTGCCCATGCCCTTCATCGACTGCACCTGTATCTTGGCCGGTGATGATTGCGCTGTCGGCTACCGCATTAAGCGCAACATTTGCACCAGTATGGGTAACGCCTCCATGCGCATCAGTTACGTCATAAGTAAAATGTACTTGCCCGTTGTAATCTTTATCTGGCGTGAAAGTAAATGTCCCATCATTGTTATCGAGAATTGAACCATGATCAGCGTGTAGATTTGCGATGGAGAGCTTTCCTGCATCATTAGCATCCACATCTACAGTATTGGCCAAAAGTTCAGTAGAAGTAATGGTCTGAGCTAAGTCTTCTTTCCCTGAGTTTAACTGTACTTCTGAAGAGCAATAAGGGCGGTCGTTGCTACCATGGATGGTAATAACAATGTCATGAGAGGTTCCGTCTTTTGAGTACACCGTAACAGTATCTGTGAGTGTTTCGTTTTCACCAAGTTGGTCTATCGTTGTACCGCGGGTGCTGGTTAGCCCTCCTGTACTACGAATTTGACCTGTATCAGCATGATATGACCAACTACCATCTTTGTTTAGAAGGAGGTCGCCGTATTGACCTGAATAAGTAAACCCAATGCCGTGCGTGTCAAATTCCGCTTCGCCTGTATCGACATCGGTAATATTGAGCTTGCCAGTGGTATGTATGGTACTTCGGCCAAGGAATGCCATGCCAGGTTGAGCATAATCTGGGGACATGTGTTGCCCTGCATTGCCTTCAGTAACATCTCCTGTGTCGGTCCCCGTTATCACTGCGGCATCGTTAGTGCCAACAATGGTGACCGAAACTTGCTTTGATGCAGTTCCGTCGATGGACGTTATGGTGTGGGTTTCCACCAGTTTCTCTCCAGCAGCGAGTGCTTGTACCTTCGAATTATTTGGATCGACCTGATAGTCCCAACTCGTTCCATGAACTGTAAACACTCCGCCAATGGCTGTGTGCGCTGTTTCTGATTTCAGCAGTTCTTCACTATGAGTCGTACTGCCTTGGTTATCGACGTCAGTAACATCAACATTTCCATAAGCTCGTAATGCGCCGCTGGTATCAATGTCGCTGATTTTGTCTTCGAAAACAGTGGTGTGAGAGCGACTAGGTTGCAATGTGATACTTGCACTGTCGTTGTCTCCAATGATCTCTATAGAAATGGTTTGGCTTGTGCCATCAATAGCTTTCACGGTAAAGACTTCTGTTACGTGTTCACCTTGTGCTAATTCATCAATCGTTTTCCCTTCACTTGGTGCCAATTGATAGTGCCAGTGACCGTTTGCATCTAGGGATATTGAGCCGTAATGGCCCATTTGACTATGAATAGGTTGGAAGAGGTTCGATTGTCCACTATCTACATCTTGTGAAGTTAAGGCTCCGGATAATGAGTGGGCGTTCTGTCGAGTGGTGACATCATGTTTATCGGCTTCAAATAAAGCATTTTCATGGATGGATTTTACCGTGTCACCGGAGATGACGGCAGCATCATTAGTACCATTCACCGTAATGATCACTTGATGTGGCGTTCCATCAGCAGAATGAACGGTAATGGTATCAGTAGCTGTTGCTCCTTTACCTAAAGCTTGAACGGTAGGGTTTGTATTGTCTAGGTCGTAAGTCCAAGAGCCCGAGTCAGTTAAATGTAGGGTGCCCAATGAACCTACAATATCTGTGTTGGAGAAATGGGTTTCGCCAGTATCGACATCAGTTACGGTTAGCGTTCCAGAGGTTTGCAATTTTGACTCTTCGGTCACTGCGCCTGAGTTTGTGCCACCAATAATAGCGACATCATTAGTACCATTCACCGTAATGGTCACTTGATGAGGCGTACCATCGGCAGAATGAACGGTAATGGTATCAGTAGCTGTTACTCCTTTACCTAACGCTTGAACGGTAGGGTTTGTATTATCAAGGGTGAAGGTCCACAAGCCAGCTYCAGTGATAGAGAAGTGCCCATACTGTGTGGGCGTATCCATTTGTGCGGTGAAGTGATCTTGCTGTGCATCCTGATCGGCGACATACAGTTGATCAGACACCGTTGATTGACCATCTTCAGTGACAACACCGGTGGTGAATCCCGTAATGTGTGCTTGATCATCATGCCCTTTAACTGTGACCACAATCTCTKGCTGTGTACCGTCGGAGGTGTGCACCATGAAATGCTCGGTMACGGTGTCTGCACTGGTCAGCTTTTGCGAGGTAAGCAGGTAATCCCATGATCCATCGGGTGATAAATTAAAGGTGCCGTATTGCCCCTGAGCACTTTGTTGTGCAACAAAGTGGGTGTGGTCTTGTACATCCACATCATGGGCAACGAGTTTACCATTGGCCTGTACATATTGGTCTTCAGTGACGGTGCCGGTAGACGTTCCGGTTATCGTCGACTGGTCATCGGTGCCATTAATGGTCACGGTCACTTGTTTTTGTGTGCCGTCTGCTGATGTAACGTTGATGACTTCGGTTGTTTGTTGTCCCGCTGAAAGTGCTTGTACTTTTGGATTGGTATTATCTAAGGTGAAAGTCCACACGCCCGCTTCAGTGATAGAGAAGTGACCGTACTGAGTGGGTGTATCCGTTTGTGAGGTGAAGTGATCTTGTTGTGCATCCTTATCGGCGACATACAGTTGGTCAGACACCATTGATTGACCATCTTCAGTGACAGCGCCTGTGGTGAATCCCGTAATGTGTGCTTGATCATCATGCCCTTTAACCGTGACCACTACCTCTTGCTGTGTACCGTCGGAGGTGTGCACCATGAAATGCTCGGTCACAGTGTCTGCACTGGTCAGTTTTTGCGAGGTAAGCAGATAATCCCATGAACCATCGGGTAATAAATTAAAGGTGCCGTATTGCCCCTGAGCATTTTGCTGTGCAACAAAATGGGTGTGGTCCTGTGCATCCACATCATGGGCCACGAGTTTACCATTGGCCTGTACATATTGGTCTTCAGTGACGGTGCCGGTAGACGTTCCGGTTATCGTCGACTGGTCATCGGTGCCATTAATGGTCACGGTCACTTGTTTTTGTGTGCCGTCTGCTGATGTAACGTTGATGACTTCGGTTGTTTGTTGTCCCGCYGAAAGTGCTTGTACTTTTGGATTGGTATTATCTAAGGTGAAAGTCCACAAGCCAGCTTCAGTGATAGAGAAGTGCCCATACTGTGTGGGCGTATCCATTTGTGCGGTGAAGTGATCTTGCTGTGCATCCTGATCGGCGACATACAGTTGATCAGACAC
>NZ_JAKJTJ010000028.1:0-133239 GCF_050337905.1 Vibrio clamense | reverse complement strand
GCTTTGAGTAGCATTCTTACATTTCTATCACCGATTACAATGGCTGATAAACCTGACTGGGCTGGAAAGGGAAAACCAAACCTTGAAGAGATATCTACCGCTTCTGATTTGAAACAGGTTGAGCGACAGCTAGACGAGCAAGGTGATGAACTTGAAGATCTAATAGAAGAAAAAAAGAAAAAGCTAAGAAGACCAAAAATAAAAAAGACAAGAAGAAGCTTGAACGTGAACTTGAAAAGCTCGAAGTTCAACAAGACGAAATTGACGACTTGAAGGAAAAGGTAAAAAGTAAGAAATCTGGGTTCGAGAAGCAAAAGGCAAAGAAAGCTGATCAAGTTCAAAATGAGCTAGGTAAAGGCTCAGAGCAAGGCCAAGCAAAAAGAGAAGAAAACAGTAAAAAATGGTGGAAGTTCTGGGAGTAGCTACTGGCAAACAGCTGAGAATAAAACCTTTCAGAGCGATAAATCACTAGCTCTGAAAGTTACTCGCTCTGTAGCTCTGCCGACACATACAATACAAAATTTGTGCGGCTGCTAACGCCTCGTTAAGGTGCGACAAACGTGTGCAATACTTGAGCGAAGCGAAAAGTGCCACGCGTTTGGAGTCACTCTTAAACGATTTGTTAGGCGCCTCTTGCGATGAAGCCCAGATAGTACCATAATTAGGTACTATTCGGTATTTAAGGCATTATTATGGCTAAAAACACAAGCATCACACTAGGAGATCACTTTGATGGTTTTATATCCAATCAAGTTCAAAGTGGCCGTTATGGTTCAGCAAGTGAAGTAATCCGTTCCGCTTTACGCCTGTTAGAAACTCAAGAAACGAAAATGAATACTTTGCGCCAACTTCTCGTTGAAGGCGAAGAAAGTGGAATGGCCGATTATGACCTAAATTCGTTTATCAATGAACTCGATAGCGAAGAGCAAAAATGAAACCATTTCAGCTAACTCACAAGGCGAAATCAGATTTAAAAGATATCGCCTTATTCACCTCTCGCCGCTGGGGAAAAGAACAGCGTAACATTTACCTCAAACAATTTGATGAGTCCTTCTGGTTATTGGCCGAAAACCCTGACATTGGCAAAGACTGTGATGAAATTAGAGATGGTTATCGTAAATTCCCACAAGGTAGCCATGTGATTTTTTATCAACAGATTGGCAGTCAAAACATTCAGATAATCAGAATCTTACACAAGAGTATGGATGTGAATCCGATTTTTGGCGCATAACGCCCAATTAAGGTGCGACAACGCTATAACACCCAAACTAAACCATTGCACCGTAAACACAAATTTCAAACCGGAGTAAACTCGCCAAGCGTTAGGAGTCACTCTTAAATTGTTTGTTAACCATCTTTTTTACTGAACACACTCGCTGCCATTACAGCCTCTAAGCTATACCGACGATAAAACTTAACAAAGCCGATATAAAAAACATAAGCTAGCGTGGCGAATGAACCAATATGTACTAGCCCAATATTAAGTTGGCTTGCAAAAAAGTATGAATAGACTGCGCCCCAAAACAGCATAATAAAAACAAAAGAGACATTACGCGTTAGTCCGTATAGTGCTACGTAATTTTGTAGCTTTCCCGAATGCCTTTCCGAATTTTCAAAGATAAAGTGATAAAGGAGCCTCAAATAATCTCCATCGATCCCGTGCTCTAACTTCATTTGTGAAGTGTCCACTTTGATATCCTCGCTTAGGATAGCTATACATTTCTTAAAAGTAGCCTCTCGGAGCGGCTTTGGAAGTGACTTAGCTTGATTAAACATTTTGATTTTTAGAGTGTCTTTCAACACTAGCTTGAAGACTGAAATTGGTAAGATAAGAAACCACAAAACTACACGACCAAGTTGCCCACCACATGTATCACTTGATAGGTATGTTTCCGGCTTAACATCAAAAAGGAACTCTGATGGGTAGCCATTAGAATAGTTTGTAAACGCTTCAATTAATGCAGATGAGCCAATAGCCAAAACATGACCGAGTAAATACGAACAAATAACCGCAGGTATAAAGCTCAGTAATTGGCTTGCTGTAGAGTTACTAGTGTCTTCTAAACTCAATTTAGTGACTAGATCATCCATGCCAAATACGAATGTCACTATGTATAACAACACCGCTCCAGGGAGCATATAGCCTAAAAAATCGTAAAATGAGAAAGGGTTTTGTTTCACTTTCATTCCTTATAATTATTGTTGAAGTCGAGAAGATGGTTAACGCCCAATTAAGGTGCGACAACGCTATAAAAACCGACCTAAACCATTGCGCCGTAAACACAAATTTCAAACCGGAGTGAAATCGGCAAGCGTTAGGAGTCACTCTTAAATTGTTTGTTATATTGCCCGCACGGCAGAGCCAAGCTTAGCGCCAAGGTGCTGAATTGGTAACAAATCTACTGGCTTTGAACTCAGAAGTAAAACGGATAGTTCGAAACTCAACCATAGACAACAAAACGCACTTGGCTAAGAAACGAAACTAGGCAAAATTTGAATGGTTCAGTTAGCCAGAATGACAAAGAATTCGAACGAGAAACCTGACAGCAAAATGCGCTGAAGCTGCAACTTTCAATGAAGTCCCTCACAAAAAAGAAGCCGCGCAAAATAAACTTGAGCCAGCAAAACTTACTAACGAGGAGACTTGCGTGACGTTGCAGCTAATTAACCGACAAACATTCTACGTGCGATGGTCATTTTGATGGCAACTTTCACGAAAGGAACAGGTGTGTAGCTCGAACGTAGAACAAAGATTAACGGATAATTTAACCCTTTGAATCTTATGCAATATAACGCTATCTAGACTGAACTTTGCAAGCTTAATTCCTGATACCGCGCCGCATTTCACTAATCAGCCTTAGCGACTCAACCTGTAAATGTTCTGATGCATCAATAGCATAACGCGAACACATTAGCTCATTCTCGTAATTATACTGTTAATATCGTCATAGTTTCGAATATTAGAAATTTTCATTAGGCTGATCATAAACACAGGACCATAATATAGCATTTCTGATACAAAATCTTGGTGGCATTTGGGCTTAATGTTCACTAAGAAACTGCCTTACTAGCGCTCTAGTCCATGTTTTACTATTTGGACTCTCTCGCCCAAGTTCATTCAACTTTTCTGCAATTTGTTGATGGTACAAGCCCTTCTCATCCCAACGCTTAATCAGTTCAAACGAACTCATCCTATCAATGGAGCCTGAATTGCTACTCGCTCGCATGCGCACACCTAACCGAGCATCGTTTTCAAGGTGTGCGCACACATCACCATCGATAGTCTCATTAGCTACTTTCTCGCGACATGCTTGTTTTACCCAACTTGAAAAGCTGACACTTTCTGGCTTCACGCCCTCTATCTCATTCACAAGTTCGTGTTCAAACCGGATGTTTTTCTTGATCGACTTTCTATTGGTGTTTGTATTCAAAACAATGATGATTTTTTGCATGGGCGCACACTTAGAATGAATGGCGGGGAAAGTGTGCGCACAAAGCCATGGGTTGTACGCACCGTTTATTGGGGCATTAGTGGATGATGGTTTTAATCGACGTGTCGATACGAGATTCAAGTGCAGCGAGGATCCAGATCGAATCGCGAGCCGACGGATTGTTCAAACATTGATGGAGCACACTAATCACACCATCGGCTACGTGGGAAGCAAACTGGTGTTCTCTCTGCTGCTTAGTAGGCATGAGCTTGGCTCTCTCACATATCAGTGCATAAACATCATCTTTGAACTCGTCAATATCGCGATGAGTTAAAGTTTTAAATGACGAACGCTGCATCACATCAAAACACAAACTGGTGCAGTGAATGGCCAATGGTGAATACTTCATAACTGTCCTCCATTATTCAAAAATGCGGCAAATGCACTTCCATCTTGCCTTGTCAGGTTGGGAACATAACGGGAATACACTCGAAACAACATGGTTGTCGTAGTGTGTCCCATTTGATTAGCAATCCACTCAGGAGACTCTCCAGAGGCAAGCAATAACGTTGCGAAGGTATGCCGAGTCTGATAAGGATTGCGAGCTCTTAGTTTGGCTTTCTTAAGTGTCGGGTACCAAATGGTTCGAGAAACCACTGCATAATTCAAAGGTTTGCGTTTCGCATTGGTAAACACATACTTGTCTTTTAAATAGGCCGTTTGCTTATGCGTTTTTAAAGCATCAACCACGCTATCCGTCAGGCTTATCACTCGGTATGAGCCCTCCGTTTTTAACCCCGACAATTCCCCCCTAACTAAGCTTTGACGAACAGTGATGGTTTTATTGGTCAAATCAACGTCATCCCACATCAACCCATCAATTTCACCTGTACGAAGACCTGTAAAAAATCGGGTAATGTAATAGCTGCGAAAATTATCAGGGACTTCGCTCAAGAAATGATTCACTTCCGCAACCGAAAATGGGTCCACTTCTGTACGCCCTACTTTTAAGGCTTTGATATTCTTCCACGGTGAGGTAAAGTCATACCGATCGGCGGCTTCATTAAGCAATACCCTTAGGGGTGTCATGATGTGATTAATGCGTGATGGGCTAAGAAAGCTACCTTTTCGTCCCGGTACTTTGGCGAGGATGGAACGAAATTGCAGTATCTGCCCCTTATTGATGGCGCTGATCTTCTTATTCCCGAATGTAGGGAGCAAATACTTATTCAGAACACCTTCTACATCTTCATAATGCCCTTTACTCCATTCCACTTTCATTTCAGCTAACCAAGTTTGAGCAAATTCTTCAAACCTTGGAGAATCAGGGGCATCGAAGTAAGCTTTAGCACTACCCTCACGATGCTTTATCTCTTCAAATCGTTTCGCGGCCTTACTTTGTGGGAAGTATTTTTTATAGTCGAACGAATCAAGTACAATTTCTGCCTCAATGCGCTTAAGTAAGTTTTCTAAACGCTTAGTATTTACCGCATTATTAACCAATTGAGTATGTTCACGACAACGCTGACCTTTATATCTGAATTGCAAAACTAATTTCCCATTTCGCACATTGAGTACACCCATAACAAGCTCCTATTGCCCTAAGATCAATGACTGGCTAGAAATGCCAACTAGCATTTCTTCTTCGACTCGTTCCCATATAAAGAGAATTTTTCTTCCTCCAAATGGACGAATGTAATGAATCCCCTCAAATAAAACAGAATCTTTAAGTTGTTCCCTAATAACTCGCGCGTCATATTTTATTCGCACAGAAAGTTCTGCGGTTGTCAGATAGGTATTATCCATCGTACAATCTCCTATAAACATTATTAACTTACCAATGAACTAAATGTTCTCCTGTAGATTGCAATGTAGCATAAAAATGACCTTTTACAACCATTTTTTACCTACAGCAGAACATTTTAAGCAGGAGAAGAACATGTTGAAGTGCCACCTTTCTAAAATAATGGGAGAAAAGCGGCTTAAAATTGCGGATGTTGCTAGGGATACTGGTGTGAATAGAGGGACAATTACACGCTTATATAATGAAACTGCAACACGTGTAGAACTTGATGTAATAGATAGTCTTTGTGAGTACTTGAATATAGAAGTTGGAGAGTTACTGGAAAGGCAAAAAATTGAAACAGATTAGTTTTTCTCATATTGGGCTGAGAATTTTGGGTTTTCAGCTCCATTAAGCACAATATTAACCAAAAACAAAAGTAGCCACCGTTTTGGCCACAAGATGGCCACCGATGATTTTTACAAAAGAAAAAATCGGAAAAGCAATACGCCAGACACACAAAAACACGCAGCTAAGCGTTTCTTTTTAAAAGTTTTTTGGATTGTAGAACAGAAGGGAGCAATTGGAGCGTGCAGCGGGAATCGAACCCGCATCATCAGCTTGGAAGGCTGAGGTAATAGCCATTATACGATGCACGCACATCGCGTTGGAACGAGATAGATAATGCCACATCTAACTGAAAAGAAAACCTTTTTTTTTCATATTTATGTTTAAGTGCGCATTTGTTATTCGTAACGTCGTTTTTTTAGACAAAATAGTAACTATTTCTTTAGTTACGTATTTCTAGAACGTAGCGATTCTTCCCTTCTTGCTTCGCTTGATACATCAACTTATCAGCAGCATCGATATTAATTACCTTCGGCGCACAAGAATAGAAAGCACAACCAACGCTGATACTAATGTTGAGGTTTTCATTCTCAACCTCGATCGGCATATGAAAAACGTTGCGACACAAAGCGTCAGCGACTATTTCAGCATCACTGCACGCAATCCCCCTCAGGTATAAGGCAAACTCCTCTCCTCCGATTCTCGCAAATAACGTACCTTCAGGTAATCCGCTACCGCTCCGTCTTGCAACTTCTTTTATCACCTCATCACCGCACATATGGCCATAAGAATCATTAATCACTTTAAAGTTATCAATATCGAAAACCATCACCACAGCACTTTGACCCATATTTTCGATTTGCTCTAACTGTTGCATAAAATATCTGCGGTTACTGATTCCTGTTAGTGAATCTGTATATGTCATCCTTAACAAGTTCTCATTCGCGGATTCCAATTCGGCTGTCCTAGCCCTTACTGTTTTTCGAAGTTGCACAATATAAACACTCGACATCACGATGATAAACACCGCAATACCTGGAAAAAGATAAGGAGGATAAACGGTTTCTATATGCATCCAATGATTTAATATTTGCTCTTTTGTTTCAATGCCTAATAAGCCATATGAGTTGTTTATCGATTCGAGTAACTCAAGATTTCCTTCGGCAACCGCAGGACGAAGTTGAACTGAATGTATGTGCATCACGGGTGCATATTTTGAAGGCATGCTGGCGGTATGTGTGTAGAAACTTGCCACCTGAAGATCGGTGATAAATGCATCGACCTCTTCGTCAAAAGCTGCGTACATCAAATCTCTGTTTGTAGCAAATTCGACTAATTTAAGCTGTGGAAATTGTTGGGATACGTAATAGCCATAAAAGCCATCCCGTACAACGCCGACACCTCTACCGCCTCCGTTTTCAAGAAAAGCATCAACGCCTTGCTTCAATAAGCTTTGCTTAAGAAAGATTTGACTGTTAACCGTTAAAAACTCATCGCCATAATCAAGGAATTTGTCCCTTGGTTCAGACCAAGCAAGGCCGCCATGAATATCCACCTCTCCATTTTTGACCAGCTCGATAGATCGACTCCAATCAGTCAAAACGAACTCTACTCGACGTCCTGTTTTATTTGAATAGGCTTTCCAAAAATCAATAAGAATACCTTTTGGTTCTCCGTTAGAGTCTAAATATGAAAATGGTTTCCAAGCTTTAGAGTTACTGACAGTAAGGGGAGGTAAATCCGATTGTGAAGGCTCATGCGCATAGATTGCGGATGAAAACGAAAAGAATATGCCTGAAATAGCCCAAAAGATGAATCGGCATGTCGTGTTATTCATAATATTATTGATGCCTTGTCATTTAACAGTACGGATTATTGTTTATTGTTTTGCACATCAGATGGTTATTTTCCATAACATCACTGAAAATATCCAAGTCGCCATTTATTTTCCGGCTAAATATACTCTCATTAGACAAATTCTGATATTGAAAGTCAAAAATTAGACATGGGCATCATTCTACTCCTCGTTTTAACACTTTAGCTCTGTTACATTTGCGCCATTGTTATCCAGCTCATAAATGACCATGCCCTCCCAATATCGAATCAATAAAATCGTGGAGATTGGCGACACACTTCACCGCAGTGGTTGTGCCTCTTATAAGGTAGAAAAATACACTCAGCATTATGCGAAAAAACATGGTGTTGATGTAATGATACAAGCGACACCTACAACGATTAATTACCAGTTTCCAGATGACAATAATGCCGTGGTTCTCAAACGACTAAAGCCTGCATCTATCAATTTGAGTTTGTTAGCAAATACGATCATTCGGATCAATACACCAAGTAACGAGCCGCTTCCTGAACCCACAGGCTATCCTAAATGGATTATTGCACTTGCTAACATGGGGATCCCCCCTGCTTATTTACTTCTAATAGGTAGCACGATGGAAGCCGTAGCTTTTTCTATCGTACTGGGCTTCTTAGTATGGCTTTGCCAGCAAATATGCCACTCCAGAAGAGCTATTGCAGCTGAGTTTATTGCCGCGCTAGTGACGGGGATTTTTGTCGCCTTTTTGGCAAGTACAGGCTTACCCATTCCCATTTGGGCTTTATGTATTGCGTCTGTTGTATTGTTTGTTCCCGGTCTTTCAATCGCCAATGCTTTAGAGTGTCTAGCTTTTAATGATTTAGTATCTGGCACCAGCTTGCTCGGACAGTGCGCGCTTTCCTTGATTAAATTGTTTGTTGGTATCGTCATGGGGCTAAACATTGGCGAAGCAATATGGGGACAAGCCGTATCAATCTCTTATACCAATGCGGTTCCAACTTGGTTGCACGTCTTAGGATTGCCGATTATTTCGATATGTATTGGCATTATTTTTAATGCGAGAACCAAAGATATTGTTCTTGGACTCCCAGTGGCCGTGCTAGGAATGTGGGGGCCATTCTATTTAGGGTTTGATAGCGGTTGGATTGTCGGAACTTGGGTTACAACAGTATTGATCACCCTATATGGCACTTGGATTGCTAAAAAAATGGACCTCACTGGTTCTATTTATATCGTTCAAGGCATTATCATACTTGTCCCTGGTAGCCGAGTTTTGGTGAGCGCAAGTCAATCTGTATTTGAGCAGTCTATCCTGCCAATTCCAAGTATCGGACTCTCTGCACTGTTTATGTTCTCTGCCATTGTTGCCGGACAAATCACAGCTTACTCTATATATTCACCAAAAATAGAACGGTAGCCGCAGCCAAAAACACCTTTTTATTTTATAGACACGATCAAATAAGTAATTACAGTCGATCAACTTCAATAAAAAAGCCCTATTCGAAAATAACATTACGCTACTTTTGAATAGGGCTCTTTGCCACTATGTTTAGCCTTCCTGACAAAACTGCCTTTCCCTTTTTTGGCTTTCACAACTCTTACAGTAAACAATTTACTCGTTACGATTGCTTTTAATGCATTGTCTTTCACAACACCTCGCTGATGTTCAACCTCAAGATTTGAAGGGTCTATCACCGCTTGCTGCCTGTTATATAATTCCGCTCTTTTTTTCTTTTTCAAAATGAACCTCCATCGGTCATATTTCGGTTCGAATTTTGCTTAAAAAAGACGCAAGTGTCAAACTCAAAATTTCAACTCGATATAATAAAAACTTTGGCTTGTCACAAAACAGTCATTCCATTGCAACATTGAGATAAGTAGATGAATCTAAACGAGACAAAGAGCAAGTAACGATAAAAAACTCGACTCAAAACCAGACTATTTCGTTGACTTAGAGGTAAATTGATTTAGACTTTGACACGGCTAGAAAGAAAGTTTTTTGTTTATATACATTTCGTTGGATTACTTGTAACTCAACCTCCGTGTTATACGCAATAGCAGCTACTTTTCCACGCTATCGGCGCCATAATCGGCCAAACACATAAATATATTTAGGATTTAACTATGTCTAACACAGTTACTGGTACAGTAAAATGGTTCAACGAAACTAAAGGCTTCGGCTTCATTCAACAAGAAAACGGCCCAGACGTTTTCGCTCACTTCTCTGCAATCACTGGCGACGGTTTCAAAACGCTAATCGAAGGTCAGAAAGTTGAGTTCACTGTATCTCAAGGTCAAAAAGGCCCTCAAGCTGACAGCATTAAAGTACTTTAATTCGTACTCTAATTATTCTAAATAGCTGGCTATATGCTGGCTATTTTTTTGCCCGCTAAACACTGATTTCATGTACTATCCCCTTCTATTCTCTCATTAAGACAAACACATGGCGCTAAAACCGACGATTTACAAATTCCGCGTATCACTCACCGATATGAACCGTGACTATTACGACTCGCTCAACATGACCATAGCTCAGCATCCATCTGAAAATGATGAGCGAATGATGGCTCGAGTTCTCGCATTTTGTCTCAATGCATCTCCTGATCTACAGTTTACTAAAGGATTATCAAGCGTTGAGGAGCCTGATTTATGGGAGAAAACACTCGACGGCCAAACCGCCGTATGGATTGACGTAGGCGAACCCGATCCTGAACGCATCAAGAAATCAACTCGCCAAGCCAAAGCAGTAAAAATCTATAGCTTTAATACAAAATCTAATGTTTGGTGGGAACAGAACAAAGGCAAGATTTCACAATATGATGCTAATGTTACTCGTTTTGACAATGCTGGTATCGTTGATATGGCAAAAATGATTGAACGTACATTAGACATTTCCGTCATGCTTTCTGGAAATTCAGCATTTATTAACAGTGATAAAGGCGCGGCCGAAGTAACATGGGAAGATCTTCAAGATAATGAGTAGCCTACTCTCTGAACTGGATAATGCTGGAGCACTAAACGTCAGCAACATATCTGCACAAAAAAAAGAGTTGCAGCTACTTTGTGAAGCCAATGAGTCTCTCTTTACAAAAGTTTGTGAGAGGAAACCTGAAACTTCACCCCTTCAGCATGCCCTTGGTGTCTTAACGAAAGCTCAAATTGAAGCGACTTCACGCCTTCAAACTCAATCTTCTGCCAGTTCTGCAATGCTTGAAGCAATTAGCAGTACTGTGGGCTCTGAGCATCTTCAAAAGTTTTCGTCAAAAGAAGGGCAAGAATTATTGCTCATCACTCACCTTTGGATCTATCTACTCGGAAGGCTAAATATGGATTTTAGCTATGCGAATGATCATGCATTGCAAACTTCAAATCTTCTTAGCCCACTCGTATATAAACCAATTGAAGGGCTAAGGTGCCAGTTTATGGAGACGTTCTATCAAGGTTTACAGCAACATAAGCATTACAACCCAAGTAGAAGCGTTTTTCATTCAATTAAGTCCTTCGTCAGTCGTATATATAATGGCAACAGAAGTGATTAAATATGCATTATAATATTGTTTGCATATATAACGAACTGTAGAAAAATCAGCTCACATTCTTTTTTAATTAAAGCGCAAGTTCGACGATCTCTTTACTTATATCAGTAAGTGTTAATATTAAAAATAGAATTACATTGGTGTATCTTATTTAATTAGGCTGCAAGATTACTGTTAGCCTAATTTCATTCCAACATAGTCCGCCTCAGTGCGAACTCTGTGTATCATTTACTGATACAAGCAGGCTTACAGATTCAAACACCAACCAAAAGCCCCATAACAGTTCAAAACCCCAACAATTAACAGAAAAGCAGCCGAAAACTTCAACGTTGACGAGAAACTTCCGCAGAAGTCAAACTATTGCACTATTTAATGGTTTCACTATATAAGCTCGATGATGCAGTCTGGTGATACTTTATAAATATGGTTTTGTTGCATGAATAAGCTCGACTATTATTCACAGTCATTAATAAAAGCAACAATAAATCAACTTCGCAACGCATGAAGCGTAAGCGAGTAGGAAGATCTACACAGGGAACGGGCAATCATGAGATTCAATATACTCTGTTGCGTTATTGCATCTGCTTTAACCTCAGCAGTCCTTCATGCCGAAGAATCACAAATACCAGAGCAGACAAAAGAACAAGAACAAACTTGGGAGCTGTCTGTGGGTCTTGATTACAGCAAGAATGGTTACAAAGATAGCCACCACCTTGCTGATCGTAACCTATCTGCAAATGCGTCCATCATCTATAACTATAATCCAGATATTTCTTTTACAGCTAATTTCTCTGGATACCACAGTTATGATGGTGCGCGCGGTGATTATTGGGATGATATTTGGTTAACTGTAAATAAGAATAACTTATGGAACCCAACCGATTATTTAGCAATGTCTGTTGGTTCTCGTATTCTTATTCCAGTTTCTGACTTATCAAAAAACACCGATCTACAAACAGCAATCCGGGGCAATATTAAATTTACATTTGCCTTAGATAATATTTTAGATGGACTTCAAATAAGCGATGCCGTTCGTTTACGAAAGAACTTTCATAAATATACAACTGTAGGAAGTTTACCATTAGAGGAATATCGATTGAGCAATGCTTTATCAATTGATTACTCGGTAAATGATTGGTTCTTCAATGTCAATTTTGTTAGCTCAACTTCTTGGAGTTACCGAGGCACATCCTATTCGCCAAAGTTAACTCATGCAGAAGAGATCGGCTATCAATTCACGGATAACTTTAGTTCCGCTCTTGGTATGACTAATAGCGCAACTTATTACGATCCGGATAGAGGACCAAGCCCACTCAACACGTTGTTTGATCTAAAAAACCCAACCTATTACGTCACATTAAATTATAACTATTAACCATATACAGGGAATTAATATGTTTAAGAAACTGGCCATCGCATCTATGGTGAGCATCGCTCTCTATGGTTGTGGCGCAGAAGAGCGTAGCTATGAAGCAGTGCCTCGCGCTCAAGAGCAAATCACAACACAATCACTCGATACTGAAGCCCTTTGGCTCTACATGCCTTCTACTGGCGCGACTCCGCGTTATGCGACCAGCCAAAGAGGATTTTTCCAAGGTACTCCTAAGCTTGTTAAACTTCGTTTTGACAAAACCAACGGTATCATTGCCGAAGAGGTTGATCGCGATACCATTCGCGAAGGTGTGGACTCTCGCTACACGAACGTTATCAACCAAGCACCTGTACTAAAAATTCCAGGTACATTTGAACAATATCGTTGTGCTGAAAATAATTTCGATGAGTGTACTAACAAAGAAGAGCTGAACGAAGATGCCGACACTGATTGGAAAAAGGCGTCTCACTTCACACCTGATTACGCCAATATCAAATCTCTCGCGGTAGACGTTGTGGATGCGGCGTACACCTCAACAGATGTCGAAGAGACTGCCGATCCACAGCTTACTCATTGGGAGTATGATCCTGAAACGGGCGTAATCAATGTTGAAGTTGAACGGACTTTCACTGCAGGTGCTGATGACATCTACGAATTTGGTAACCAGCTAGAAAACCTTTCATTCAAAACTCGCTTTTTCTATTCCCTTGTGAAGCTAGATACTCTTTCAAGTAAAGACTACAAAACCGTTCAATACCCTGGACGTGATTCACTACGCTATGGCTTTTTTAATGACGAAAAAGTTGAACGTTCAGCAACAGGTGAAAACAATTTACAAGGTCAAAAATTCCGCCTGTTAAACCGTTTTAACCCAAATAAGGAGATTGAGTACTATCTAAGTGATAGCTACTTTGAAAACGGCAGCGAAGTGTTCCGTCAAACGACCATTGAAACGATCCATGAAATCAATACAGTACTTAAAGACACCGGCGTTCCAACAATTAAAATCGTGAACGAAAACGAACCCGCGGGTATCCATACAGGTGATCTTCGTTACAATGTTTTCAACCTGATTACAGACCCTGTTGATAGCGGCTTATTAGGTTATGGGCCTTCTGCGACTAACCCATTAACCGGTGAAATTGTCCATGCTCATGTCAATCAGTATGCAGGCGTGATCCGTGCATCTTCTCGTAGAATGTGGAATCAGTTAACCATGCACTACAACCGTGGTGAAATTGACCGACCTGATGCTTTCATTCCAGTTCCACCTGCAACTGATGCTCCTGTCGACGCAAGTTCAACCATCAGCACTGGCTTTGCTGGTATTGAAGATAGCTTAGTCGCAAAACAAACGACGGCCCTAACGACTGCACTTCCTATTGCAGTAGAGAGCGAACCGAAATTTTCCAATGGCCGCACACAATGGCTAACACCCAACCAGCAGCCAGCGGCGAGTTTTAGCAAAAACATTGCAAAACATCAGTTTAACTTAGAAAAAATGGCTGAACAAAACATGTACTCAGAAGAGTTCATGTGGGTTAGTACTAAGTCTAAAGGCTTAATTAAAGGCATCGACTACCTTGAAGGCGGCTACTTCGATAACTCAGGTTTAGAGCCTAGTGATGCTGATTATGCCAATAAAGTTAATACTAAACTGAAGAAGTGGAGCCAACTCTCTTCTGATCAACAAGAAATTGTGACAAATCAAATTTCAAAACATATGTACAAATCAACCCTTGTACATGAACTTGGTCATAACTTAGGTCTACGCCACAACTTCATGGGTTCAGTGGATAAAGAGAACTTCTATCAAGAGGATGAAGTGGCGGCCTTTGGCTATGACAAAGTTCCAGCACACAGCTCAGTGATGGATTATGGTGCATCCATTTTTGATGAACTCCCAACCTACGGAAAATACGATATTGCCGCTCTTAGGTTCGGCTATGGGCGTGAGCTCGCTTATTCAACCAAAGAGCAAGTCACCGATCCGGATACTGGTGCGGTCTCTGAGGTAAGAGTGACTAAATATGGCAGCCTAGATGCCATTGATACCGAGTTAGAAAAAGATGAGCATGCCTATCTGCTTGGTTCTGTTCAGCAGTTTAAAGAGAACTTAACCACGGCAGACGCCAATGCCGTAATGAAAACATTTGATTTCTGTACTGATGAAAACGTGAGAAGCACAACCACTTGTAACCGCTTCGATGAAGGTTCAAACATTCTTGAGCAAACAGAATTCCGCATTCAGAAATACTGGGACAGCTATGATCTCGTCAACAAACGTGATGGTCGAGAGCAGTTTTATGAATACGAAATCCAACGCTACGCTTACTCTCGATGGTATGAGTTCAACCAAATCCGTTCTGTTGTAGATGAATTAGGTGATATCGATTACCAACTGTCGAAACTCAGCGGCTCAGAAGACAGTTATGGTAAGAGCGTTGCTAACTACTATACCGACAACTGTACTCGCAGCTACATTCGCCGAAACCTTCCGGAAGGTGCGAAAATGGTTTGTGACACATTTGATGCGTCACTGCTAGCAGCAGACTTTTTAGTTAAAGTAATGAGCACACCAGATAAAGTCTGTGAAATCAATGTATCAACGAACTCAGGTGTTATTAGCCGCTTCGTACCACTATCCGATTTATGGAGCTCTTATGGCCCAAGTATTCCGGATAAAACGACGCTACCTGAATCATGTTTCGATGAAGATCTCGTCAATATCATGAAATCTAGCCGCGATAATATAGATGTCTTATCTGAAACTCGAGATGGTCGCCCATACGCGAACATGCGGGCAAATAACCCATACAACAACTCTTCAACTGCTGTTGATCAGTTCGGTATTTGGGCAGACAAACTCGTCGCAGCACAGATGCTTGTTAAACGTAGTGATTATAGTCGTGCTCGTGATAAGTCGAATATCGCTCTACTCGATGTTTCAAGCATCCAAAGTGGCACTCAAGGCACACCACAAAAAATCAAAACATACTTAGGTTACTTAGGCTACGGTATGGATTCTTTCCCAGACCCAATCTTCGTGAACAAGGACGGCGAAAGAGCAACAACGGTAACGCCTTACCGACCTGACATTAAACGTGCAGTCGATGTGGCTCCGTATCTATACAATTTGAAATCGTTCTTCCAGCTTTCAGATAATACGGTTACTCCTCTATTCTCGGCACTCTTAAACAACTTCGTCGCATTTGGAGATGCAGAAGAGTACGGTCTAGCGGATAGTTCACAAGATCTTCTTGATGATATTTCCCTAACGGATCCTGGCTCTTCTGTTGATAGCGTCGGCAGTGTTGAGTTCAGCCTAAAAACTCGAAACTATGTCGTGACACGTCGTAACGGTTTAGCTAAGAACATGGCTGAAAAAGCCCTTCTAATTAATGGCAAACAGGATGATTTAATTAAACTTGATGACACTAATTACTCAACGAAAAGGAACCTTAAAGCCAATGGTGTGAGAACGCTTAACGATTTCACACTCGTTATGCTAAGAGATCCAGCGGCAGTGCAACTATTGAAAGATGCCTCTTACTTTGAATCTTTATTCAGAGCGTCAGGGTTCCCTGTTCGAGTTCCGGCGAAGTTCACGGAAGATAAAGATAATAAGTGTTTTACCGTGACAGAGACACCAACACGCTGTAACAGTAAAGACAACCTTCATGCCGCATGGAAATCTCTCCAAGCTAATGAAGATGATGACGCGTATTTACCAGCGCTGCTCGACTGGGCAACCCAATACACGACCATTGTTGAAAATGAAATACAGAGAGCACCAGAAACCTCAGAGCTTTACGATATTGACCCTGAGACAATCTGGTTATGGCAATCAAGAGATTACATTCAGTACCGTTACGCACTAGAACAACTGCCTGTTCTATAAGTAGTTAACCAACTGTAATGTGACAAAGACTGGTTCGATTTGAGCCAGTCTTCTCTTCGTTCCGTACGATAAGAATTCAATAAAGGAGTTTGAATTGTTAGCCTATTTTAGCCGGCGATTGCTTTTAATTATTCCGACCTTCATCGGGGTTACCTTGCTCGTTTTTGCACTCACGCGATTTGTTCCCGGTGGGCCGGTAGAGCGTATGATTTCCCAAATGCAGAGCCAATCGATTGATGGAGGCAGCTCTGGACAGCAAGGCTCGCAATCCTTATCAGAAGAACAAATAGCCGAACTGAATGCATTCTATGGTTTAGACAAACCCATTTTAGAAGCGTATCACGAGTGGTTACTCAAGCTCGTTCAATTTGATCTCGGAGAATCGACACGCTATTACGAGCCTGTATGGGATATGATCAAAGAGCGACTTCCTGTCTCCATGTTTTATGGATTCTGGACATTTGTGATCAGCTACCTTGTCTCGATTCCCCTTGGAATTCTTAAAGCCATCAAACACGGCTCTAAATTCGACAATGTCAGTTCCGTCATGGTATTTCTTGGCTACGCGCTGCCTAATTATGTCGTTGGCGTTTTCTTAATATCCTTCTTCGCTTTCCATTTAGGTTGGTTCCCGATGGGAGGATTTGTCAGTGATGAATTTGATGAATTAGAATCGATGCAACAAATCGCTGATGTTTTCTCACACGCTTTCCTCCCTCTGATCTGCTATATCATCGGTGACTTCGCAATTTTAACCATGACAATGAAGAACAACTTACTCGAAAATTTAGCCGCTGATTACGTAAAAACAGCGATCGCAAAAGGCTTACCTTTTAGCAAAGCCGTAAGAAGACATGCACTTCGCAACAGCTTAATCCCTATAGCGAGCCATCTTGGTAATGTTGTTTCTGTATTTGTCGCAGGCTCATTTCTCATTGAGGTTGTTTTCAACATTGATGGTATCGGCTTACTTGGGTACGAATCGATCGTTGAACGAGACTACCCTGTTGTAATGGGCATTCTTACCATTTCATCTCTACTGCTTATGTTTGGCAATATTCTTTCAGACTTATGTGTGGCGGCAGTAGACCCAAGAGTGAAATTTGGACGTTAATGTATGCAAATTGATCCGCTAACAAAGAAAAAAATAAAACGATTTCGTTCAATAAAACGCAGTTATTACTCATTTATCATTTTAACTGCCTTGGTACTTTTATCTTCAATCGCTGAGGTTTTTGTCAATAATAAAGCCTTAATGGTCTCTTATGATGGCGAGTGGTATTTCCCAACCTACAGCCGAGTCGTAAGCGGTAAAACCTTAGGTCAAGATTATGATTACGAAGCTAATTACCGAGAACTGCAGTCTATTTTTGAAACAGAAGACGAAGGCAATTGGGTGCTTTTACCCATTATCCCTTGGGATCCTTATGAGCAAGATTTTGATGGCGTCAACTACCCACCGACAGCACCATCATTAGCAGACAAGCACTATTTCGGCACCGATCAATCTGGCCGAGATGTATTAGCTCGCCTTATCTATGGTTTTAGAATCGCCATTTGGTTCGCAATGCTCACACTTACCATCTCTTACACGATAGGTGTCCTTGTCGGTTCATTGATGGGGTATATGGGAGGGCGATTTGACTTGATCATGCAGCGCATTATCGAAGTCTGGTCTATGGTTCCATTCTTGTATGTCATTATGATTATGGTTTCAATCATTAAACCGAGCTTTTTCCTATTTGTTCTCATCAACGTTCTTTTCGGTTGGATAAGTATCACTTGGTATATGAGAACGATGACTTATAAAGAAAAGGCGCGAGAGTACGTCACCGCAGCAAGAGCTCAGGGAGCGGGAATGCTACGGGTGATCGTTAAACACATTTTGCCAAACACAATGGTGATGATTGTAACGCTGGCCCCTTTTGGCATCGTCGCCAATATCACAACATTGACAGCATTAGATTACTTAGGCTTAGGGCTCATGCCACCGACACCAAGTTGGGGCGATCTCCTTCAGCAAGGAAAATCAAACCTTGATGCGTACTGGATCATCAGTTCAGTGGTGTTTGCCATTGTTTCAGTTTTAACTATGGTGACATTTATCGGTGAAGGTGTTCGCGAGGCATTCGATCCAAAGAAATACACTCGGTACATTTAATCATGCTATGAGCGCAAGGCTGCGCTCTTATTCAAATAGCCTTGGAGCTAAAATGAACAAAATATCAACGACACTATTGCTGGTTTTCAGCTTTTTATATCAAAGTTTTGCCATCGCCCAAAATCTGCCGACGGACCTCAACTGGATCACAAATAACGATCAACCTCTCTTTGCTGATGACAATGCGAAACAAGGTGGGACTTACCGCCTTCATCTATCGAGTTTTCCACTTACTATGCGCACCGTTGGCCCAGACTCTAATGGTAGTTTCCGTGCTTTTATTATGGATGGAAACCCATCACTCCTTCAAAAGCATCCCAACACGCGCCAATACATTCCAGCACTCGCAAAACAATGGGCATTTGGTCAAGATCAAAAAACCATCTACTTCAAACTCGATGAGTCCGCGCGGTGGACAGATGGAAAGCCAGTCACCAGCGAAGACTTCCGCTTTGTTTTCGATTATATGAGAAGTGATAATACAAGAGCGCCTTGGTACAAGGACTATTACACAAACAAAGTTGCCAGTATTACCATTTTTGATAAGACCACATTCGCACTTCACTCTGCCGATGCTTTAGCCAGTGATGAGCTGCTGATGCGTTTAAATATTTTGCCTAAACCTGCTCACTTTTATCCAAAGGGGATCACTAAAGATTTTGTTAAGCGCTACAACTGGAAAGCAGAACCCGTTACTGGCCCGTACAAAGTGTCCAAGATTAAGAAAGGTAAGTACGTTAAGTTATCGAAAGTTGATAACTGGTGGGGATATGGAAACAAATATTACCAACACCGTTACAACGTCGACAATATTCTTCTTAAGGTGATTCGAGATTCCGATATTTCAATCAAATATTTTGAGAAAGGAGAACTTGACGCGTATTACATGGTGTTCCCATCCATTTGGCATGACAAGGCAAAAGGTGAACTTTATGAACGTGGCTTTATTGAAAAAGAGTGGTTTTTCAACGAATCACCACAAGGTGCAGCGGGCGTTTGGCTTAACCTTGCGGCCGATAAAATGAATGACAACAATCTTCGACGAGGCATTGCTCACTCACTCAACGTTCCTAAAATGATCGAGATTGCGCTTCGTGGAGACTATAGCCACCAGCAAGGGTTCGGCTCTGGCTTTGGGGAATACGATAATAAACAAATTAAAGCAAAAGCTTTCGATGTCGATCTTGCAGATAAGTACTTCGATATGGCGGGCTATTCATCTCTAGACAAAGATGGAATCCGTATTAACGACAAAGGTGAACGCCTCAGTATTACTCTGACATACTTGTCAAAAATGCACTCCCCTCGCGTTATTGTCCTTAAGGAAGAAGCTCGAAAAGCCGGTTTAGAAATTGAACTCAAATTAGTGGACGGTGCGACAGGGTTTAAGTCTCTGTTAGAGAAGAAACATCAAGCCGCCTTCTTAGGAATGGGTGCGCCACAACTTCCGGTTTATTGGCAATATTTCCATTCAAGCAATGCTAAAACCCAAACCAATAACTTCACCAATTACGCCACCCCTGAGATGGATAAATTAATTGAAGCATATGATTCTGAGTTCGATGTAAAAGAAAAAGCCGCTCTTTCGCGTCTTATCCAGCAGAAAATAGCGGATTGTGATTGTGTCATACCAACCTACTCTGTCCCGTTTTCAAGAGCAGCACATTGGCGTTACGTCAAACTTCCAAAATCAATTGGTACGGCTCTATCTCGCGATATTCTTGATGCTAAAAGTATGGAATATGGACTTTTCTGGATTGATTTAGAAGAGAAAAAAGCAACGAAAAAAGCGCTTAAATCGGGACAGTCGTTCCCACCAGTGACTCGTATCGAAAATCGTTTCGCCAACCAATAACGGACTGTATTAGCAATATGAATAACGATTGTATTTTATCGGTAAGAGATCTGGAAACGACGTTCGCAACCGATGACGGAGAAGTAAAAGTACTTGATGGTATTTCCTTTGATATTACAAGAGGAAAAACCATTGGTATTGTCGGCGAATCGGGTTGCGGAAAGAGCGTGACGGCGGCATCGATCATGGGACTTCTGCCTCACCCTTACGGAAAAGTCACATCTGGTCAAATTGAGTACAAAGGTACTGACTTAGTCAAAATGTTACCGGAAGCTCTGTATAAAACCCGTGGCAATGAGATCTCAATGATCTTTCAAGACCCAATGACCGCATTAAATCCAGTACATACGATTGGCAAGCAACTGTGCGAAGCCTATGAACTTCACCGCCCTGACCTTTCAGCCTCTGAGCAAAAATCTGCCGCGATTGATATGCTGAAACGAGTCGGGATCCCTGCGGCTGAAGAGCGCATTAATGTTTATCCGCATGAACTATCTGGTGGGATGCGTCAACGAGTCATGATAGCCATGGCCCTTGCCTGCGAGCCTGAAATACTGATTGCCGATGAACCGACAACCGCTCTCGATGTCACAGTCCAGGCTCAAATTCTTGACCTTATGGCAAAAATGCAAGAACAGAGCAACATGGCGATCATCCTTATTACCCACGATATGGGCGTCGTAGCCGAAAGTTGTGATGAAGTTGTCGTCATGTATGCTGGGCATGTGGTGGAGAAGGCTGACGTATTCACTCTATTTGAATCACCGAAGCACCCCTATACACAAGGTCTCTTACAGTCCATCCCAAGAATAGACGGTACCCCAAAATCCATTTTAGGCACTATTCCAGGTTCAGTACCGAGTTTAAGTGATATGCCTTCTGGCTGTCGATTTAGAAACCGCTGCCAATACCAAACATCACGTTGTGCTGAATCAGTGCCAACTCTCACACCAGTCAGTGACGAGCATGCTGTCAGCTGTTTTCTCATTTCGGAGGATAAATAGTGGCTAAAACTATTTTGGAAGTCTTGAATTTAAAGCAGCATTACGCGCTTCGAGGCGGGTTATTCACAAAAACTCAGTACGTATATGCGGTTGATGGTGTTTCTTTTGCTGTTAAAGCAGGAGAAACCCTTGGATTAGTTGGTGAATCTGGTTGTGGGAAAAGCTCTCTCGGCCGATCTTTACTTAAACTACACGAACCAACTTCTGGTCAAATAATCTATCGCGGTCAGGATATAACACACTTCACTCAGAAACAGATGGTGTCACTTCGTAAAGAAATGCAGATCATTTTCCAGGACCCAATGGAAAGCTTAAATAGCCGTCATACAGTGGGGAGTATTTTAGAGGAACCATTCGAAATACATAACATTGGTAACAAACAAGAACGGAAACAAAAGGTACGAGACCTATTGGTTAAAGTCGGGTTACCTGAATCCGCAGAGAGTCGCTACCCTCATGAGTTTTCAGGTGGTCAAAGGCAAAGGATCGGTATTGCAAGAGCCATCGCTCTCAACCCAAAATTAATTATTTGCGATGAAGCCGTATCTGCACTTGATGTTTCTGTTCAATCTCAAATTATTAACTTGTTATTAGAACTACAAAAAACCATGAATCTAGCGTTGGTATTCATCGCACATGATCTTTCTGTTGTTCGTCATATTTCGGATAATATTGCTGTGATGTACTTAGGAAAGGTGGTCGAAATGAGCGATACACAATCACTCTTTGCTAACCCACAACACCCTTATACACGCGCTTTGATTTCAGCGATTCCACTTCCAGACCCGAAATTAAGGGGAAAGAGAGAGCTTTTAAAAGGCGATGTCCCCTCTCCGATCTCACCACCAGAAGGTTGCCACTTTGCGTCAAGATGCCGATTTTCAACACCTGAATGTCTGGAGCACTACCCTGATCTCAAAGTGAGATCTTCTAATCATAGTGTTGCTTGTCATTTGGAAGTCGAAAGAATAGCGGTATAACAGAAGAACAACACGTATACAGGGGAAGCCGCATGTTTGTTTTCTCTGTGTACGATGCGCGAACTCTAAAAAAACGCAGTTAACCTTCTAATTTAGCTATCTCATCTTTGATCTGTTTTAGAAATGTATTTGGTAGTGGCTGAATGCCTTCTGAAAAGTTCAATGTTTCATGAGGGGCGACACACAACAATACATTGCGCATTTCACCATCTTGCTCTTCCTTCATATTCTCAGAATGATACTTTAGCACTTCTTGAGTAAGAAGCTTGTTCAACGCTTCAATCTGAGGCTCTTTCAAATTCATCCGAGAAAAACCAACACGAACACAGTTAGGGCTTTCCAACGCCTGAGATTTTAGAATGGTTTTATACTTCGCACTCAATTTGGAGTCGTTAGAAAAGCGATAGTAAAATGGGCCATTTAATTGAATCTTATTTTCATCGGTTAGCTTCACCAAACCCAGCATTTCAAGTGCACGAGAGTAAGCATAGGTTGAAGCCACATCTAGCCCATGTTTCTCTTTCATATAATCATGGCTATCGCGATGCCTTATGTGTCTCAGCTCTCGATAAAAGTCATATAAGTGTGGGAATTTATAGAAAACTTCATCTTGCGTATGATTAAAAAAACTTTCGTTATCATGCTGCAATTTAACGGCAATTTTCTGCAATTCATCAAGTGTCGTGTCCGTTTCACGACAGTAATCCAACAAGCGATCCAGAGTGATGTTGGGGCTGTATAAGTGACGTTTAAATGTTGAAAGTGGTACCCCAACGCGATCGGCAAGATCACGGTAAGTTCGCCCTTTCGCTTTAATTACACTTCTTAACGCCGCTAATAAATACTCTGAATTTGCCGTCCGCATCCTGCTGAACTCCTACGTCATTGTTCGATGAATCATAGTATTTGTATATAAGTTATAACTTTTAGCAACCTATTTCTTATAAAATGCTGCCACACGGTTATTAATCGCTCGTATTAAGAAGGAAGGAGATGGTCAAGAGAGTTTACTAATCAATAATTTATTATCGGTTAATACTACAGAGTGTATGCTGTAACTCTTCAATCGCCCCCAAAGGTTTTAGTGTGGGCCAGTCACATCCATTCACTTGCGGTATCTACAGCTGAATGCAAAGTAGAAATAAAGAGTCGCCAATTAAGGTGAGTCACACGACTTAACTTTTCATGTGACTCAATTTATTCATTATTGGTTTATCAATAAGGCGTTAGACTCAATCCATATTTACAAGTTTGCATGAGGCCCAAACACTTCATAATGCACTCGGTCACGTGGAACATTTAACTCATCAAGCTGCTTAACAACAAAATCCATAAATGGTACAGGGCCGCAGACATAGAAATCACCATTATCCAACGGCAATTCACTCGTAATCGAGTCAAGATTCATCTCACCAAAATGTTGGTGACTCGCGGCTATTTTCTCATTACTACAGCGGTACCATGTCTTTTGATTCCAACCATTGATTGAAATCAGATCATTCACGTCTTCGATAAAGGAATGCTGTTCTTGAGTCTCACAAGCATGTAAATATGTCACTTGTTTATCTTCAACGCCAGATAAGCTCTGCAGCATGGCTTGCATTGGCGTCACGCCTACACCGGCAGAAATCAAAACTACTGGCTTTTCACGTTCCACATAATAAAAATCACCAGCCGGAGCATAAAGCTTTACACTATCTCCGACTTCAACGTTATCGTGTAAATGATTGGATACTAATCCAACATTGTCAGTGTTAACACCTTCACGCTTAACCGAAATACGGTAGGTCTTTCCGTTCGGTTTTTGTGATAGTGAATATTGGCGTATTTCCTTGTAATCACCGTTTTCAGGTTTCACTTCAATACCAATATATTGACCAGGGTGAAAATCCAACACTGTGTTGTTATCTTTGGGCTCAAATACAAAACTGGTCACGAGCTGTGATTCCATCGTTTTATCTTTCACAATAAACTCACGGGCAGCAGACCAACCGCCAATCGCTTGTTTTCGCTGAAGGTATAGCTCCCCTTCTCTATCAATAAAGATTTGTGCCAAAAATAGGTATGCAGCTGTCCATGCCTCTTCGACTTCTTGCGTGAATGCCTCAGTCGCTAGCTCTCGCAATGTTTCAATTAAGTGATGGCCTACTATTTGATAGTGCTCAGGCTGAATATTGAAACTCGTGTGCTTCTGCGCGATTCTTTCTACCGCAGACGTTAATGCCGCTAGGTTATCGATATTTTTTGCGTATGCCGCAATCGCTTCAAACAGAGCGACGCCTTGACGGCCTGTTTTTTGGTGAGTCATATTAAAAATATCTTTCAACTCAGGGTTGTGAGAAAACATGCGCTGATAGAAATGTTGCGTTAATGCAGGTCCTGCGTTTTCAAGCAGTGGAATGGTACTCTTAATAATATTGATATGTTGTTCATTAAGCATGAAATGCTCCATCTTTGGGGTATATGGCTTCGCCACACCGAACTTCACCTGTTGAGCAAGTGAAAGTTAGAATTAAAACAAGCCCAAAACGGTTACATTGTTCAATGTGAACTCGATTTGAGGCGGACTTTAGATTTAGTGTTAGTGAACACTTAACGGTGAATTTTCTTCACTCTGTTATTAACGAAGAATCATTATCACTTCGTTATCCCCTCATTGCATTTTCAGTGCCAATAGCAAAAAACCTTTATCTACTTGTGTTTAGCCGCCAAATTTAAGAAAAACAAGTCAAGATGACCGCTTTCATTTGAGTCGAAATGACTCTACTATAACAAAATGTCTTTTTGAGAATGATTAACATGCAAGATATTACAGCATCCACGCTGATGGAAATGACCATAGGTTTAGCAAGCGGCTTAAATGATCAAGATAGGTTTAACAAGCTTATCGATGCTATACGCAAAACAATTCATTGTGACTGTGTTGCTCTCCTTTCATTACAAGGTGATTACCTCGTCCCATTGGCCATGCAGGGCCTCAGCAGAGACACATTGGGCCGCCATTTTGCCATCAGCGAACACCCTCGCTTTAATGAAATATGCGAATCAAAAACACCGATCATTTTTGATTCAGACAGCCCACTTCCCGATCCATTTGATGGTCTTCTTATTGATCATGAAGGCGATCTTCCCATGCATGCGTGTATGGGACTGCCGCTTATCTTCAGTGATAAACTGCTTGGCGTTTTGACTCTCGATAGCCTCACCCCTGATGTTTTTAATGCTATCCCTGCGCGCAGTCTAGAAGTCCTTTCTGCCATTGCCGCTTCAACTGTAAAAATGGCCTTCACTTTCTCCCAACTTGAAACACAAGCAAAGCAATCTCGTCAGCTTCTAGAAGAGCTTAACGAAGAAGCATGGGAAAGAGATGGCGGTGAAATGATTGGCCACAGTTCAAGTATGATGGCGTTGAAAAATGATATCGAAGTCGTCGCGCCTTCCCATTTCAATATCTTGATCCATGGTGAAACGGGAGTCGGAAAAGAGCTTGTTGCAAGAACCCTTCATCACCAGTCACAAAGAAAACGCAAACCTCTGGTTTATGTAAACTGCGCAGCTTTGCCAGAAAATTTAGTAGAAAGTGAATTGTTCGGCCATGTCCGTGGCGCATTTACTGGGGCTGACAAAAATCGCCAAGGAAAATTTGCATTAGCTGATGGCGGGACTCTTTTCCTCGATGAAATAGGTGAACTGCCCCTTGCTGCACAGAGCAAACTTCTGCGGGCATTACAAAATAACGAAATCCAACCGGTTGGCCAAGATAACATCCAAACGATTGATGTCCGTGTGCTTGCCGCCACCAATCGAGATCTCAAGAAAGAGGTCGAACAAGGCCGATTTAGAGCGGACTTATACCACCGCTTAAGTGTCTACCCTATTGCCACCCCCCCGCTTCGTGAGCGCGATGGTGATATTACCCTTTTAGCTGGTTTCTTTTTAGAGCAAGCGAGACGAAAACTTGGAATTGCGCAGATCAAATTTGGCCCCGCAGTACTGCCTCATCTTATGAGTTATTCATGGCCCGGAAACGTGCGTGAACTTGAACACGTCATAAACCGAGCGGCTTTAAAAGCTAAAGCGAGGCACTATAACAAGAAAGTAACGGTCATTAATGCCGATGATTGCGGTCACTTTGATGAAGTCATGACCAAACCGACGCATGTTGATAGCTCACCCACTCAGCCGGAAGTAGACTTATCACAAGGATTGAGAGAGGTGACAGATGAGTTTCAGCGTCACATTATCATCGCAGCTTTAGAGCAAGCCAATTACAACTGGGCACAGGCAGCAAGGCAATTACAAACCGATCGAGCCAACCTCACCCGACTCGCAAAACGTTTGGGGCTTAATCTATCTAAAACGCACAAGATAGAACGTTTATAGATCATGATGCTGAAACATATATAAATAGTTTTGTTGATAAAGTAAGACTGGTACAATGTTGCCAAATTGTATGCAATATGTATTTAAACTAGGTAAAGGTAATTATGAAGTTTATCCGTTGGTTTCTAGGCAGAATTATTCTGGTACTCAATTTCGTTTTCACACCAAAAGGAATGAAGCGAGATCCAGAAGCTCAAAAACAACTTGATGCCAAAGCTCAAGGGTTATCACTGTACCAATTTGAAGCTTGCCCTTTTTGTGTAAAAGTTCGTCGTGCAATGAAACGTCAATCTATCAATATTGACCTTCGTGATGCAAAGAATGATGATGCGCATAAGCAAGCGTTGTTAGAGGGTGGTGGTCGCGTAAAAGTGCCTTGTCTTCGTATTGAAAGTAATGGGGAAACTCAATGGATGTATGAATCTTCAGACATCATTGCTTACCTTGAAAAAGAGTTTGCTTAAGTCGTAGAGTTCGTGCATCGGCAGACAGTAAAGCATTCAATCGAAACACTCATTAACCACTCAGTAAAAAGCCCCTAGACTGACGTTTAGGGGCTTTTTGAATTCTTTGGCTTTTTTGGATATTTTTTAGGGGGAAAAGTGGATCAGCCTTGCTAATTCGCAACGATCAGCATCAATTCAACTCTTCGATTACACGCTTTGCCCACTTTAGATTGGTTTGAGCACGCTGGTACATATTCACCATAGCCACGGGTATAAATTGAATTCATGGCGACTTTTTGCTTCATCAAAGACAACTTCACCTGCTTAGCTCGCGACTCTGAAAGCCCATCGTTTAATCTATTGCTCCCAGTATTGTCAGCATGTCCATCAATAACAATATCAATTCCTGGTTGACGCGCTAAATAGCTTCCCAACTCATTTAGCCACTGCTCTGAGTAACTTGAAACCGTTGCAGAACCCGATTCAAACTGAATACGGTTTTTTAGTCGAACCATCACGTAGTTACCAGGAAGGACTTCGTAATCAATACCACGAGTCGCTAAGAAGCTCTCTAATGAACTGTAGGCCGATGGACGCTGTTGACCTTGTGGGCCACCTACTGTGTGTTTCTTTTTCGTAGGCGAAACCACTCCCCGATCAGGGTATAGCAACTCTCCATCGTGTTGAGGCGCAGTATCCAGTAATCCACCATACATGGTTGGCATGCTACTGCATCCTGATAAGAGAATACCTAAAAAGACAGCTATGTATTTCATAATGCACCACATTCCAATTCAGCTCTATGAATGACTTACTTATATATCGACCACAGCGGTAAAACTTTAAGCATTTTTTTGCTACTTAGTTCGTTTTTATCACGTTTCTAAACCGATCGAATCAAACGTTCTTAGATGACAAAATAGGCCGTCATTTGCAACAAGTTACAAAAAAACCAGTATCGATCTAATGACTTAGTAGGTAAAATCCAAGCATCATATTTTTTAAAAAGAATCCTATGTTTAAATTAATCTCAAGATTGTCAGCACTTGTTCTTGCTAGCTTCTTATTACTTGGCTGCTCAGAAAACAGTGTTCCTCAAGAAGGTTCTCAATTTCAAAGACTTCCAAATGATGTTAGCAGCTATGATGTCGCCCCTTTAACTGAAGTCTTCTCACTTTCTTGCGGTCACTGCCGTAAAATGGAAAACTTTATACCTAAGATAGAATCTTTGACTTCTCAAAAAGTTGATAAGCTACATGTTACTTTTAATGAGAATGCTCAAATTGCAGCAATGATCTACTACACCGCCGTAATGCAATTAGACGCTACACCTGATCACGCATTTATGGATGAACTCTTTGCAGCCGTACAAATGGGTGAAGGTTCGACAAATACAGAGCGTCAAGCCGCTATTGAGAAAGCATTTCAAACTCGTGATCTTGTGAGCCCTTATCAACTGAATAAAGAGCAACAGGCCACGCTATTTACTTACTTAGAAAAAGCTCAACACGTATCGGTTGCTGGCGAAATCAATTCTGTACCAACTTTTATTGTTAAAGGAAAGTACCAAGTATTGACCGCTGGACATGACAACATTGAAGCTATCGCTCACACCATCTCTTACCTTCTGACTCAACCATAATAGTTAAGGACATCATTATGACTAAGTTTGTATTCCCAATTATCATTTTCCTACTTGCTGGATTCTTTATTTATCGCACATGGAATAATCACAAAGCTGCTGATATCAACTTTCAAATTGGCCAAGATTTCTTGGTAGAAAATGGAAAGAAAGAAGGGGTAATCACAACGGAAAGTGGCCTGCAATACCAAGTGTTACAAGAAGGTACTGGAACTGAGCACCCAACAGCTAAAAGCCGCGTGAAAGTGCATTATCATGGCACCCTAATGGATGGTACTGTCTTTGATAGCTCTGTAGAACGAAATGAGCCAATCGCATTTGGTCTTAATCAAGTCATTAAAGGCTGGACAGAGGGTGTGCAGTATATGGTTGAAGGTGAAAAGATTCGCCTGTTTGTACCAAGCACCTTAGGCTACGGAAAAAGTGGTTCTGGCCCAATTCCGCCAGCAACGGTACTTATCTTCGATATTGAACTGCTTGAGATTCAATAATCAGCACGAGCTTAGTTCAATAGCAAAATACAAATGGCCCTAATTCAGGGCCATTTGTATATTTAATAAGCTCTATTGTGCCTGACGTTGATCGAATCAAAACCCCCAATCTGATGACGAAATATCACCAGATGCCAAATCGATAATTAATTCACGTAGCCATTTGTGGCTAGGATCATTATCAAAATGTCGATGCCATAACAGCGAATAACCGCCCGGTTCTAATTTAATCGGTAGAGGTTTTGCCACCAGATTATTATTTTTAACGAGCATCTTCACAGCAGACGCCGGATAGCACATCAAAAGATCACTCTGTTCACACAAAGCAAGGGCGCTTTGAAGATCAGACACATTCACCGCACTATCTAGCTTCTTGCGTTCAAGATCGAGCACCTCTTTAAGCAGCCATCCACTGACACCACCGATAGTCACTTCTAAATGCCTATATTTCAAAAACGTTTCTATATTCCACTCTTCATTTAGTGCAGGATGCCCCTTTCGCATCAAACAAACAGAATAGTCACGAGCAAGTTCAACATAGCGAAGTTCATCTGGAATCGTCATGTAGTGAGATTTTGCGCGCTCATCCCACTCGTAAATTCCAATGGCAAAATCAATTTCGCACCTCAATAAGCGATGTAAACTCTCGTCACTCCAAGTTCGGCTATTAATGCTGATCCCTGGGGCTTGCTTAAGAAGACTCGGCATAAAACGGGAATAGGTTGCGGCATAAGCACTTTCAACTAAATCAAAATTGAAAGTTCGCTGGCTTTTTTCAGGTTCAAACTCAGTTGGAATAGCAAGCTGATCAATACGACGTAAAATTTCATGAATACTGGGTTGCAGTGCTAATGCTTTCGGTGTGGGATGCAAACCTTTAGCAACCCGCTCAAACAGGGGATCATTAAAGGTTTCTCTTAGCTTTGCTAACTGCTTACTAACCGCAGACTGACTAAGGTACAGTCGTGTAGCGGCAGCGGTTACACTTCGCTCTTCTAGTAGTACCGCTAATACTCGTAATAAATTCACATCAAAGTTCTTCACTAGAAAGCACATCCTATTCGTAATTTCATTGTTGATTGTATAAAGAAATTTCTATTTTTCAATCTCTTATATCCATATAGAACAATGTTACATTCAACACTCGAACAAATTATTGAGCGTAATGGTCGAACTCGTTAACCATTCCATTTCACCGCATGCTTTTTTTGAGCGGCCTATGCTTCTTCATGCTAGAATGCCGCCAATTTCGGCGATAACTGTAGACAAGCAGTGCTTATTGTTAAACGATAATTTAACAATAAGCACTCACCGCAGTTAAACGTCTATTTATTGAATCACCATTTATTGAGACTCACAATGCCATTCTCCAAACTTGGATTAAGCGATCCGATTTTAAAAGCAGTAGCTGAACTAGGCTATGAAACCCCAACGCCAATTCAAGAAAAAGCGATACCAACGGTACTAACAGGAAAAAACCTGATTGCAGCAGCCCAAACGGGTACGGGTAAGACGGCGAGCTTTGTATTGCCATTACTTGAAATGCTAAGTAACCGTGGACCTGTAAGAGCAAAACGCATTCGAGCGCTTATTCTTACCCCAACTCGCGAATTAGCGATTCAGATTAGCAAAAATATCGAAGAGTACGGTAAATACTTAGATATTAAATCGATGGCGATGTATGGCGGAGTGGACTACGCACCTCAGAAACAGTGTCTTATCGAAGGTGTCGATATTCTGGTTTCAACACCAGGCCGTTTGATCGACCTTTATGGTCAGCGCGCGGTTCATTTTGATGAAGTGGAAACTCTGGTTCTTGATGAAGCAGATCGCATGTTGGATATGGGTTTTATTGAAGATATCAATAAAATCATCGCTCGTTTACCACAAGATATCCAAAATTTACTGTTCTCAGCTACCTTATCGAATCCTGTAAGAGATCTTGCTAAATCGGCTATTAATGATGCTGAAGAGATTTCTATTGCTAAGCATAGCGCTTCAAAATCCAACATCAGTCAATGGCTAGTCGCGGTAGACAAAGATAAGAAATCAGCACTTCTCAGCCATTTAATTACCGATGGTGAATGGGACCAAGCTCTTATCTTTATCGAGACTAAGCATGGAGCAGCCAAACTTGTCAGCCAACTTGAAAAGCGTGGGATTAAAGCAGAAGCGATTCATAGTGGCCGAAGCCAACAAGTGCGAGCGCAAGTTTTAGAGCAATTCAAAGCGGGCAAAGTGAAGTTCCTTGTTGCGACCGGCGTGGCTGCTCGTGGTATCGACATTGATAACCTCAGCCGAGTGGTAAACTATGATCTTCCTTATCCGGCTGATGACTACATCCACCGTATTGGCCGAACGGGTCGTGCAAGTGCTGTAGGTGAAGCGATCTCTTTAGTTTCCAGAGATAACTTCAAGAATCTTTGTATGATTGAAAGTCGTTTAGGGCATTTAATCACTCGTAAAGAAATTGAAGGGTTTGTCCCAAGCAAAGAGCTACCAATTTCAATATTAAATTATGTTCCCAAGCATAAGCGTAATACAGAGAATAATGATTCGGCACCTAAACCAAATAAGCGTCGACGTTAAACCTAGTTGGGCAGATAATACGTCTGCCCTTCTTTTTTTTGAAGCACATGAATTACCATCAATATCCTCCTAAAACTTCTAGCAACACGCCTCTCACTCTTAATAATGCCTAGTTTTTTATAAATTATTTATTCCCTATAAAACAGTGACTTATGTTTAAGCTAAATAAACTAACATAATAAAAAATATAACTAAAAGTATAACGGATTGTTTTATCTACTTAATTTATTAAACACCTGAATACACCTTCATTTTATTTCCAACTACTAATTTGACGAAACGACTTCGCAGTTCTAAATTTAGTAAATTACCAACCAAGGAGTAGAGTAAAATGAAAAGGATGAATCCATCTTATCGATTACAAATCATCAAAGAGGTTGCACTCAGAAACCAAGCAGCTTGTCCAAACGATCCGATGGCGAAACACATTTCACACATTCTCGAGTCTCGGCCCAATTCAAACCATATGGTTGAACATCGGCAAGAGTTTAGCGGCAATCACTATGACGAACATGTTGGCGGCTGGGTAAGTAATGTATGGGGGCAAAAATAATAGTAGGGACATGACCATAGTGTAGCAACGCGCTATTAGTCACGATGTTGATGCAAACTTTTACTCACCGTATCGGAATCAAACCAATTGAACATTGGCTTAAAGCAATAAAAGAGTGCATCAACTAATCTGTCTATCTCATCAATGTTTTAGGCTCATCAATGTTTTAGGTATTTGCTACTGATCATTGTGTCAGTGATTTTATCAATACCGACGTATCCATCCGACCAAGTCCCATCTTCTGCAACGCTTCATATTGTGCATCTACCGTTTTTGTCAGTGGTAAATCTAACTCGTGACGCTTCGCCTCATCTAAGCAAATAGAAAGATCTTTTCTCATCCAGTCTATCGCAAAACCAAAGTCAAAGCTGTCTTGCGCCATTGTCACAGCGCGATTTTCCATCTGCCAAGATCCAGCCGCACCATGTTTTAATACATCTGTAACTTGTTCAATATCTAAGTTAGCTTCCTTTGCCAACAGGATCGCTTCACTTAACCCTTGCAGCACACCTGCGATACAGATTTGGTTTACCATTTTACAACGCTGCCCTTGGCCGTTTTCGCCAAGTAATACTGACTGTTTTGCGTAAGCATCCATTACTGGTGAAACAGACTCATAGATAGTTGGCTCACCACCACACATAATTGTAAGTGCGCCATTTTCTGCACCAGCCTGTCCACCAGAGACCGGAGCGTCAACAAAACGAAGCCCTTGTTCTGCACATGCTTTTGCTAGCTCAATAGCAAGATCTGCCGAAGTAGTCGTGTGGTCTACGATAACTGCACCAGGTTTCAAACCTGCAATCACGCCATGCTCACCATACATAACGCTTCTTACATCATCATCGTTGCCGACACAAACAAACGCAATATCGCAACCTTCCGCTGCCAATTTCGGTGAACTCTGATAATCACCAGAATATTGCTCCACCCATGATTGTGCTTTTTCTGTTGAACGATTAAAGACGGTAACGTCATGCCCTGCGAGTTTCAAATGCCCCGCCATTGGATAGCCCATAACCCCTAAGCCAATAAAAGCGACCTTTTTGGTTCCCATGCACTTTCTCCTATCATTTTATTATTCTTACATAAGGTCTATCAGATTAATGGCTTTGGCTGAACATATCAACGGGCTYTAAGACAAATATTACTTACATCTCTACTATGTTTAATTTATTAAAGAAATTTACTAATTATATTTATCACACATAAATTAAATAACACTGGTATAAAAACATTGCTCTTAAAAAAGAAATAACATCCAAGATGTTGTAAGAAACCCTGCATAAATGAATAAATTAGACCCCAAGGAGTACAAACCGAACATCAGAATTTAAATACACAATATTTAATTTTGCAATTAGTTTAATAAAATTAATTAATAACGCGTGATATGTAATACTCATTGTTGCAATCTATATTGGTCAGCTGGCACTGCATTTAATTCAATAAAACATAGAGTATAGATTATGCAAAAGCCTAATAGTGTTAAGCCACTACCAACAAAAATAGAAAACAAATTAGACCGTTATTTGTCTGACAATATTAAACCACGGGTCAATGGAAAACATCTCGTTCTGGGTAATATACCTGATATCGACTCCATTTTTCTTCAAAGTAATGACTACTTATCTTTATCTGGTAATCAAAAGCTCAAAGATAAGCACATTACTGCAATACAAGAGCATATCGAAAGTGTTGTTATGTCTGGTGTATTTCTTCAAAATGAAAGTGATATTCCTTCATTCCAATCTAACCTTGCAAAATATGTTGGGTTCGCAGATTGTAATATCTGCCAGTCTGGCTGGGATGCCAATATCGGCCTGCTGCAAACCATCTGTGAACAGGATACAAAGGTTTATATCGACTTTTTTGCTCATATGTCACTCTGGGAAGGGGCAAGAATTGCTGGCGCTGATATCTATCCATTTATTCATAACAGTGTCCGCCACTTAAAGAAGTTGGTGAAACGCCACGGCCCAGGGATCATCCTCGTAGATTCAATTTACAGCATTCGTGGAAGCGTAACGCCACTGCAAGAAATAGTAGAGATAGCGGAAGAGTTTGAGTGCGCGATTGTGGTCGATGAATCTCATTCGCTTGGTGTTATCGGCCAAAGCGGTAGAGGTTTAGTCCATTCGCTTAACCTAAGCCATAAAGTTGATTTTATCACTGTCAGTTTAGCGAAAACTTTCGCTTATCGCGCTGGTGCGGTTCTATCTCACGGCAAACTATCACAATGTCTGCCTTTTATTTCTAACCCTGCAATTTTCAGCTCTGCGCTTTTACCTCATGAACTTGATAGGTTAGACGCGACATTGGACATCATTATCGAAAGTGATGTTCAAAGAGCTAACTTGTTTTCAATGTCGGAGAAATTAAGAAACGCTCTCAGATCATTGGGATTTAATATTGGTAGTGAAACGCAAATTATTAGCTTAGAAACAGGAGATGAAGTGAACACAGAAAAAGTTCGTGATTTTTTCTATAACAATGGTGTCATAGGGTCCGTATTTTGCTCGCCTGCCACATTAAAAAGTAAAAATAACTTCCGTTTTTCTTTACATTCAAAGCTTAATGAACACGATATAAATAAAATCATACATGTCTGTGATATGGCTATAAATAATGATGAGCTGTATTTCTTAGATTAAGCCACACCAAGTAAATAGGTCTTAATTTTGAGTTTAAGACCTATATTTAAATCCAATCAATGAGTTTATTAATCAATATATCTTTTTTTACTGGCTTGCTCACATAGTCATTCATACCTGCATCGAGCATATTTCCAATCATTGTTGTACTCGCATCAGCACTGAAACCAATAATTGGTAAATCAGTATGGCCTAACAACCGCACTCTTTCTGTCGCTTCTATGCCATCCATCACAGGCATTTCCGCATCCATTAAGATTAATTGGATCTGGTTTTTACTCAATAGATCTAACGCTTGTTTTCCATTCTCAGCCTGAATTACACTAAAACCTTGTTGCTCAAGTATTAAGGTGGTGAGTGAACGCACAGAAGCGTTATCATCAACTAACATGATTTGAGCATCAATTTTCCTTTTCTCTTTAGCAACATCTGGTTGCCCTATCATTTTCTGTTCAAATAACAATTCAGACAAAACTTTTGTAGGATACTTTTGAAATTCAATCTGATTAACACATTCAATCCACAAGTTTTTATCACATTGCAGCCGCTTTGATACTCCAGGTGAAGCAAACATGGCCAGTTTAGCTTCTGTAAAGTGTAAGCGCGATTCAAGCTTAGACCAAGCGACAGATGAGTGCTCCACCATTCGCCCATCGATTAAGATCAAGTCATACTCAAACTGATACTCCTCTTTAACCAAAGCCTGTTCTGCATTCAACATTTCTAAACTGAAACCATAATATAATGAACAATCATTAAGAACACTCATGACTTCACGTGACGGATGGAGTTCAACTCCCATGATAAATAGAATTTTCTTCGTTGCCAGAACTTGGTTCCTAAAGCTAATACTTTGGCTAGACGAATAAGACGGAATCGTTAATCTAAATTCAGTCCAATGGCCAAGCTTTGATTTGCATTTGATGCTGCCAGAGAAGGCTTTCAGTACTTTTTTACAAAATGGCAAACCCAGCCCGTAATTCCCTTTCTTACCCGAGGTGTAAAAATCATCAAAAATGAGCTTCAACTGCTCATCAGAAATCCCAATGCCATTATCTCGAACTTTAATGATTGTCGTGTTATTTGACTGTATGATCTTAATTACAATGGCTGCATCCGTTTGGCGACGATGTGAAAAAGCATTTTTTAGCAGATTGTAAATGACATACTTAAACAGCACATCACTACCAAAGAAATCACAGTGTTTATCCCCTTCAATCTGTACAGATTCTCTATCCGGCTTCGCTTTATAGCTAAACTGACTAACCGCTTCTTCAGCAACGTCATACACATTGTATTTCTGGAAGGTATTAGTAGAGATTTGATTCTCATCAATTGAAGTCAGGAGCAAATCGATTGTTTCATTCCCCGCGACGACGATCTGCTGGGCATCATCTAGCATTTCATTCAGATGGCGTAACTGCTGAGGAGATATAGTGCGATCATCTTTTGAGCCTAAAGGTGATGCTGGCAAATGCCCACGAATTAACTCTATAGATGAAAGCATCGCACTGATTGGGTTGCGCATTTCATGTGCAATACCAGCGCCAAACGATTTTGCGAGCGACACTTTGCTTTCATGTTCATTCTGGTTTCGGAAGTAACACAAATTACCAAATACATAGGTAAACAATATGATAGGGGTATATGCCCAGTTCACCCATACTTCTAATGTGTATCCACTATTGAACCACGCTAGCGCATAGGCGAAGGCAACACTAAGAATCGATTGTCCGATGATGACTTTAGTATCAAACACAAGAAGAATGTGTAAGAAGCTCGCCGCCATGAAAGACATCGCCCAGATCGTTGACCAGCCATTCATTAATAGCATATAGAAAAAGAAAAATGGTAAGCCAAACCCCACGGAGAATAAGAAAAAGTAGGGTAATAAATGGCGAAACCTTTGCGGAAATGCGTGGCGAACTAATAGAATAGAATAAAAAACACTACACATAAGCCGCATAGGCAAACTTTCATAATCTTGAGGGAAAAGGAATTTCCATACAAAATAGTATGCTGGATATCCAATTGCGCCCATCCAACCAACGATCATCAAATTTGGTTCTGCGTACTGATATATTTTTTCTGCTCGATCCCTAAAGTTTTGCTTCACATGACGTCCGTTATCAACAAAATACCATTCAAAGGTTACGCAATAAAATATCATATTTATTATAGTTAATAATATCTCTGCTGTATCAGATTGTGAAACTTATGTGATATGAATTTTAGTTTAACCATTATCCTTATGGAAATAGAGGAAATAGAGGAAATAGATTATAAGGCTAAATATTTCCATATGGATCGCATAGATTCGAATTATTGATAATATTAAAAATACAAACCTAGGAAAGCATTAAACTTAGCAGTCCGCCTTAAGCGAATAACACGTATTAATCACATGTTCTTAAATGTATTAAGCAAAAACGAACGTATAACGAATGAATGTTGTTAGTGCATTTACTCATCAAGCACATTTAGGTATAAAAAAGCCGCTCAATTTAAGCGGCTTTCATCGTTTTCTTTATTACAGTGACCGTTCTGGTTATCAACAGATCAAACTAGAAGAAGTAGTTTGCATCCACTAGTGGGCCTGCAACCGCTTCTTTCACTTCTTCACGAGCTTCTAGCCACGCGATAACTTGCGCTTGCTCTTCTTCAGTTACCGATTTGTAACGCTCAGTTGAGCATAGGAAGCCTTCGAACAACTCCAAACCGCCGCCACCAAAGCAAAGGTTGATGCCATCAATGTAATCAATGAACTCATCTACAAATTTGTCATAGCTATCAAAATCAGTAATTGATGTCTTACAGCTGACGTCAAAACCAAGAATAGCAAATTCACCTAGGTAAAGTTTCTTTCTAATACGTCTGTTTTTGTTATCCAGCTTATCTAATTTCATCATTTCATCTTCACTATTAGTTGTTGTCTTTTCCCTTTATACACGGTTATGAAATCCATGAAAAGTAGAAGCTGAATGCATGCCCTTTTACGGTTAATTTAACGGCAGTTTCTCTATATTAGTCGTTATATGTCGCAAGGAACATTAGCAACATAATCAATACATCAATGACCTAAGTTTTATCTCTCATTCTTAAACCTCTTTCACTTCAAAACGCATAAATATCCGCCCTACTCTTCATTAATTCCACATCGTTAACCACATACAACATTCAACCGTTAGAGCCCAACAATTACGAAACCTTAATGATTAATTTTTCTAATCCGAAGCATAGAATTATATAGTGCGCCATGTCACATTTTTTAATTGCCTATATCTCTAACTAGCCTTAATATCTCGCGCCTTCGCAGAGCAACCAATTCATGAAGTGTTAGATTATTTAAGTCAAACTCATTCATTTGCTCTACTTTCTTTTCATTATTTTGTTGGAGATTAACTTATGTCTGCGTCTTTCCCTTTAGTGCGACTTACATTTCTTATCGCGATTCTTACGGCAGTAGGACAAATGACGCAAACCATGTATGTACCGTCGATTGGTCACATGGCAAAAGATTTCTTAGTTACTCCGGCATCATTGCAAGCGGTAATGGCTTGCTACCTGATCCCTTATGGATTATCGCAGTTCATTTACGGCCCTCTTTCTGATCGTCTAGGGCGTAAACCGATTATCGTTTCAGGTTTAGCGATCTACATTATTGGCACACTTATTACATTGTTTGCTCAAGACTACTCGCTATTTTTATTTGGTAGCTTTGTTCAAGGAGCAGGCATTGGCAGTGGCGGCGCAATGTCTCGCGTACTGACTCGTGATTGCTTTGAAGGTAAAGAACTACATAAAGCTAACAGCCTGATCAGCATGTGTGTGATGTTTTCTCCTCTAATGGCACCATTGCTTGGAGGCTTCTTAACTGAAATGTTTGGATGGAGAACGAGCTACTTATTCTTGGCTCTATTTGGTTTCGCAGTAGTGATCACCATGATGACGAGTATGAAAGAGACACTGCCAAAAACAAAACGCCACGCTGAGCCAGTAACAGAAAGCTATAAATTTGTATTATCAGATCGTCGTTTCCAAGGTTTTCTACTGTGCCTAGTGGCTACATTTGCAGGTGTCGCTGTATTTGAAGCGGCAGCAGGCGTGTTACTAGCAGGTACTTTGGGCTTACCAGCAACGATTGTGAGTTTATTGTTCATCATGCCAATTCCGGGTTACCTTGCGGGTGCTGGTTTATCGAGCATGCTAACAATGAAGTGGTCGGAAAAAACATCGTTAGTTGTCGGACTGTATGCCATTATTATTGGCGCATTGATTGTTCTTATTCCTGGCCTATTTGGGTATACCAATGCGGTATCTCTTGTGGGTGGTGCGACGGTTTACTTTCTTGGTGCTGGCATTCTATTTCCAGCTGCGACGACAGGGGCGGTTTCTCCTTTCCCTCGTCACGCAGGCACAGCAGGTGCAACATTAGGTGGAATGCAGAATCTAGGCGCAGGTCTTGCAACAATGGTGGCTTCTATGTTGCCAACCACAGATCAACTTCCAGTAGGCGGAATAATGTTAGCGATGTCGCTGCTTGTTGTTGTTGGACTTAAACGTGTTTACCGTAACTCGCCACCAGCAGACAACCTTCCAATGGCGGTATAGTTTTAAACAGCCTTTGTCATAGAACAAAGGCTATTAGTGAATAGTTAGCAGTAAAAAGCCTTCTTAAGCTCTTTCTTGTAAGCACGACTTAAGAGTGGAAAGGCTTTTTATATCCTCTATCAATATGTTAGTTCAGCTTGCAATAAGTTAGTTCAGCTTGAATTTCGCCATCTCACTATTCAGTTCGATCACTCGCTCTTTCACCCTCTCACTTGTCGCATTTGAATCCAAGCTGATTTGTGAAACACCATCTACCGATTCTGTTACCCCTTGCACTAAATTAGTGATCGCTTGGGTAACGCTAGACTGCTGTTCGGCTGCGGCCGCAAGATCCATCATCTGAGCATTTAAATCTTCAATCTGATTCGTGGTGCTTTCTAAGCGTGAAACCGCATCCGATGTATGCTCTGCTCCTTCTCTTGCCAACCCTTGACTCTGTTCAATTTCTCGAACAACTGAGGTTGTCGACGATTGAATTGCATGCACTATGCTATTAATTTCGGTTGTCGATTCTGTGGTGCGAGTTGCAAGTAAACGAACTTCATCGGCCACCACCGCGAAACCTCGGCCTTGCTCTCCCGCTCGCGCCGCCTCTATCGCTGCATTTAGCGCCAATAAATTGGTCTGTTCCGCAAGCCCTTCAATCACTTCGGTCACTCGACCAATAGCTTCACTCTCTTTACTTAGTTCATGCACCAAGCCACTCGCGTTATCTATAGTATGATGCAACTGATTCATAGTATTTCTGTTCTGCTCAAGAGCGGAAGCCCCTTGGGACAGCTCTTGTTTAGATGCAGTCAAAGAGCTCACTGACTGCTGGGCAAGGTGAGCGGTATTATTTGCTGAAACTGACACTTCTTGAATTTCATGCCCCATCTGATCGATATTGGCTTTCTGCTGAGCCACTTGGTTTAAAGTCTTCTCATTGCAGTCAGAAAGATCAGCCATACTGCCTTCTACTTGCTCAGCTTTTTCCGTGACACCTTGGACGATATCCCTCAATGAATCATTCATTTGGTTTATGGCGACCGTTAAACTTGCCAACTCATCCTGTCCTGAAACCACCAGTGCAGGTTGCGAAACGTCACCTTCTGCAATTAATTGAGCTCGATGCGACACTTCTGCCACACGTAATCCAATGCTTTTCCCTAAATAACGGGCAATGACGACAGCAACAATACATACAAAGATCGCAGCAGCAATCAGTAATGTAATCACCTGCTGAACATTATTTTGAATGCCCCGACCGCTATGATCAGCTTGTTGCTGTTGAGCGCGAACCACTTGCTCTAAACTTTGATTCAGTTGGGATGCGTATGGAATAACTTTATTCGCCATTAACGCATTGGCTTTATTCCAATCAGAGCCTTTACGCAGCGTAATAACTTGATCGGCCAGAGGGAAATACAACTGCTGCATTTCGTTAAACAGCGACCACAAGCTCTGATCACTATCGGATAATAAGAACGCTTTGGATTCAATTTCGGCAACGGATTTGTTATGCGCTTTAATGAAATCGAAGTACTTGTCTAAATAGTCTTGATGGCCGTACAAAAGAAAATCTCTCATCGACGCCAAAGCATTCGCCAGCGATGTATAGCTATCAGCATACAGTTTGAATAATCGCTTACGATCGCCGCCCTCTTTATTCGACGATTCGTCATTAATTAGACCTTGCAATTGATCAAGCGCCACTTCCGCTATCGGTGCCGCTTCATAGATAAACAGGCTGTGGGCAGGGAGGTTCTCTTCACTATGACTGAGTTCGGTGATGTCGGTCATCGCCAGTTTTAGATCTTGCCACTGTTGTAAAATCTTTGAGTATTGATCGGAAGCGAGCAGTAGCTCTAGCGTAGGAAGCGCTTCGTCCGTTTGAAGTATGATGTTATCAAGCTGATTTAATTGATCTAATCCCGTCGCTTCATCGCTGCCTAATAGCATGTAAGCACGTACCGTTGATAAAGAGGCTTGTATCGATTGACCAATGGCGCGGCTGGTATCGACTGTCGGCAAATCAGATAGTAACAACGACTGTGTATTCTTTTCGACTACAGATACACTTCGATATGTAAAACTAGCGGATGCGATAAAAAGTACGACAAGTAGCAAAAAACTGAGTTGCAACTTACTGGATATCGAAAGCTTCATCCTTGAGCTCCTATTTTCAAATTTGAGACAATATAACATTAAACAACAATTTTTTAACTATCGATTGACAAGTTTAATTGTCTTGCTATTGATTTCTTCAAGACTGCTAGGTTAGCTCACATATTTTTTGTTTTAATGCGCCCTTTTTGCTGCAATTTTAAAACTAACGTGGAAAAACACGCCATAAAGCATAAAATACCCGCCCTCCTTTATTTAAAATTTGAGATAAAAATGGTCCGAGATTACGCGCTTCAATGTTTAATGACGATGCCACGCCACGAGTTAGAAGAATTTGGCGTGCGTATGATTAGTCGAATGGTTCCAGAAGACGTCATGACAGAGTTGTTCACATTTGAGCAAGAAGAAGTGAGCAGTGAAGAGCGAATGATGTCTGCTCAACTTGATGCAAGGCTAAGAATGACGGCAATTGCACTCAGTGAAATCCAACAGGCATTCGATGATTCGGACAATGCGAAGCAAAATAGCCAACGTATGACTCGCTTAGTGCTGTGGCATTTTTATGCCATCTCTTTTCACTTGGAAGAAGCGATATCGCTTGAGACACACTGTTCTAAAGTCGAAAGTATTCTAAAAACAGCACCAAGTGATGCTTTGGGCTGGGTTAAAGAGTTAACTGAACTGTTGCATTACTACGCAGAGCTTAATGAACCCCGTCCTTGCGATGACACCGATATTTAAGGTAAAGACCATATGTCAGATTACAAATTAGAAATTTATCGTAAACCGTTAGAAGCAATTGTTGCGGGAAGCAAAAAAGTCGAAATTCGTACGAATAACAGCTATGAATCGATTCAATACGATAAGTTAAAGGCGGGCGACCGTATTCAATTTCAAATTATTTCTGGCCCTCCATTTATAGGACTAGACGTTATTGAGCCGGATGCTCTTTCTGTCACAGTGAAAGCCGTTCGCTGTTACCCTGATGCAGGCGCATTGTTAGATGGCGAAGGCATGGAAGTGCTATCCACTCTATGTGATACCAAGGAAGAAGGTATCGTATTACTGAATAGTTTCCATGAATACAAAGAGATGATCCCTATCCACGGTATTTTTGCTATTGAGATTGAGCCAAGCTGCTAAATCGCTAAACTGCTAAACTGTTAAACTGTTAAACTGTTAAACCAGTTCGAGTGAGTTCAGATAGCCTTACCAACGATGCCAATGTTAATTCCTCTCAAATTGACATTGGCGATCATTCAAATCAATCAATTCCAGCCAACCCACCAAGCCTTTATTTTAAAAACAACGGCTTAATGCGTCTACTCAACTAAGTGGCTATATTCCACTATCACCTGATTGCCTTCAACATAAACATTTTGAATAGTGCCATCTACCGATATCGTATTACGCAAGTAAACAATTTGTTTTTCACCTAACCCACCTTTTATCAAGCTAGGTAAAATCTGTGTTGGCTCCACCCGCATTAAACGGCAAAATTGAGTCACGAACCCCATAGTTAACTGAGATCCACCACGAATTAACTGTGAAAACTCAATTTGAGAGAGTCCTAATTTTTTTGCCATCGCCATCTGCGTGATATGCATTTTAGCTTTTTGAGACATCCAAGTGTCATACAGTGCGACTCGATCTTCTTCTATGAATTCCATAATGATTTCCTACATGCGAGATGCAGAAATTCTCCCCAAGTGAGAGGTGTGTTATGTCAGATATAGGTAATTTTAATGTCGGTGTCTGTTAAATGATAAACGGGATCTATGGATCCCGTTTATTTAATCGCTTTATTTTTTCATCATCTTTGCTAAGTCAGCAAATGGATTGTGCGTTGCATTCTGATGATCATCCAATTTCGCCGTTGCTTCCGCTCCATAACGATCATGGTCGGTATATTTACTGTGCTCATGATCATGACAATACAGGCACAAGAGTTCCCAGTTACTGCCATCTTCTGGGTTGTTAGTATGATCGTGATCTTTATGATGCACAGTCAACTCTCGAAGATTTGAATAGACAAATTCACGCGCGCAATTACCACAAACCCAAGGATACAATTTTAGTGCTTTATCTCGATATGCACTCTCTTTACGTGCATAGGCCGCACTTGAGCCATTATGATCTGACGACATCTGATACCTTAATAATTAAGTTTTTAAGCTCACATCCATAATATTACCATAAGCTTAATCCGCGTTCAGAGCCTCTCAGATCACAAAAGGGCATCATCTCGACATTTATTCTATATTTCATCTTTCTAGCTGGGTAAAACGACCACGCCAAGAGGCTCTAGCAACTGTTCTTGTTGCCAATCGCAGATTTTAACACCACTTAAATCGACCCTTCTTATGTTCAACCCATAGAGTTCTGTGTGGGTCAAATCGCAATTCTGCATTGAAAATTGCCCCCAGCACTCTTCGGAAAACTCACTTCGGCTTAAATCTGATCCTTTAAAAGAGGCCCCTTGTAGATTTGCCCCTGTCCAACGATTCTCAAATAGGTCACATTTTTCAAGACACTGCTGTTCAAAATTAACATACGATAAATTACAACCCGTAATATAAGCAGAACAAAAATAGACTTGATGGCTCACTCGATTCGCAAAACTGGCTTTTAAGAAGTTTGCCCCTTTCAGATCGCACCCTCTTAGTTCAATTCCGAAGCAGTTTGCCCCAACAAAGTAGCCCATCGCTAACTGACACTGTTTAAAACTGGCATCACGCAGATCGGCATAATCAAAACGACAACCATCCACGGCACCTTGCTCGATAAACCTGCAATCAATAAATTGTGCGTCTCTTAAATCTGAACGGGAAAAATTACAGTCATAAAAATTACACGCTTCAAATTGAGCATCTCGTAAATCCTGATGTGAAAAATCATGGTTAACAAATGTTTTATTCGTTTCTAGCATTTCAAGCTCCACTATTTTGATGGGCAAAGACTACCATCCGGAAGCAACAAAAAACCACCAATTAAATCACTGTAAAAACAGCAAGTTAAAAAGCTCTAAATCTGGATTTTAAGGGGCCAAAACAGCGTTTTAAACCGTGTATTGACAAGTAAGCGCACCCTCAACTCCAAAATTATTTTTTGTTTAGCTCTAAAAGCTTAATTTTTAGCGACATTTGAGTTCTATTTACGCTCAACCTTTCTCATGACAGGCTAAAATTTAACCGCAGATATAAAAAGAGCACTTCTCACCAAAGGGTAAGAAATGCTCTCAATTTATTATTTTAGATGAATGTTATGAGTACTTAATCTCAATTTCATCGGCTTTATTATAGGCAGGATGACTGGCAAGAAGATCTGCATACTTAGCAATGTTTGGATAAAGACCTAATGCATTGCGTCCTTGAAGCGCTTCCACAATAAATGACATCATCATATCCGCGCCTGTCAGTGAATCACCTACTAAGTATGTTTTACCCTCAAGACGTTGCTCGAAATAACCGATCACTTTCGCAATCTCTACATCAGCGTAACCAGCAAGGAAGTTTGTTTCACAACCATCTTTCTCTACAAACAACTTAAGTAGCAGAGGAAGGATCGCTGAACTTTCTGCAAAATGGAGCCACTGTGAGTAATCGATATACGCTTGAGTACCACGTTGTGGAGCAAATTTACCTTCGCCATAAGTCTCGATGAGATATTCAGTGATTGCACCTGACTCAGTGATCACCATACCGTTATCTTCAATGACAGGTGATTTTCCTAGTGGATGAACAACCTTCAACTCAGGTGGAGCAAGAAAAGTGACCGCATCTCGTTGATAAGGTACAACTTGGTAGTCAACACCTAGCTCTTCTAATAACCAAAGGATGCGTTTTGAGCGTGACTTGTTCAGGTGGTGTAATTTAATCATCTATCAATCCTTTTTATTAAAATGCTTCGTTTGTTTTTACAACAAGTTTGCCAAAGTTCTTACCTTCAAGTAGGCCCATAAAAGCTTCTGGCGCGTTTTCTAAACCTTCAACTAAATGTTCACGGTACTGGATTTTTCCATCCATCAACCATTTCATCATATCCTGTGCGAATTCATCATAGCGATGTGCGTAATCATCAAAAATAATGAAACCTTGCATTCTGATACGCTTAACCAACAATGTTCCCATGAGCATAGACATACGATCTGGTCCCTCTGGTAATGAGGTTGCGTTGTATTGTGAAATCAGGCCACAAACCGGAACTCGCGCGCCAGTGTTAAGCAATGGAAGAACCGCATCGAAAACTTTACCACCCACATTTTCAAAGTAGACATCAATTCCTTTATCACAAGCGGCAGCCAGTTGCTCCGCAAAATCGTCCGCTTTATGGTCGATGCATTCATCAAAACCTAGCACTTCTTTTGCGTAGCTGCATTTCTCTTCACCACCTGCAACACCAACAACTTTACACCCTTTTAGCTTACCAATTTGACCAACCGTTGCTCCCACCGCACCAGTCGCAGCGGCAACCACAAGAGTGTCACCCTGTTTTGGTTGACCAATATCCAACAGCCCCATGTAAGCTGTGAATCCCGGCATCCCCATAATACCCAATGCATAAGACGGATTGGTCGGATTCAGACCTAACTTAATCAAACCTTCACCATTTGATACGCCATAATCTTGCCAGCCAGTGTATGCCAAAACCCACTCACCCACTTGAAAAGTCGCGTTGTTTGACTCTTCGACCTGACAAACCGTTGCGCCAACCATGACGTCATCCAGCTCAACAGGATCAGCATAAGATTTTGCTGCACTCATTCTTCCACGCATGTATGGGTCGAGTGACAAGTAAACACTTCGCAGCAGCATTTCACCCTCTTGTGGGATTGGTTTAACCACAGTTTCAAGGCGGAAATCGTTTTGTGTTGGAGCGCCTACAGGTCGAGAAGCTAAAACAATACGTGTGTTGTCTTTATTTGGCGTAGTCATAAGGGTAACGTCCTATTTTTGTTTTTTTGCTAAGTCCTTCAGCCGAATTTGGCCTATTGAACCTAAGTCCACTTAAATTGATATCGACCGCTCAATTAGACCAGTCGTCTAGTTGTTATTCAAAAAAATCCCCGTCATCAAATCAACGGGGTTCTATCATGTTACGCAGTTTGTATGTCTATTTCGGTTCAAACTATATCTACAGCTTCATTTTTCCAGTGAGCACATTTTGCGTCATCGTCATCACTTGCTCAAACCCTGTCAGGGAATGAGAGAGTTTGCTCATCAGGCTAGTTCCGATCCACAAATTATACAGCAACTCTGCACTTTTCTGACTATCCTCAACGTTCATTGAGCCATCGGCATTACCTTGTTCAATGCAGTCTGCGATACGCTGAATGATACGATTAGCACCCGTCAACAATGCCACGCGCATGGAATTAGAAAGATCGGAGACTTCTGCACTTAGCTTAACAACTAAGCATTTCTGAGCACCACACTTCCCTTCACTGATATCAATCCAGCGTTGCCAGTAACAGATCAACCGATCATACGCTTGCCCTTCATTGCTTTCAAAAAGCTCATCAAGTCGTGCTGCATAGAGTGAAAAATAGTCGGCGATCAACGCTTCACCAAATTGTTCTTTTGATTTGAAATAATGGTAAAACGAACCTTTTGGTACCTCAGCATGTTTCAAAAGTTGAGACAGCCCCACATTTGAAAAACCTTTCGCTACGATTAACTCGTAACCGGTATCAATAATGTGCTGACGTGTATCTTTAGTTTGTATGTTCATGGGGTTATCTTATTTCAAAATAGACCAGTCGTCTAGTGATTTGTTTAATACGTTCAAACGCATGATTTACTTTGGCCAACAAAAAAAACGCCCCATTAATTTATCAATAAATAGAACGACTTAATTTTACTCACTAACAATAAACTTCTTAATCCAGTATTGAAAGTTTAGGCTTCTATTTGTACTTCGGCTTTTTGTTTCACTTGAAGATGATTACGGTTATCACGACTTTTACGGATTAACTCATCCCCTTTCTCTATGTTGACCGACTTTGCTAGGCGATCATAAAGAAGAACATTGACGGTTGCCGCGAGGTTCATGCAACCGACCGTTGGGACATACACAACGTGGTCTGCTCGATCCGCTACGTCTTGCGTGATTGAACCATCTTCTGGGCCAAATATGTAGATAGCTTTCTCTGGGTGCTGGAATTCAGGCAGAGAAACCGCACCTTCTGCCAGCTCTACGCACACCACTTTTACATCTTCAGCAAGATCATCAAGCAACGATTCCACACCGGTGAGTGGTATTTTACGCGCGACACTTTTAGTATCCGTTTGGAATTTTGCCGCTTTGGCATAGCGTTGGCCTGTATACAGCACATTATCAACTTGATAGCACCCAGCGGCACGCATTACTGCCCCAACATTGGATGGGCTTTTAGGGTTGCTCAACCCAATCGTTACTTGAGTCTCTTTCATTGAAGTTCTCATTCAGAATAATACGCTCGTCTTGGGTATTAGTACGCCATGACAGTATGAAGCGCGGCATTTTACCAAAGCAAAGATAAGAGAGAAAGGAAAACAAATGGGCTAACCACCAACAAAAATGGTAATAATATTTTTGTAAATAGAAATTAATCGTTTGCGTAATCGCTAACTATCTCCTAACCCAAAATTGGGGCTTTCATCACACATTTACCCTTGTTATAGTTCGCCATAGTTAAATATAACCAGTCCAATCGAGGCACGGAGCTTCCTCACTTATCTCAAGAAGAGAAGAATTGGTACCGACACAACATCGGCAAACATTAAGAGAGAAAAACAATGGAATTTAATATGGTTGAAATCCTAGGTTACGCAGCATCGATCATGGTTGCTATTTCACTAACAATGAAAGACATCGTTCGTCTACGCGTACTTAACTTCGTTGGTTGTGGTCTATTCACAGCATACGGCCTAATGATTGACTCATTCCCTGTTGTACTAACAAATGGCTTCATCGCTTGCGTTAACGTATATTTCTTAATGAAAATGCAGCAAGAAAAAAAAACACTAGCAACTGATAACGCTTAAGTTTTTAAAGACCTAGTTTTTAAAGATCAAGCTTTTAAAGACCAAGCTTTTTAGACCCAATTTCTTAAAAAGCCCTAACAATCATGTTGTTAGGGCTTTTTTGTATTTAAAAAACGCGACATTAATTCAAAGTGGCTATCTATGATTTTTCATTTCAAACTGCTTTCGTTATCAAAGACTTTTAATAACTAAATTGCTAATGTGACTTTTTTCCTCAAGATCGACGTGTATGAAACTTTCTCAACTCAACGCTTTTCAAGCCATTGTCGAATGCAAAACGATCACAGCGGCAGCTGAACGCCTCAACTTAAGTCAACCTGCGGTAAGTCGACTACTCTCTTCTCTTGAATCTCGTCTTGGGTTTGTCCTATTTAGTCGGAAACGTAACAGCCTTACGCTCAGCGATGAAGGCGCCGCTTTCTACTTAGAAGTATCCAAAGTATTTGAAGCCATGAATGGTTTAGATAGTGCAGCACAATCCATCCGCAATCGACATTTTGGTTCGTTACACATCGCAGCGATGCCTTTGCTTTCCAATGCTTTTCTTCCTCGGATTTTAGCCACATTTCTAAAACAGAACCAACAGGTTAAAGTCGGATTCAAAACTTATCGTTCTGAAGATGTTCTGCGCCATGTTCAGAGCCAAACCACAGATATTGGTTTCGCTTTCATTGATAAACCATTAGCTGGTATCACTGCGCAGCGTGTCTCTTGTGAATGTGTCTGCTTGCTTCCTGCAGAGTCACCACTGGCAGAGAAGAGCTATATCGAAATTCGAGACATTGCTGATCAAGTGCTCATCCGTTACGAAAAAGATCACATTCAAAGACAAATAGACACGCTATTACGCCGCAATGACCTCACTATTATTGAACAAGTCGAAGTCTCTTTAGCTTCTACCGCGGCAGCTTTAGTTCGAGAAGGTGTTGGCATAACCATCACCGATCCGCTCACCGCTCATATGGCAAGCGAGCATCCCGATGTCGTCATGCGCCCTCTCACATTTAGCCTACCCTTCGAATTCGACATCCTTTATCCCGCTTTAAAGCCGATTCATCGCCATGCGGAACGCTTCATCGAAGAATTCTTACTGCTTGCGGACTCAATGAATATCTACCTAAAAATAGGTCCCACCCGTGACTTAATAGATGGCTAACTAGATAAGTCACATAATGACACTCAAAAAATAATGTCTAAACCTCTATTATTTGAAATATAAATCAACAACTTAAACTCAACCCTTCGGTCAGTATACTTTTTTTGCATACTGACCTCAGCCTTCGGCAATGTTCATTCCAGTCGTTCCTTTTTATGGTGTTTATCAACTTAATCACATAAAGGAATGAACATGACTTCTCATGTATCCATCATCGGTTCCGGTAACGCTGGCCTCACTGCTGCTTATCATTTTTCTCTTCATGGCGCCAAAGTGTGTCTATATGGCGCTCAAGGTTTTGATCAACCTTTAACCGATATTGAGCAGCGTGGCGGCATCGAAGCCCTCGCCGAATTTAATGCTGTGCCTCTCGATTTTTCAGGTTTCCAAACGATCGATCAGGTCACAAGAGAGCTGAAAGATGCCATCGACTATTCTGATTTGTTGATTCTACCGGTTCCATCGTTTGCTCAAGAGCCGCTGTTCATCGCGATGCTGCCTCATCTACGTGACGGACAAACCATTATGCTGATGCCTGGTAACTATGGCTCCCTGGTGCTTAATCAAATTAAAGAATCTCATGGTTATAAAGACCTCGATATTACCTTTGTCGATGCCATCTCTATCCCTTGGGCAACCCGTATTGTAGGCCCGGCTCAATTGGCTATCTTAGGCATAAAAGAGTTTCTTCCGGTGGCGGCATTTCCGGCAAATAAAACCGAGGCTGCCATTGAGCGAATGCAGAAAGTGATGCCGCTTCCCCTGACTCCACTTTCGAATGTGATTAGCGCTGGATTAGAAAACATCAACTTCGGCGGGCATCCACTGCTTACCACCCTCAATATGGGTCTGCTCGAAAACTTTGATGGCCAATTTAATTATTACAAAGATTGTTGCTCTGTCTCTACGGCAAAAGCGGCAGCAGTAATGGAAAAAGAGCGCCAAGCGGTAGGTAAAGCACTGAATCTCAATCTTAAACCTGAGCTTGATGCAATGAACGAACTGTATGCGATGCAATGTGAAACGGTTTACGAAATTAATCGCACTTCCGAAACCCACGGCAAACTTAACAGTGCGCCAAATTCTGCGAGTAATCGCTACATCACCGAAGATGCCGCTTATTTACTCGTCCCCTGTTTCGAATTAGGAAAGTTAACGGGCATCCCAACACCACTAGTGAATGCTTGCCTACACATCGATAACGCGTATAACGACACCAACTATTTTCAGGATGGACGAACTCTGGAAAAGATGGGGCTTGCTGGCATGTCTGTCACCGAGATCATGAACTTTGTCGCGTAATAATAAAAATACGAAGAGGATTTTCAAATGAAGACAATGAAGTTTCCATCGGCCTATACCATCTTGATGCTACTCACCGTCGTCATGGCCGCCCTTACTTGGTTGATCCCTGCGGGTCAATACCAAATGGAGACCAATGAAGCGCTAGGTAGAATGGTGCCCCTTGTGGGCTCCTACCATACTGTAGAAGCGAACCCACAAGGGATCGTCGACATACTCATGGCGCCCATTCAAGGGTTCTACGATCCGAATGATTACGTCGCTCGCGCTGTAGATGTGGCTCTATTTGTTCTGGTGATTGGCGGGTACTTAGCGGTTGTGACCAATACGGGGGCCATTGATGCTGGTATAGCAGGAACAATGAGCAAATTAGGTGGCAAAGAGAAGTGGATGATCCCAATTTTAATGGGTCTATTCGCTCTTGGTGGCACCGTTTATGGTATGGCAGAAGAGACAATTCCGTTCTACGCCCTGCTTATCCCCGTTATGATCGCCGCGGGTTATGACAGTATTGTTGGTGTCGCCATTATCATGGTCGGTGCAGGCATAGGTTGTTTAGGCTCAACCATCAACCCTTTCGCAACAGTGATCGCGTCTAACGCTGCTGAAGTCAACTTTATGGATGGTATTGGGCTAAGACTAGCGATTCTAGTGTTAGGCTGGCTTGTTTGCGTCATTTACGTGATGCGTTATGCCGAGAAAGTCAAACGCGACCCTTCACTCTCTATTGTAGCAAGCCAAAAAGAAGCGAATGAAAAGCACTTCTTGCACGGTAAAACTCAAGCTGTGCCTGAGCTGAACGCCACTAGAAAGATTGTTTTAGCCATTTTTGCATTAACCTTCGCCGTAATGATGTGGGGCGTCTCTATTGCAGGTTGGTGGATGGCAGAATTATCCGCTCTATTCATTGGTTCTAGTATTGTTGTCGGTTTAATTGCTCGAATGCCAGAAGCCGATATCACCAATAGCTTTGTGGATGGTGCCCGTGATTTACTCGGTGTCGCATTAATTATCGCTATCGCTCGCGGGTTAGTGGTCGTCATGGATAACGGTAATATCACTCACACCATTCTAAATTATGCAGAAGGATTATTAGCTGGCCTACCGCAGATCACTTTCATCAATGCCATCTACTGGGTTGAAGCGGTGTTATGTTTAGTCGTACCTTCTTCATCAGGCTTAGCTGTACTCTCTATGCCTGTACTGGCACCATTAGCCGATTTTGCTGGCGTTGGTCGTGAGCTTGTTGTTACGGCATTCCAATCAGCTTCAGGTTTACCAAATCTTGTTACGCCGACATCAGGTGTGGTAATGGGTGGTTTAGCCATTGGTCGAATTGGCTACTCTTCATGGCTTAAGTTCATTGGCCCACTGATTGGCGTGCTAACTATCATGATCATGGCCCTACTTAGCTTGGGTGTCGTGATAGGGGCGTAATCGGATTATTGTCCAAACAGCCCAAGTATTAATAACGTCAAGATCACAAGGCTAGACATGCACCGTCATTTCTAGCCTTTTCTCTTTAGAACGAATATTAAGGCACTCTTTACTTTCGGGCTTCGGTTTTCGGGTTTCAGCGTTCAAATTCTCAAACAAAAAAACCGCATCATCTATCGGATCATAGACAATACGGTTTTAGCTTAGAGTGAATTGCTTTGCACTTAAATTAGCGCATCAACCTTTAATCTTCGTCGTGCATTTCAGCCCACGTTTGAGCACAACGCACCGCTCGTTTCCAACCTTTATAGCGACGAGCACGCTTCTCTTCGTCTTCATGAGGCGTAAAGCTGCGATCAAGAACGGCCTTATCACTCAGTTCATCCACACTATCCCAGAAACCTACCGCTAAGCCAGCAAGGTAAGCCGCACCAAGCGCTGTCACTTCAGTGACTTCAGGGCGATGAACTTCAGTATCCAGCACATCAGATTGGAACTGCATTAAGAAGTTATTTGCCACGGCACCACCATCAACACGAAGCGCTGAAAGTTTAATGCCGGAATCGGCTTGCATTGCATCCAAAACATCGCGTGTTTGGTAAGCAATCCCTTCCAATGTTGCACGAATAATATGGTTAGAGTTCGCACCACGAGTTAAACCAACGATAGTGCCACGTGCATAAGCATCCCAATACGGTGCGCCTAGACCAGTAAATGCAGGCACCACATAAACACCATTTGATGAGTCTACTTTTGTTGCAAAATATTCAGAATCTTTTGCGTCCGCTAGTAACTTCATTTCATCACGTAGCCACTGAATTGAAGCGCCACCCATGAACACGGCACCTTCAAGTGCGTATGCAGGCTCACCTTTAGGGCCACAAGCTAATGTGGTAAGCAGACCATTTTTAGACGTTACTTTTTCTTGCCCGGTATTCATCAACAAGAAACAGCCTGTGCCATAAGTGTTTTTCGCTTGCCCCGCTTCAACACACATTTGACCGTACAATGCCGCTTGTTGGTCACCCGCGATACCCGCAATTGGGATACGAGTCCCGCCTTTACCACCAATGTTCGTTTTGCCATACACTTCAGAAGAACGCTTCACTTCAGGCATCATAGAAAGAGGGATATTCATCTCTTTCAGAAGTTTCTCATCCCAGCAAAGGTCATTGATGTTGAACAGCATAGTACGAGAAGCATTGGTGTAATCAGTTACATGCACGCGTCCTTGTGTCATTTTCCAAACTAACCAAGTATCGACCGTACCAAATAACAACTTGCCCGCTTCTGCATCTTCACGTGCACCTTCAACATTGTCTAGAATCCATTTTACTTTTGTACCAGAGAAGTACGGGTCTAAAACTAACCCCGTGTTTTCACGGACATAGTCTTCTAGCCCACGAGATTTCAACTCTTCACAAATAGACGCAGTGCGACGACATTGCCAAACAATCGCGTTATAAACTGGCTTGCCTGTTTCTTTGTTCCAAACAATGGTGGTTTCACGTTGGTTCGTAATACCAATCGCGGCCACTTCATCACTGCGAATACCGGATTTACCTAGCACTTCTACTAGGGTTGAACTTTGCGTTGCATAGATTTCTAGAGGATCATGTTCTACCCAACCCGCTTGAGGGTAAATTTGGGTAAATTCACGCTGAGAGACACTCACGATATTGGCATCGTGATCCAGAATAACAGCGCGAGAGCTAGTAGTGCCTTGGTCTAGGGCTACAATATACTTTTGCTCAGTCATGGTAATTTCCTTTTTGTTTCTTCTATTCATTATTATATGTAGGGAGACGATTTGTTTCACGAAAGACAAGTTTATGGACACTCACTTCACGTAAATTACAAAACAATCTTAAATTAAACTCGTGCTTCTTCTGCTTGTTCTTCCGTATCGCACTGATTTGGAATGGTACAACCTTGCCCAGTTACTGGTAGGTACGCGCCAATCGCTTTTGGATATAGCCAACCACCAAAACATGCACCCGCAATCGGAGCAAGAATTGGAACAATAAAGTAAGGAATATCTTTCGCACCCGTTAGCGCATGATCCCATCCAGCAAAGAAAGCGAATAGTTTTGGACCAAAGTCACGAGCAGGGTTCATTGCAAAACCTGTCAGTGGACCTAAAGAGCCACCAATCACAGCAATCAACACACCAATTAATAGAGGATTCATTGCACCACGCGGTGCGCCATTATTTTCGTCACCTAGAGCCAAAATTGCGAACATTAATACGGCGGTAATTACGAATTCAACTGCAAAAGCGCCAAAGAAAGAGAGGGAGGCATTTGGATAAGTAGAGAATATTCCGGCTGTTGCTAACGCTTCTTCGCTACTACGAGCAAAGTTGTGCGCAATTTCGTAATCAACAAATAAGTTGCTGTATAAGCTATAGACCAACGCAGCAGAACAAAATGCGCCTGCCATTTGTGCCATGATATATGGAACCACTTTAGATTTGTCGAAACCATGGAAGGCCGCCAGTGCAATGGTCACTGCCGGATTGATATGTGCACCTGATACACCTGCGGTACAGTAGATAGCAATTGCAACACCAAAACCCCAAACGATGCTGACTTCCCATTGACCGAATTCAGCCCCTGTCAGTACTAGCGCTGCCACGCAACCCACACCAAAAAAGATTAACAATCCGGTGCCGATAAACTCGGCTATGCACTCTCCTAAGAGAGTGTGTTGTTTGTTTTGTGTCATGATAAATGTCCTTGTCCGTTTTATAGTAAATGTGCGCCCAGTGCACGGAGAACATTGTGCACATAAAAACGAACACGAACATAAGCAACCAACAAAAATGAGCATTCGAGCACAAAATTTTAACAAATATGACTTATTTTTGTTAAATGACGCATTCTTTATATTAGAGTTTTAACTCCATAAAGAGCATTTTTCAAATTATAATTTATGCACTCAGTTTTCCATATTGAAATTTATAGAAACCAACAAAGCTAATGTTTGCATAGCCTACAGCCCTATTTACAATTGTGTAAATAAAATAAACCAACAAGTAACCACATATAAAACAAGTGTTTATAGATCGCACTAAAACGCATCAGATCAAATTCACGATCAAAATTACCAGATTCATTCAATTATTTTACATTTACGCCACGTTCAATCATCCCACAAAATGCTCAAACGAACATTTGTGAGCCAACTCTCGAACATTAACTTCCAAAAATGACACACTATTCGTAAGTTAATTATTTGATGCAGGGCTTTATATGACCACTACGACACGCTTTGAAACTGATGTCGTCATTATTGGCGGGGGTGCAACAGGAACCGGCATAATGCGAGATTGTGCTTTACGCGGTATTCCATGCATCCTTTTGGAAAAAGATGACATCGCCTCAGGAACCACAGGTCGAAATCACGGCCTGCTTCATTCAGGTGCGCGTTATGCGGTTACTGATCCTGAATCTGCTAGAGAGTGTATCCAAGAAAATCAGAACCTTAAGCGAATTGCGAAACATTGCGTCGAAGACACAAGTGGTCTTTTTATTACACTCCCAGAAGATGAATTATCCTTTCAATCACAGTTCATCTCTTCTTGTAACCATGCAGGGATTGAGACCGAACAACTGACACGCAAACAGGCTCTCGCGCTTGAACCTAACGTTAACCCTGATCTAATTGGCGCAGTCAAAGTACCTGATGGAACGCTCGATCCTTTTCGTTTATGTGCGTCAAATGTTCTAGATGCCAAAGAACATGGTGCTCGATTGTTCACTCATACAACGGTTACTTCGCTGATTCGTGAGGGCGATACGGTACTAGGAGTGCGCTGCCTCAACCTGCGCAATAATCATCAATTTGAGATCATCGCACGTGAGGTGATCAATGCTGCTGGGATCTGGGGACAAAATATCTGCGAGTATGCGGAACTCAATATCAAAATGTTCCCTGCAAAAGGGTCACTCTTGATCTTGGATTACCGAATCAACAATCTCGTCATCAACCGCTGTCGTAAACCTTCTGATGCCGACATTTTAGTGCCTGGCGATACCATCTCACTTATCGGCACCACATCTGAACATATCGACTATGACCAAATCGACGATCTCCATGTCACCAATAAAGAGGTCGATATTCTATTAGAAGAAGGCGCAAAACTGGCTCCAATCATGGCAAACACTCGCGTGCTAAGAGCCTATGCTGGTGTTCGCCCACTGGTGGCCGTTGATGATGATGGAAGTGGTCGCAATATTAGTCGAGGTATCGTTCTCCTAGACCATGCCGAGCGCGATGGGTTGAATGGCCTAACAACAATCACCGGCGGTAAGTTGATGACTTATCGACTCATGGCAGAACACGCTACTGATCTGATTGCTCATAAACTGGATAACTCTGCGCCATGTACTACTCACCTGCGCCCTCTTCCAGGCTCAAATGAAACGCCAAAACAGAAGAAACACACGGCAAGTCTGGCTAAACCTGTATATGAATCGGCAATTTATCGTCACGGAGAGCGCGCAGAAGCTTTCTTGTCGGATGATAAAAAAAGCCAAGCCGTCATTTGTGAATGCGAAATGGTCACCGCTGGCGAAATTGAATACGCGATTAAAAACCTTGATGTTCACAATCTTGTAGATCTAAGGCGCAGAACCCGTCTAGGGATGGGCCCATGCCAAGGTGAACTATGTACCTATCGTGCCGCAAGCCTATTTGAAGAATACGGCAATGCATCGGGTACTGAGTCTAGCCAACTGCTTAAACACTTTTTAGAAGAAAGATGGAAAGGGATCAAACCGATTTTTTGGGGCGATGCCCTTAGAGAAGCGGAATTCAGCTACTGGATTTATGAAGGCTTGTTTGGCACTGGCGATATTCCACCAGCGGTTCAACCACAAACAGAAGAAGATAAGAACACCGAGGTTAATCAAGACGAGATCAGCCTAAATAAATTAGGAGAAATGTATGATTCAATTTGATGTGGCGATTATTGGCGGTGGCGTTGCAGGTTATACGGCTGGGTTACGTTGTTTAGAAGCTGGCCTAAAAACAGTACTGGTTAGCCAAGGTCAAAGTGCCATGCATTTTTCATCAGGCTCCATTGATCTGCTTGGTCAAACCCCCGATCACCAAGCCGTTCAATTCCCATTAAATGAAATTAGGCAATTTCCACAGAACTTTCCGCTTCATCCTTACGCGAAGTTAGGTGCAGCGAAGGTTGAGAATGCACTCAATTGGTACCAACACAAGTTAACGCAACTTGGTTTACCTTTGCATCAACAAGCCAATGGTGAAAATCACTTTCGCATTACCCCTATGGGAACATTGAAAGCAACGTGGATGTCGCAACCTTTTGTACACCAAGTGACGACACAAGCGTCGAGTCTTGCATTCAAAAAAATAATGATGGTCTCTATTGAAGGGTTTCGTGATTTTCAACCACAGATTGCCGTCGACAATTTAGCAAAAGATCCGATGTTCAAAGGGATCGAAGTCTCTAGCTTGAATGTCTCTATCAACGCATTCAAAACCATGGAGCGTAACCCGCATGAACTTCGCTCTATCGACCTGTCTAGAGTGTTGAAAGATGAAAGTGAATTCAATGCGTTTGCCGATCAACTGATGACTCACGCAAGTCAAGATGACTTAGTTGTATTACCTGCCATTTTGGGTAACGGTGACGGTTTGGCCTTGATGACGAAACTCAAAGCCAGAACAGGACTCAATTTCCATGAAGTTCCCACCATGCCGCCATCACTACTAGGGATTCGCGTCGAAGAGACCATGAGCCAAGCTTTCATCCGTTTAGGCGGCACTCTTTTAAAAGGTGATTATGCGATTGGTGGAGAAATAAATGAGACCGAGAATGGCACTGAGTTGTCCATTTTAAACACTAAAAACCTGTCTGATTTACCTCTTAAAGCGGAACACTACATTCTTGCTTCTGGTAGTTTCTTCAGCAAAGGTTTAATCGCCGGGCATCAGGAGATAAGCGAGCCCGTATTTAACCTAGATGTTTGCCACGCAGGGCTTCGTGAAACTTGGCGTGAACACGATTTCTTCACCGATAAACGCCACTTATTCATGAGCTTTGGTGTTGAGACCGATCAACATTTCCGCCCTTCTATTGCAGGCAAAACGCTGAATAACGTTTACTGCGCGGGGGCCATCTTGGCTCACTACAATCCTGTAGTAGAAGGAAGTGGCAGCGGCGTTGCGATCAGTACCGCCCACTCCATCAGTGAAGCGATCATTCAGTCATACGACCATAGCTGTATAACAGATAACAGCTCTGTAACAGATAACAGCTTTAAAACTGATGAACCTGCACAGTACAAATCAGAACAGCCATCACCACAAAACGAACAAACAACAGATGAGGTGTGTTTATGAGCCAAGCCTTCATAGAAAACGCGTCTAAAGACACCAGCTTCGATCAATGCATTAAATGTACAGTATGTACGGTTTACTGCCCTGTTGCGAAAGCAAACCCTGATTTCCCGGGCCCAAAACAGTGCGGTCCAGATGGCGAACGCCTACGAATTAAGAGTGCCGACTATTACGATGATGTACTCAAGTATTGCACCAACTGCAAACGCTGTGAAACTGCCTGCCCGTCTGGCGTTAAGATTGGCGATATTATCGCGGTTGCGAGAGGAAAATACGAAAAAAGAAAACTTAACCCAAAAACGGTTAGAGATTTTGTGCTCAGCCATACCGATCTTTTTGGCTCCATAGCGACCCCTGTCGCGCCTATTGTTAATGCGGCCACGTCGATCAATATCGTCAAGAAAGTCATGCACAAAACCATTGGTGTACACGATCACAAATCGCTCCCGAAATATTCTCATGGTACGTTCCGTCGTTGGTTTAAGCAGAACTGTACGAGCCAACCGCTTTACCCAAGACAAGTCAGTTACTTTCATGGTTGTTTCGTCAATTATAACCATCCTCAACTTGGAAAAGATTTCATTAAAGTCATGAACGCGATGAGCATTGGTGTACGACTGCTTGATAAAGAGAAATGTTGCGGCGTACCTCTGATTGCCAACGGTTTTCATGATAAAGCGCGAAAAAATGCGCTACTCAATGTTGAGAATATGGAAAAAGTGGTTGAGACCTACCAAACTGAAATCCTCTCTACGTCTTCAACTTGCTCTTTTACACTCCAAACCGAGTACCCGCATGTGCTTGGTGTAGACAACAGTAAGGTTGCACAAAAAATCCAGTACGTCACACGCTTCCTTCTGAAAGAGTTCATGAGTGGTAACGCGCCAAAAATGAAGCCCATAAATAAACGTATTGTCTACCATACTCCATGTCACTTAGAGCGCAGCGGTGGCGTGATTTTTACCACTGAACTGCTCAAAATGATTCCAGGATTAGAAGTTATTATTCTTGATAGCGAATGTTGTGGGCTAGCCGGAACTTATGGATTCAAAGAGGAAAACTACGACACTTCAATGAAGATTGGCTCTCATCTGTTTGAGAAAATCAAATCATCAGAAGCGGACTATGCGATCACTGACTGCGAAACCTGTAAATGGCAGATAGAAGAGAATACTCAACTCGAAACAATTCACCCAATTAGTTTATTAGCCATGGCGTTAGCCGAGTAACCAAATAACTGAATTAGCAACATCTCAAAATACCGAAGCAAGAAGCATCCTTAGCGCGGCCATGGTTCATCAGTCATCCACGGCCGCCCTCTCTTATCTCTTATCTCTTATCTCTTATCTCTTATCATAATTAGGCTTAATTTTTCTCCTCTTCTACTGACTTATCTCACTATTTTCATAGAGCTTTTAGTCTATTTTCAGAGTCCATATCGCAACTATTCTTATTTCTATCAATAAGACGGTTTAATACGACAAATATGCAAAATTAACCCTAGACAGAGTGCGGATTATGAGGGTAATGTCACACGCATTTCACCCTCATTTTATTATGGTTAATAGGGAATAGCTCCTATGTAGGTCTACTACGAGCTAATAGCATTGAACGCAACATGCCAGAATAAATATAAAGCTTTGAAAGTAATCGAGAATTACTCATTCGAGGCACATCCGCATTCAATAAGCGAGGAACGTATGGTTCAAATAGTTATCGATGGTAAACATAGAATTGCCGAACAAGGGCAAACTTTACTCGAAGCAGCCAAAGTCTGTGGTGTCGACATTCCATCTTTATGCGGACTCAATAAAACAGCGGATAAAGTGCCCTGCGATCTTTGTGTCGTAGAAGTGGAAAGTGGCGGAACAAAACGTTCATGTGAGATTGAAGTCTATAATGGGCTCAATGTAATTACTCAATCTAAGGCTCTGAGCGCTCACCGAAAGAAAGCGCTAAACCGTATCATGACGGATCACTATGCAGATTGCGAAGCACCCTGTAAAACCGCCTGCCCTGCGGGTGTCGATATTCAATCATACCTATTCCATATCGCACAAAACGATCACCAAAAAGCAATCGAGGTCATCAAACGCACTCTTCCTATGCCTCTCTCAATTGGCCGCGTTTGTCCTGCTTTTTGTGAAACCGAATGTCGTCGAGGTTTGGTGGATGATTCCATCGCAATTCGACAACTTAAGCGACATGCCGCAGATGCCGATTTAGCCGCCCAAGAGAGCTATACACCACCGAAGAAAGCCGACAAAAATAAACGTGTGGCTATTGTGGGTAGTGGCCCTGGCGGATTAACCACGGGCTATTTTCTATCAAATGAAGGTTATTCAGTCACTGTATTTGAATCCATGCCTCAAGCGGGTGGTTGGCTGCGTTATGGCATTCCAGAATACCGCTTACCTAAAAGCATTCTCGATAAAGAGATAGAATTAATGTGCCGCAATGGCATGGTGATTGAGTGCAACAAAAAACTTGGTGTTGATTTTACCTTATCAAGTTTGAGTGAAGATTATGATGCCGTTTGTCTCGCGGTTGGTGCGTCTCAAGCGGTAGAGATGAATTACACCGGAAGCGAACTTGATGGTTGTTATCTTGGTGTTGACTACCTAAAAGATTATGTAACTGAACAGACTTATACTACGGGTAAAAAAGTCGCCATTATTGGAGGTGGTAATACGGCAATTGACTGCGCAAGAACGGCAGTACGTGATGGCGCAGACACTACACTCATCTACCGTCGAACTCGCGATGAAATGCCTGCAGAAGATTACGAAATTGAAGAAGCAGAACATGAAGGGGTGAAATTTCACTTTTTAACCAACCCCGTCGAAAACATGAGCGACGACAATGGCCATGTCAAAGAAGTTCGATTAGAGCGCATGAAGCTTGGTCCTGCAGACGCATCTGGCAGACGCAGTCCAAAACCAACGGGTGAATTTTTCACAGAAGCTTTTGATACGGTGGTTGCGGCAGTATCACAAAAGCCAGACCTGAGCTTTATGGATAACGAATCACTCGAAATTCCATTAACTCGCTGGAATACGGCGGACGCGAATCCGCAAACGATGCATAGCGGAACGAGCAACATATTCAGTATTGGTGATTTTCGTCGTGGCCCAGCCACCGCAGTCGAAGCCGTTGGTGATGGACGTATCGCAGCCGAAGCCATGGATCGCTTCTTCAATGGTGACATGGAAAATATCCCTGTTACTCCATTTAATTCACGTAAAGAGAAGAAGCTTAAGCAAATAGATCCGCTGCAATTTGAGAATCTACAAAAAGTCGCGCGTAAAATCATGCCGGAGCTCACCGCAGAACAGCGCGCACAGAGTTTTGATGAAGTAGAGACTGGCTTTGATAATGCTGATGCGATCGCTGAAGCAGCACGATGCTTAGAGTGTGGTTGCCAAGCCAATACTGATTGTGACCTTCGTGATTATTCGACCGAATATGGCGCAGTACAAACTTTCGACCATGCTATCGACATTCAATCGAACGACTACTGGCAAGAGAATCGCTGCAAAGAATCGCGTCAAAAATTCGAAGTCGATAGCAGTTCAGAATTTGTGATTTTCGATGCAAACCGCTGCATCAGTTGTGGTCAATGTGTACAAGCATGTCGAGATCAATCGGTGCACGGCATTCTAAGCTTTATGACCAATAAAGATGGAACGCCCGCTTCTCGACCTGAATGCCGTCCAAACTTTGGGGCAAATAAAACCTTAATGGGTGATTCTAACTGTGTTCAGTGTGGCGCTTGCATTCAAGCTTGCCCAACAGGCGCAATGACCGATGCTCGTGATCGTTCTCAAGGCCGAACCGAAGCATTGAAAGCGGTTGATACGATCTGCACTTATTGTGGTGTTGGCTGTAAGCTCACCATGTATGTGGACGAGCAACGCAATAAAATTCAGTATGTTGAAGGAGCAAACTCTCCAGTAAACGAAGGCATGTTGTGTGTTAAAGGACGCTTTGGCTTCGACTTTATCGCCGATGACAACCGCTTAACTACACCGCTCATCAGAAAAGATGGCTGGTTACAGCCTGCGAGTTGGGATGAAGCAATTACACTCGTCGCAGAGAAATTCAGTGCCATTAAAAATGGATTTGGTGGTAATGCCCTAGCTGGCTTCTCATCTGCCAAAACAACCAACGAAGATAACTATGCCTTCCAAAAGTTCATTCGTCGTGAGCTTGGAACGAACAATGTGGACCACTGTGCTCGGTTGTGTCACGCCTCAACCGTAACTGGCCTCGAAGCCTCGCTAGGAAGTGGCGCAATGACCAATGATATTCCAAGTATTAAACACTCGGATGTCATTTTCATCATTGGTTCAGATACCACTGCCGCTCACCCTATCATTGGGTCGCACATTAAACAGGCAGTGCGTCATCATGGAGCGCGATTGATCGTTGCAGATCCAAAACGTATTGATATTTCAGACCACGCGGAATTGTATCTAGCACACCGCCCCGGTACTGATGTGATGCTGATTAACGGGGTCATGCAGCAAATTATCAAACACGGTTGGTACGACCAAGAGTACATTGAAGATCGCGTCGATGGTTTTGATACCTTGCTGCAAGAGGTCATGTCACCTAGCTACGCTCTGGATAAAGTAGAGCTAGTGACAGGCGTTAAGGCAGACGATATTTTCGCAATGGCTCGTTTAATTGGTACTGCGGAACGCACCGCAGTTTACTACTCAATGGGGATCACTCAACATACAACAGGACACGATAACGTTCGTTCTATCGCTAACTTACAACTTCTTTGCGGTAATATCGGAATTGAAGGCGGTGGTATTAACCCATTACGCGGTCAGTCGAATGTTCAAGGTGCTTGTGACATGGGGGCTTTACCGAATAACTATCCGGGCTATCAGAAAGTATATAACCCATTAGTTCGCCAAAAATTTGCAATGGAATGGAACGCTCCAAACCTTCCTATCGAGTCTGGCTTAACCTTAACTGAAATTATTGACGCCGCATGTAAGCGTGAAGTGCGCGGTATGTACGTTATGGGTGAAAACCCGGTGTTGAGTGACCCTAACCAAGCGCACGTTATTGAGGGATTAGAAGCGTTAGATTTCTTGGTGGTACAAGATATTTTCTTAACTGAAACCGCTCAGTATGCGGATGTGGTCCTGCCCTCTTGCTCTTTTGCAGAAAAAGGCGGCCATTTTACCAATACCGAACGTCGAGTTCAGCGTATTAATCCTGCCGTAAAACCACCTGGCGAAGCAAAAGAGGACTGGGTGATCATCCAATCTATTGCTAATGCTATGGGCGGCGAATGGAATTACCAATACGTTTCAGATATTACAGACGAGATTGCCCGCGTAACACCACAATATGGCGGGTTACGTTGGGAGAACATCACCATTGATGGGATCCAATGGCCGAGTAACAAAAATAACCCTGAAGGCACTCGTATTATGCACCAAACTCAGTTTACTCGTGGGCGGGGTCAAATGGAGGCGATTCCATTCAGGTATGCCGCAGAACTGCCTGACGACGAATTCCCTCTTGTGCTTACAACAGGTCGCGTACTTGAACAGTTCCATACCGGCACGATGACTCGTAAAACAAAAGGACTGAACAACCTAGCCGGTCCACGTGCGATGATCAGTGTTGCTGATGCCGAAGCCCTTGGAATCAAGAACGGTCAACCACTAAGAGTATCGACTCGACGTGGTTCTATCGAAATAGATGCTTTTGTGACAAAACGAATGCAAAAAGGGGTGGTGTTTATTCCATTCCACTTTGTTGAGTCTCCTGTAAATAGACTTACAACCACTGCAACGGATCCTCACGCTAAGATCCCTGAGTTTAAAGTTGCAGCAGTGAAAGTCGAAGTGTTGGAGATGCAGCCACACTAAATTTTCCAAATTCATGACATAACGTAACATCACAAAGCCCAGCACCTGTTGGGCTTTCCCTTTTATGCTTTTTTATTAGACAAACTTTGCTTGCAAAATAGTCGCAAGATCGGTTTTTAACCACTTGAATCAAAACAATAAAATTTATTATTGACTCTTATCCAGAATACGTTAAAGTACGTCTCGTCTTCAGGGAGATGTCCCAGACAAAAGAATTTACGAAAATTGGAAACGTCTTTCGAGACAATGGTGCCGATTATCGCAATCAAGAATTGCGTGCCCTGGTGGTGGAATTGGTAGACACAAGGGATTTAAAATCCCTCGGCGTTCGCGCTGTGCCGGTTCAAGTCCGGCCCGGGGCACCATCTTTTAAAGCCTGTATTCTTTGAATTCAGCAATGCGACACTAGCTCAGCTGGTAGAGCGCAACCTTGCCAAGGTTGAGGTCACGAGTTCGAACCTCGTGTGTCGCTCCAAATTTCTCTAAGTAGAAAGCATAAGCCCTGATAGAAATGTCAGGGCTTTTTTGCATCTGGAATTGACCGGCTGAAAGCACAGTCTCGTTACGGTTAGGCTATGATGACAACTCGTGACCAGCCTCAGAATTAAAGAGATTGAATATTACCAAGATATTCAGGTTCGCAAGCAGGTTGATGTTCAGAAGCGGTTTGAGGCTGCCCCACGTTCTTCTTCAGCAAATGGATAAACTCACTTCTTGGCATCGGTTTATGGAAGTAGAAACCTTGTATGTATTTGACGCCCATTTTAGATAACACGGAAAGCTGAAGCTCGTTTTCAACACCCTCGACTATAAGCTTCATATCAAGAGACTTAGATAATTGGATCATCGATTCAAGCAAAGGTAGCCCAATGCTCGATTCATCAGTGATGTTTTTAACAAACACTCGATCTATTTTTAAGACTGAAAATGGAAATTGTCTAACAAAGTCTAATCCTGCGTACCCTGTCCCAAAATCATCAACGGCAATTTTCACCCCGAGTGCTGAGAATTTTTGAAGATTCAGGAGGATCTGCTTCATATTTTCTCCTGAGCACTCCCCATTTTCCGTAATTTCAAACACAATTTTTTGAAGCTCTTCAGTTTTTCCTTCAAAAATAGAGGTCACTTTGTCAAAAAACTGAGCGTTAGATGCTACTTTACGGCTTATGTTCACACTGACATAACGAGTTTCAAATAACTTAGGATTTTTATCTATCAGAGTGAGGGCTTCAGAGAGTACAAAGTAGGTAAGATCCTCGATTAAGCCTAAATTTTCAGCTAAAGGGATAAAAATAGCAGGTGATACCGCCCCTTCTATCGGATCATTCCATCTTAATAGAGATTCGCAACCCACCACTTCTTTGGAGCGTTGATCAACAATGGGCTGATAATGGACATGCAAGTGACCCTGATCTAACGCGTTGTTTAATGAAAAACCCAAACTTCTCTGAACAAGTCTTTTGTGTTGCTGAAAAACGATGGCAACGGTACTGACTCCTGCTATAAGAAATCCAAACCATATATAGTTCAACATATACTGAAAGTAATATAAGCCATCTATATACGAGGTGACAGAGAGTGGGTACTTCTTCGATTTAAACCGCTTATGAGATAAATAACGGCTGCTAACACTTGGATTAATATCCCTTCCGATGACTTCAACTTTAGTATGAATATCATCTTTTCCAAGTTCTGACTGAACAACGTCATAGATATATTTCGGCGGAATGAGAAGACTCACTCCACCATTCTTCCCATTTGTGAATATCAACATTATCGATTTCAGACCAGTAACGGCGGCTCTTGAATAAGATAGTGTCGTATTCGTAGCCTCTAAACGCCTCTCTATAGACTCAAATAGTTGAAAAGACACACTACCGTCAGTCGTTGAGCAATAGAAAAGGCCACTAGAATCAAATAAGGCAGCCTCTTTCACCATATGGGTGCCAAAAACACTTTGTCGTAACTCCTGAACCATTAATGGACACCCTTTTTCAGAGCTATCTTGAGCAATGAACTTTTGGAAATCCGACTTGATTGCATCTAGCTTAACTTCAACAGAATGGACAGCATTTAACGTCACATTTTCGTAGTGTACTGAGGCAAATGGAACAAGGAGAAGCATGGACATGAAAAAGGAAAAAAGGAAAAACAAGACGGTTTTCACACCATCATTATATTTAAATGATATTTGAGGAAATGGCATTGAGTTTCCTGAGTCTATTACGCTGGTAGAGATAAGGTGGACAATTTATTTTTACCTTACGATATACATTTAAACAATTTGTTCAAGAACTCAAAGGTAAAATTATGACTCAATCCATAAAATACGCAATTTTAGGCATAAAAAAACCCAAGCTTAAAAGCTCAGGTTTTTTATCAAAATCTGGAGGCGCCTCCCGGAGTCGAACCGAGGTCCACGGATTTGCAATCCGCTGCATAGCCACTCTGCCAAGGCGCCATATTTTTCAACGCGTTAGGGGATTCCCTTTGCGTTGAGGCATACTTTACGGATTGAGCGAACAGAGTCAAACAAAAAAGTGAAAATTAAATTTGTTTGATTGTATTTACCTCAACTTGCTGAAGCTTTGATCTGATCTGTTATTTATTGAACAGCAATACTTAAGTGATGGTTACCACTTTTTAATTAAACGCCCTACAATATTTGGATGATATGCCCAGTTATGATCAAACATCGACATCAACGCAGGGTTTCCATATTTAGACAAGCTCACAGCATGGAATCGATTCTTACGTGCTTTCAACTGCGCGACTTTCTTTAAAACCTCTTCAGGCTGCTTCGGCGCGATAAAGTCCGATAGAACAACTAAGTCAGCATTTCGATATTTATCACTACTCATCAGATCAATCGACTTGATCAGCACTGGTTCCAAATCTGTCCCGCCATGAAAACTGTAACTCAGAAAATCACTCGCCTCACGTAAGCCATCAGGCCGAGTAAGTTCATAAGTGATCTGTTCTGTAGAGAATAGAATGACATAGCATTCACGCTCTTCTGCTAGCGCGATTTGCATCAACGCATACGCCATCGCTTTTGCACACTGCTCAGGGAAGCCGCTCATTGAGCCAGAGGCATCAACACAAACGATAAAGGGCCCTTTCTCTACATCAAGCTGCTTATGTTCAGGCTTATGCGCTCTCACCTTACGTAAGGTGCGAGATTTGCCCTGCATACGATAGTTCATGAGACGTTTATCAACTAAATGTTTATAAAACACCACTTCAAGCTCTGGGTAGGCTAAAAACATGGTTTCATTTGGTAGAAGTTTATTTAAATCATCACTTTCATGAATGCCAACAATATCATCTGTCGCTTCATCACTTTTCTCTTCCACCATCTGCAGCTCTTCTGCTGGTGCTTTGTTTAAATCCGGATCATCCACCTGCCCAGCCATGCGACCAAGCTGCTCTGCGATCTCTTGTAATCCTTTATTCTTCTTTAAGAACTCAGCATGGCGTTTCATGACACTTAAATCAGTTCGGCTAAGCTTCGCAGACGCCATATCCCATAAGCGACCAACACTGCCTTCATCACCAGTATCTGTCACTTTATCCATGCTTTTCATGGTTTCCATTCGCTGATAAAGATCGGCTAACACTTTCTCTTTATTCACTTTAAGCTCAGACACTTGAGCTTGTTTAATCGCATCGGATAGACTTTTATACCACTGATCACAAAAGTAATGCGGGAACATGGGATTATTGATGGCTTTGTTTTTTTCAAGTAAGCGGCGGGCTTGAATATAGAAAGCAGAGTGCCACTCCAGCTCTTTTACGACGTCATTAATTTTTAAGAAAAATGTCGCTTCATCCCAATGGATCACTTCTTGATAAAGAGAAAGTTCATGCTGAAAACGTTCAGTTTCACATACTTTAGTGATGCGTTTTTTTACACTACCTCGCCACTTGTTCAAGTGGTTTTTGACTGAGCTTTTTACACCTTGATTTTCAGCCACCATCATCACTTGTGAACGTGCAAGTAGATCATTAACTGCGGTATCAATAATACCGGAGTCTGCAATCATCAGCGCTAAATTAAGTCCATCGGCTCCTAGCATGCTTACCCCTCTTACTCAAAAAAATGTTTCAGATTGATAATACGTTGCGCGATTTTTTCACTCTCTTTTTGAGTAGATTCAAGTAACTGAGAAACTAACTGCAAGCTCGATTCCATGGCAACAGGCAGCTCAGGGTCGATAAAGTTATGTGGAAGCGCTCCGTGGAAATTAGATTTCACAAGCCTTAAATGATGTTCTGCATTATGAAGCTGAGCTAAAGCTTGATCCGCTTTCGTGTTCCACTGCTGATAAACATTTTCATCCAATCCTTCAGTTGTCACCACGCTAACCAGCACTGCACGATTAGCAATATCTTTTATGACCAACTGATTTGAAGCATCGAGATCGAAACGTAAACGACACAAGCTAGTGTTCTGGTTTACATAGCCATAGACATCCCCATGCCCCTCTTTGACGACTCGTTCAAGTTCATCTTTAGGTACATAAACCCAACGGCTATCCCCCTTTTCAGACTCCGAGACAGAGAGGTTACTTTGCAGGAGAACCAGTTTGACTAAGTTGGTGGCATTCCCCACTTTGTACTGCTTCGCTTTCGATGTATCAAATTGGTACACCTCTTTGCGCAATAGGCCAGATGCAGCTTCCATTGTGAGTACTACGCCAAACTGTGCTTCTAGTTCTGCTTGAATATCCGCTAACTCTTCTTTACACAGTTCGATTTGTTGAGTCACCTCTTGCTGATCAAAAGCATACTGCAAGGCGAACTCTTTGATCACATCTCGTACCAAATCCCTTGATTCTGGGCTGTTCCATAAACAGTCTTGCAGAAGAAGTAAATCAAGAGGATTAATGGCATCTCTTCCATTAAAGAAAGCACTTGCTTTGAGAAGCTTGACGGCTTTTTTCCAGCGACGATCAGATACATACATGTCCGAGACAGAGGCATCAATGCCTTTAGACTCGATAGTTTTTTCCAACATGCTCTTTAACTGGAACAGTTTTTCGAAGCAATCATCCGTCAGTTCTAGTTTTTCAAGCTCAGCTTGCCACTGGTGGTATTCCGTATCGGTAATGGCTAACCCTTCAGGAATGATGGCTTCTTGCGTCGTACCGACGGTAAGCATTGATTTAAAGTTCTGCTTATTTTGAATTCGATTGACAAACACTCGCACTAACATTCGATCATAAAGTGCATCGAGACCGCTCTCTTCATCGGGAAGCTCGTTGGATGCCGAAACCAACAACCTCATTGGAACTCGTTCGATTTCACTGCCATTCTTAAATGTCTTTTCATTCACAACAGTGAGCAGTGTATTCAGAATGGCAGGCCCTGCTTTCCAAATCTCATCAAGAAATACGACTTGAGCCGTAGGAAGGTACCCTTCGGTTAAACGAACATAACGTCCATTATCTTTTAATTCTTGAATGCTTAATGGCCCAAACACCTCTTCCGGGGTAGAGAAGCGTGTCATTAAGTACTCAAAATAACTACTATTATCAAATGCTTGTATCAAGCGTTTGGCAATTAAACTTTTGGCAATACCCGGAGGACCGAGCAGAAACACACTTTCGCCAGCGAGCGCGGCCAGTAAGCAAAGCTTTATCGTGTCTTCTCGTTCGTAAACACCATCTGAAAGCGCAGCAGCAAGCTTATTAATACGTTCCGAAAGCAATGCCTTTTGTGCATGAGACGCTATCGAGGTGTTTATCATTCCGGAACTCCTTGGGGAATATGTACTTTATAAATGTATATAATAAATATATACATTTGTTATCACTTTGTTACAAGTGTAATTTAAAATTTGACTCGTACTTATATCAGATCTGTGTACCACGGAATTCACGGCAATCATAGTTTGCACTTTTGGGAACTACATCACCTACTGAGGTGGTCAGTTAACAACTTTTTTGCATTTTTTTGCTTTCGCTAAACGTTATTTATCGTTAAGGTTTCTGCTATCAACCCAAAATTGGGCAGCATGCTAGAAAAAGTGACCCTATTTGCATGAGCAAAATTATCCATAGATGGAAAAACATATCCCTCATTGAAGAAGATATCGCCCTCCCCAACGGCAATACGATTTCTCACACTATGATCCACCACCCCGGCGCTGCAGTTATTCTTCCTGTGACAGAAAGTGGCAACATTATTTTAATCAATCAATTTCGCCCTTCATTAAAAAAGTGGCTCTTAGAGCTACCAGCGGGAACGATTGAGCCGGGGGAGCAGCCTCTAGAATGCGCTAAACGAGAACTAGAAGAAGAGACTGGATTCAGTGGTGAAGAGTTCATTTCTCTTGGCCTTGTCACTCCTCTGGCTGGGTTTTGTGATGAAATACAGTACCTTTATGTTGCAAAACAACTCAGTGAGACTCGTCGCTACGCTTGTGATGATGACGAAATTATCGAGGTTGTGACATTGTCACTTGATGAGTTGGAAGATAAAATACGACAAGAAAGCATCACTGATGCCAAAACTATTGCATGTTTAAGTAAAGCCAAACTTTGCGGTTATATTTAGGAGAATTTAAATGGACTTTCGTTCGGACACAGTAACAAAACCTACACAATCAATGCGCAATGCGATGGCGAAAGCAGTAGTTGGCGACGATGTTTATGGCGATGATCCTACCGTTAATGAACTTGAAGAGTGGGTAGCAAAAGAGAATGGGTTTGAAGCGGCTTTATTTACCACGTCAGGGACTCAAGCAAACCTGCTTGCTCTTATGTCTCACTGTGAACGAGGTGATGAATATTTATGTGGTCAACAAGCCCACAACTACAAATTTGAAGCCGGGGGCGCAGCGGTATTGGGGTCAATTCAACCTCAACCGATTGAGAACAACCCAGATGGCACTCTAGATTTTAATAAACTAACGGCTGCGATTAAGCCTGACGACAGCCATTTTGCCCGAACTAAACTGCTAAGTTTAGAAAATACGATTAATGGCAAAGTGTTACCTATGAAGTATCTGGCTGAAGCACGAGAGTTTGTCGATTTTCATGGCTTACAACTTCACTTAGATGGCGCACGAGTCTACAACGCTGCGGCAGCATTAGATGTGGAAGTCAAAGAGATCGGCAAATACTTTGATTCTATGACGATCTGTCTATCCAAAGGGCTCGCGGCCCCAATTGGCTCACTGCTGCTTGGTAATAAAGCCTTTATCGCCAAAGCAAGACGTATTCGTAAAATGCTTGGTGGGGGTATGCGTCAAGCGGGTATTCTTGCGGCGGCTGGAAAATTAGCGCTCACGGAGCAAGTCCCACAACTCAAAATTGATCATAGCAATGCCAAAAAGCTCGCGCTTGGATTAGCGGCAATAGATGGGTTTCATGTTAACCCTGAATTTATCCATACCAACATCGTGTTTGCAAAATTGGATAGCACGGTTGATATCAAATCTCTCGCGCAGAAGCTGTCTCAGGATGGCATTACCATCAGCCCTGGCAATCCGGTTCGCTTTGTTACCCACAACGATATATCTGAGCGTGATATTGATACGGTACTAGAAAAAATTAAAGCCTATCGTTAAATCTCACTCTCTTTTTATAGAACGATGACTTGAGCTTCCCCTAAGGGGAGGCTTTAGTTTATTGTTCTATATTCTTAATGTGAGATTTTCATGACTAAACCTTTCCTGACTCATCTCGTTGCTTCTTTCTTTTATCTCACGTCATTGTCTACCACAGCGGCCTCTTTTGGAGACCCTAAACTTGGTAAGATAAAGTCGCCAAGCTGTGTATTCTGTCATGGACAAAATGGTATCGCGCAGAACAATACTTACCCCAATCTGAACAGCCAAAACCCACAATACCTTTTCAATGCCATGAAAGCTTATCAAAATGACCAAAGAACGGGCGATTACGCCAGCATGATGAAAACGCAACTTCAGCGTCTTAATGATCAAGATCTCAAAGATATTGCGGCTTTTTATTCTTCTCTACCTTGATTACGTTTCCTTCGTCCCTTAAACGAAAAAAGCCCCACCGAATAATCGGTAGGGCTTGGCGGTAAATAATCAAATTAGCCGGCAGTGGATGGTTTGATTTTATAGAAAATAGCAAATAGCACAGGTACTACAATCAATGTAAGTACCGTAGCAAAGCCAAGACCCGCCATAATCGTAACAGCCATTGAACCAAAGAACGCATCGAAGACAAGTGGAATCATGCCTAGTACGGTGGTCAATGCTGCCATTGAAACTGGTCGTACACGGCTAACCGCGCTATCAACCACAGCTAAGTAAGGATCCTTCCCACTCTCTAACTCGATATTAATTTGATCTAACAAAACAATACCGTTTTTCAAAATCATTCCACTTAAGCTTAGTAAACCTAAGAAAGCTGTAAAGCTAAATGGTAGATTTGAACCAAGTAAGCCTACCGATACACCAATAATGGCTAAAGGTACTGTGAACCATATAACAAGAGGCTTGCGCACCGAGTTAAACAACAGCATCGTAATGATGAACATCAACAAGTAGCCCATTGGTAATGAACCAAACAGAGATGTTTGTGCATCTTTTGAAGACTCGTACTCACCACCCCAGTCAATAACATAGCCATCAGGTAGATGAAGATCTTCGACTTTTGGTTGCACGCGTGCAAATAAGCTCGCCGCGGTATCATTACCCAAAACATTATGGTCAGCTAATACTGTTAGCGTACGTTTTCTGTCTTGACGCTGAATCAGTGGCTCAGCCCAACTTAACTTAACGCCATCGATCACTTGTTCTACCGGAATGTAAGTTTGAAGGGTTGGGCTCCAAATTTTTACATTACTTAGCGATTCAAAATCGACACGCTCACTTTCTGGCAAGCGAGCAACAATCGGCAGCATATGCGTACCATCACGCAACAGCCCGATGGAACTTCCTCCGAAGGACATTTGCAATGTTTCTGACAGATCTTGCTTTGAGATCCCTAAACGACGCGCTTTAGATTCATTAAACTGTGGAACCAGTTCCTTCGTTCTTTCGCGCCAGTCATGTCGAATGTTTCTAGAACCTGAGTCAGCAGCAAGAATATCTTCTACTTGAATCGCAATATCACGCAATATTTGTGGATCGGCACCGCTGATCCTTGCTTCAATTTTAGACGCAGGTGAAGGGCCAAACTCCATCAACTTAAATTGGAATGATGGCTGGTCAAATTTCGTGGCTAACTCTTTATCCAGCAAGTGCAATAGGTCAAACATATGCTCACGATCATTCATTCGCACTTGTAGCTGACTGTATGCTTCGTAGCTTTTTTCTGGTTGATAGGTTAGTGCAAAACGCTGTAGCCCTTGTCCTGTCGAAGTAGTAACAAATTCAACATTATCCTGCGCACGAATATAACGCTCGACTTCTTTACTTTGCTTCGATGTTTCACGGATATCAGTACCTTCAGGCATCCACATATCAATGTAGAACATCGGTGTATTTGAAGGCGGGAAGAATTGTTGTTTCACTTGTCCAAACCCAATAATGGAGACGACCAGCAATCCAACCATTGAAACAACCGTAAGCCATCTGAATCGTAATGCAAATGTCAGCATGGATTTAAATAGAGTGAATAGTGCCCCTTTATATGGGTCTATTTCTTCATCGCCATCTTGTGGTTTTTCATCTTTAAATAATAGATTTGCCAACAGCGGAGTGATGGTTAATGCAGTCACCCAACTTAGGAAAAGCGAATAGCATAGTACCCAGAAAAGATCGCCAAGGAACTCACCTGTCGCATCTTCAGACAAACCGATTGGAGCGAACGCAGTAATGGCAATAATCGTTGCACCAAGCAGTGGCCATTGTGTCTGTTTTACGATCTCATTAGCAGCTTGGACCTTCGTACGTCCTTTCTTAATGCCGACAAGGATGCCTTCAACAACAACGATAGCATTATCAACCAACATCCCTAGAGCAATAATCAAAGCACCAAGTGAAATCCTGTGCAGTTCGATATTATTCCACTTCATCAGAATGAAGGTGCCCATTACGGTCAGTAGTAATACCGAACCAATGATGATGCCGCTTCGAAGCCCCATAGCAAAAAGCAGAACGATGATCACAATAGCGACAGCTTCAGCTAAGCTGATAACAAAATCTTTAACCGATTGGTCAACTTCCGCCGATTGATTGTAAAAATAATTTAGCTCTACACCCGCTGGGCGAATGTTTTCAAGTGTTTGAAGCTCTTTGCTAAGCGCATTACCAACTTCAACAACGTTAACCCCTGAACTGAATGATATACCAAGGTTGATCGCTGGTTTACCGTTATAAGTGACGATATTTGACGGCTTTTCTTGAATACCACGTGACACTTCTGCAACGTCTTTTAGGCGAATTAAGTTACCTGTATCACGCCCGTGAATGATCAGCTCTTCTAATTCTTCAACCGTGCTCATGCTGCCATTTGGTCGAATGGTAAGTTTTTGTCCATTGAGCATGACTTCACCAGCAGATTGAACACTATTTTGCTGATTCAATAAATTGTTCACGATGGACATGTCTAAATTGACCGCGGCAAGCTTCTCTAATGAGATCTCAACGAAAAGCTGCTCTTGTTGATCACCAGCTATACTCACTTTACCCACGCCCTCGACAAGTTCAATTTCGCGCGTTAGGTAATCGGCATATTGCTTAAGTTCAACATAGTCAAAGTCATCGCCCGTTAGCATGATCATCACGCCGTAAACATCACCAAAATCATCCATGACTTGTACAGAAGTGACACCAGATGGCAATGCAGGTCGAAGATCGTTGACCTTACGACGCATTTCATCCCAAATTTGAGGAAGTTCGTCTGGGCCATACTCCATCTTCATGCTCACCATCATTTGTGACATGCCGTTTGATGACGTTGATGTAATTTTATCTATGTACGGCAACTGACGGATCGCTTTTTCCAGCGGATATGTCAGCTCTTCTTCTACCTCTTGAGACGTTGCTCCCGGGTAGTTTGCAATGATCATTGCGTCTTTAATGGTAAATGCTGGGTCTTCTAAACGACCTAGATCTGAAAATGAAACCACACCACCAATCGCTAATATAACGATAAATAACCAACTGATTACTTTGTTACGAATCGAGTACTCTGCGATAGTCATTGAGCAGCTCCTTTTAATTCCATGCCTTGACGAAGTTTTCTTAGATTAGACGTCACTAATACGTCTCCTTGAGTAATGCCAGATTCAACAATGACACCCTGACTGGTCGTTTCTTCAACGCCAACTTTCACTTTTTCAACCGCTCCATTGACCATTTTCCAGACAAAGAACTCACCCTCTTCTCTCCCTGCATCCAATGCTGTCATCGGCAACTGATATCCCTGAACAGTACTCAAGCCCGCTTTCATCATATCGACAGTGACAGTTGCACTTGTTCCAGGCATGATCATCGGGGAAACTTGCGGCATTTGTAGCCAAAATTCATAAGTTTGGGACTGAGGATGTAACTCACTCGTGTGCTCTAAATATTTCATCGGATAAGCTTGGTCAACCCCTGAGAATCGAACGCTAGGTTGATAGCTTTCTGAATTAACTTCTGGGTTTAGCATCGCCAAAACGCTGTCTGAAATTTGAATGCGTACGTAAACCGTGTCGTTTTTATATAGAGTAGCGACCACTTCACCTGCTGCTGTATTTTCAAAATTGTCTTTTGGAACGTCAGACACTAATCCATCAAATGGCGCACGTAGTTGTGTGTATTTGATGGCCATTTCCGCCGCTTTCAAGTTTGCAGACATCAATTTATAGTTCGCAGTCAATTCATCTAGTTCAGCTTTTGAGACCATCTCATTACGGTATAAGTCGTTGCCACGCTTCAGTTGGCGACTTGCTAGGTTTAATTGAGATTTCGCATCTTTTAGATTCTGCTTAGCTTTTTGATCGTCTAAAGTAGCAATGACTTGGCCTTTTTTAACAAATTGTCCAGGTTGAACAGCAACTTGATTGATTTCTCCTTCAATACGAAAGGATAAAGACGTTAACTCAGCCGCAACTACTTGGCCGTTAAAGCTGCGATACTGGCTCTCTAAAGGCGCATCGACGGTTAACGTTGAAACTTGTAATAGAGGTGACGGAGCAACAACATCTGCATCTGAACAACCTTGAAGGCCAGTCAGTGCCAGCATTAATACAGATAATGAACCTATTTTTTTCACGTTATACGACATTAGATTCCACCTTCTCGTTGCCATACTTTCACTTGCTGTCCTTCCGAAATGTCACTAACGCCAGCAACAACGATGAGGTCACCCTGCTTCAAGCCATCTAATACGTAACCTTCGTCATCAAGCATCACTTGGGTCTTCTCTACTTGCTTGCTTTCACTATCAAAAAGCCAAAGTGTTCCTTTATCACTGGTTTTCGTGATCCACGCCGAATCCATAATCTTGAACCCTGAGCTTCTTTCACTATTCACTACTTGCACTTGTCCAGTCATGCCAGACAACAGGTTAATACCTTCAGGCTTAGTGATGCTAACAACCGCGGTATAGCTGTTTGTATCTTGATCGGCCTGAGTAGAGATCTCTTTGAAATTTGCAGGGATAAGGTGGGTCAAATGGCTATCCATTCGAACAAAAAGCTGCGTCTTTTTAATTGCGGATAAACCATTCTTTTCTACGTATTTCACCGGAATGCTGAACGTCACGTCCATCTTTACATTATTGATGAGGTTCAACACCACTTGCTTAGGCGCAACAAGTTCATGTGCTTTGCTGAAATCAAGTGATACAACACCATCAAAAGGAGCAGAAATTGTCGTGTAACTCAAGTCTGTTTTCGCTTGCTCAAGGGACACTAAAGCAGCCTGGTAAGACGTTTCTGTTTGGTCAAAAGAATCGGTACTGATCAACTTCTTTCTGTACAGTTTCTCCGCTCTGTCGAATCGCGTTTTAGCCAGATCAAACTGAGCTTGTTTCGCATCTAGCGCAATTTGGAAGTCCGTAGGATCAAGCTGTGCTAACACCTGCCCTTTCTCAACTATCTCACCCATTCTTACTGGCACTGACTCAATTTCACCAGCGACTTGAAACGATAATTCTGCGCGCTCAGTGGCACCAATTTTCGCTAAGAAATTATCCGTATGCTGGCTAGATAGATCTGGAACCGTGATGAGTTTCACTGGCTTAATAATATTTTTTTGTGGTTCTGAGTTTGCTTGATTGCAGCCAACCATAAAAAAACTCAGAGCAATCACTGCCGTCAATTTCAGCTGACTACTAAATAACGATGGGGAGTTAATCATAACGAAATCCAATACGTTCAGGTTTATTATACATGCGGGCAGTATATAGTTATTTATGTTCAGATCAAGTATACTTTCCACCTGTGCAGTAATTATTTTTATGAAAAATATTGTGAAATCTGATAAAAAGACAGCTTAGATGATAAGAAGGTTCGTATGACGGAAAGAAAACAAGGTCGCCGCTGTGCTCTGGCGGCAGAAGAGACAAAGCATCAAATCATTACCGTTGCCGCTCAAATGTTTTGTGAGCTCGGGTATGAGCGTGTTTCACTAAGAAATATCAGTGAGAAAGCTGGCGTTTCACACAGTTTGATCCGTCATCATTTTGGCAGCAAAGAGAACATTTGGTACTCCATTAGTGACTCTTTACATGAGTATATGCTGGCGTATATGAAGCATATTCTTCAAGAAATGCCACAAGGATTGACCGCAAATACAACGCTCTATCTATTTATAACTAGAATGCAAGCACACATGCTCATTAGAAAAGAGCCAATCCAGTTTATCGCTGATGCTGTGAGGCAGGCCGGAGAGCTATTAGACTACTTTATTGATAGCGTGGGTGAAATTGAAGCGGTGGTGTATAAGCTTGAGGCTGACTATAACCGAGATTTTCCGGAAACGCCGATCCGCATAGAAGAGATAAAGTGGCAATCCATCATGTCTGCGCACGCCGCTGCGAGTCTCACTCCATTCATGAAAGAGACTTGGGCCAACGAAACAACTTGTGAATCACAATGTTTACTTAATCACTGGCAGATTTTTAATCAAAGTATGGTTAGAAAACTCCATATTGCCCCGCAAGATGAACTGAAACCGACCTCACTTAATGAGATAGTTTATGAAGTAGAATGCAAGATGAACTGTAACCGAAAATCGGACTTATCCGAGTGATTTTCGATAAAATGGTACCGCGAGATGTTCAAGAATAAAAAATATTCCTGATCTAAACTCATGCTCAGCTGCCAAGGTAACTCAGAGATTGGTTTGCCTACTTTTGATAACAACGTGTTAGTTTCAACTGTGACAATTTCATTACCCAACGTACTAATGAGATGATCTAATCCTTCGACATAAATTAAAATCAATTTAACTCGTTTTATATCGATGCCACTTTACGTATATTTCAAATAATGTCGCTTGAATCTGTCGTTCACCGTCATAAATATGAAAAATCATTTAACTCCTGTGCCAACACGCAAAAAGTGACCATTACGTTCAATTATAAGTGAGCCGTAATTTGTTAGGTTTGGTATGATATTTAATGGTACTAATTATTATGTATATATTTCTTTATGTAGAAATATCAGGCTTTTATATAACTAAAGTCAAATTACAAACCAATCAATTTATCAGCTTGGAATATAAATAATGGCACGCAATAAAGATAAAAAAAGTGGTAAAGGATCCGCTGGGCAAAATAGAAAGCAAAGTGAAGATTTTCTTGTCAAATATCAACAAAAATCGGACGTCACGATGACTGATTCCGGCTTAATGTATCGCGTGATTGAAGCTACGAATGAACGCAAACCAACAATGGATGATAGTGTTGAGGTTCATCAAAGAATTCTGTTAACTGACGGGAAAATTATCGCAGATACATACAAGACCAACAGCCCAGAAAAATTTAGTGTGGAAGAAGCAATCGACGGATTAACCGAAGGACTACAATACATGGCATTAGGTTCTCGCTATGAATTTGTAATCCCGCCAGATTTGGCGTGGGGGAAAAAGGGAAATCGCAGTAGCATTGGACCGAATGCTGTTTTAACTATCGATATCCGCTTATTGGATATATTTTAATCCACTGGTGGATATAACGAAACGGCTTTGTTTTCACCAGACAAAGCCCGTTACCGTTTACCACTAGATATCAGTTTAAGTGAATAAGCCTTATGTAAGTCGATAAAGCCGATAGCTGTCTCAGCAATACACATATACTATCCACATAAACTATCGCGTATCAACTCACCTATCTAAACCCCGACGACTAAATCCGCACAGGCGAATTCTTAACGCTTCGCTTTGCCTCGGTTCTGATGAATTTTCAACTTAGCCTTCATTTTGCGCTTGTCGGCTGAGCGTCCTTTTTTATGTGGCGTGCGATCTTCTTCAACATCGCCAAGCAAACTCGGTTCAAAACCAGCTAACCACTCTTGCGGTAAGCGAGTATCAAGTAGCGTTTCTACCGCCTCAAGTAAGTATTCTTCGTCCCTACTCATTAGTGATACCGCTAAGCCTTCGTTACCTGCTCGGCCTGTTCGCCCAATTCGATGCACGTAATCTTCCGCTTTGTAAGGTAATTCAAAGTTCACAACTTGTTCTAGTTGCTGAATATCCAGTCCCCTTGCGGCAACATCTGTCGCAATAAGAGCGCGTACTTTGCCTGATTTAAAATCATCGAGCGCTTTCTGACGTGCGCCTTGACTCTTATCTCCATGAATGGATGCTGCTTTGATCCCGTCCAATTTCAGCTCTTTGACAAGCACATCTGTTCCCTGCTTAGTCTTAGTAAAGACAAGAACTTGTTGCCAGTTTCGAGAGCCAATAAGGTACGCCAATAACTCGCTTTTACGTTTTTTATCAACGGGAAAGACAAGTTGCTTCACTTTATCTGCGGTGCTATTTGAAGGTGTGACTTGTATTTCAGTCGGATCACGCATCATATCGTGCGCTATTTTCTTTATCTTTTTATCAAACGTTGCCGAGAAAAATAAAGTCTGACGCTCATCGTTCATTCGACGAAGAATACGTTGGATATCAGGCATGAACCCCATATCTAACATACGATCGGCTTCATCAAGCACTAAAGTTTCGGTTTGGTTTAAAACAATGTTTTTCACAAAGAGGTGATCAATAAGACGCCCCGGAGTCGCCACCAAAATATCAGCACCTCCTCGTAGATTCTTTGTTTGAACATGCATACTCGTTCCACCATAAGCAACAACGACTTTAACATTGCTACCTTCGGCATAACTTTCTAAATTATCAAAGACCTGCTGAGCAAGCTCGCGCGTCGGAACCAAAATCAACGAACGAACCACTTTGCTATGAGACTCTCTATCCATTGGATTCTGGGATAAACGTTGAATGATAGGGAAACCAAAAGCGGCCGTTTTTCCTGTTCCCGTTTGAGCGCCTGCTAATACATCTTTTCCTGCTAAAACATGAGGGATTGCGCGCTCTTGCACGCTAGTAGGTTGCGAAAAATTCAGTTTCGCCAGTGTTGTGAGTATTGATTTGGAAAGACCTAATTGGTCAAAGGTAAGAGTGGTATCAGACATGAATTGCGCTCAAATATCAAAGAGGCGCGGATTGTAACAAAACTGTTCATCGCTTTCACGAATTACTGTGGTTCTTAATTACTGTAGTTTTTAGTTACTACCGTTCTTAATTGCTATGGTTTTTAGTTGCTATGGTTTTTAATTGCTAAAGTTCTCAATTGCTATAGCTGTTAGTTACCATCGCTCTTAGTTAACATGGCTCTTAGTTACTGAGCCCTTTAATATAGATTTAGCCAGCACATGATTGTGCTGGCTACAACGGTTATCTATTTATTTGCAAAAATGCTATCAGCAAGCTCTTCAACTGCCTGCTCATATTCGGATAAGTCGATGCCTATTTCGATTGCATCCAAGAGCTCCAAGCTCTCTTCATTGGTTGTTTGGTCACTCATTATTGACCTCCATTTCTTGTACACAAAATAGATGGGCTGTTAGTTCAGTGTGTGAAATCATCTTAAGACGACAAACCCATCGTTTATTTTTAAAAGCCACCGTGCCTTTATATCTACCTTATATGACAGTTTGCTAACGATCTAAAGATAATTCTCAAACTAATATGAACAACATCATAAGTAAACGTTTGCTTATGACTGTACTACCGTGCAACACAATGACTGTAAACAAAAAATTACACAAAGGAAATAATAATGTACAAAAGTGATTGCTTTGCACTTAATTATTCTTCAAAATGCGATAAAAGCAGTAGATACGACACACAAGAATGGCTAACCGCCAAATAAAAGTATCTACAACATCTTGAAATGTAAAATTAAGAATACACTCATGACATCAAAAATCTTTGGCAGTACTTTAATCATTGCTGGAACCACCATTGGTGCTGGTATGCTAGCTCTACCACTAGCATCAGCAGGCATCGGGTTTGGAACATCCCTCATCATAATGCTTTTTCTTTGGGGGCTAATGGCTTTCACAGCACTATTAATGCTAGAAGTCCATCAATACGCAGGTAGTGATGCAACTCTCCATACCCTCGCAAAACAGATTTTGGGTACGAAAGGAAAGTTTATTGCTAGCTTTTCCATGCTGTTCCTTTTCTACTCTCTCTGTGCGGCCTACATTGCGGGTGGAGGCGCTCAATTTACAGAACGTTTAAACAGCCTAGATATGGGTGTCGTGAACCAAACCTCAGGAACCCTATTATTTACTCTGCTTGTCGCAATGGTCGTGACTGTCGGAACAAGTACTGTAGATAAGGTAAACCGCGTACTATTTACATTAAAATTAGTCGCCATGGTGTTCGTACTCACCTTTCTTGCGCCAAATGTCACTGAGTCTTACCTTCTGAGTATGCCTATGCAGCAAGGTTTAGTTGTAGCGGCAATCCCAGTGATTTTTACCTCATTTGGTTTCCACGGCAGTATTCCAGCTATTGTGAAGTACTTGGGCGGTGAAACAAAAGCATTGAAGAAAGCGATCGTGATTGGCTCTGCTCTACCGCTGGTTATTTACATTTTATGGCAAATCGTCACACTGGGTGTGATCAGCCAGTCCGTATTAGTCAACAATTCAGGCCTAAGTGCGTTACTAAACACGCTTTCACAAACTGTACATAATTCCAACTTAGCGAACATTGTTGGGGTTTTTGCGGATCTTGCGCTAGTAACTTCGTTTCTAGGTGTGAGCCTAGGCCTATTCGAATACATGGGTGATACGCTTAACAAACAACAAGGTACGAAAAATCGAGTTCAGTCTGCTCTTATTACTTTTGTTCCGCCACTATGCTTCGCTCTCTTTTACCCGCAAGGGTTTATTATGGCACTTGGGTACGCTGCCATAGCACTTGCTATACTTGCTGTATTGTTACCTGCAGTCATGGCTCATACTGTAAGAAAAAATGGCAATAATGATCAGTTTTACCAAGTTAAAGGCGGTAATCTTTCATTAGTTTTTAGTGGCATTTGTGGCTGTGTTATCATTGGAGCTCAATTGTTAATAAGTTTTGGCATTCTAAGCCCGCTTGGTTAACTAGATTGAATTCACACTTAACTTTTAATGACTTAGATCACACTTATTAAAAGTCACTTACTGTGGGTTTCACAAGAAAGTGCGATAGAGCACATTAAAATGTGCTCTATTTCGTAAGAATGGCTCAATATAATTTTGCTGCGGAGCATTTATGAAGGAAGTACAATTTAGGACGATTGATCGCCTATTTATAAAGATGTCAATTAATGACAAGATGTGGGTGATATTTGCACTCTTTTTAGTAGCGTTGACCGCAACCGCTGGGGCTCGTTATTTCAATAGTATTGATCAAATTGAATCACAATCTATCACTGCTGCCGAATACAAACTGCAAGGAATGCTATCTAATTCAGATCTAGATGTTCTTTCCGCCTCTTCTTTACGTAAAAGTAACGGTGTGCAATCAACTCAATATACAAATGGTGTGGTTACCGTTAGTGCTACTCATTCTTCAGGTCAAGCATTTACCCTTACAGAAAATGTAAAACAACTTGAAGGCGATAAAAAACAACAGGCCTTAACTTCATTTTTCCTAACTTACCTTTGGGCTGTTCCTTTTGGTATTTTTGTGTACTGGGTTGCGACTTTCCTAGGTGGTGCTTTGTGGGTTCTATTTAGTACTACTGAAAAAATTGGGGCGGGTGATCTTACTTCGCGCTTAGGCTTCCACCCTGGACGTGATGAGTTTGGCACTATCGGTTGCGCATTAGATAAATCGATGGATACGCTAACTGAACTTGTGGTTAGCGTTAAAGAGAGTGCTGAAACACTTAGCAATACTTCATCTTCGTTTGAAGGCGAAATGAAGCAGAGCGAAGCACAAATCACCAATCAATATGCGTCTTTAGATTCAGTTGCAACGGCAATGGAACAGATGACAGCCTCAGCTCAGGAAGTCTCTAACATTGCTCAGCAAGCGACAGGACAAACCGATCAGGATGCTAAACATGTTGCTTCAAGTCACCAGCGTGTTCAGCAAGCAATTAATGAAATTGGCCAGCTGTCTCAATATATCGAGCAAGCGTCAAATTCAGTAGCAACCTTGAATGAAAACACGACTCAAATAAACGAAGTTATCACAACCATTAATGCGATTTCTGAACAAACCAACCTACTCGCATTAAACGCAGCCATTGAGGCAGCGCGTGCAGGCGAACAAGGTCGTGGTTTTGCTGTCGTGGCAGATGAAGTAAGAACTTTAGCGAGTCGTACTCAAGCAGCGACTGTCGAAATTCAAGCGATGATCGAGAAATTACAATCAGAAAGCCAAAATATTGCCAATATCACTCAGCAAACAGTTAGCCAAGCACATACAAGCAGCGACTTAATTTCTGATATTGGAAGTGATGTGAGCTCAATTGCGAATTCAGCAACCACATTAATGGATATGAGTATTCAAATCTCAACGTCTGCTGAAGAGCAGAGCGCAGTAGCGAATGATATTGCCGCAGAGTTAAGTGATATCCGAACTCAATCCAATACCCTGAAATCTGTTGCTGAACAATCTTCGGCTGGTATTTCGAACCTTACAAAAGCATCGAATTCACTCGGAGAAGTACTGAAACGTTACCGCACGGTTTAATCCGATCTAACGTTTGTGCCCATTACTAATAAAGCGCTCAGTGAGCGCTTTATTTTTATCTATTCATCTTCAGAATGTACTTCACATCGAGCAAGCAGTTAGACGAAGTTTACGTCTATGGACAACTTTGGGTACTTTCAACAACCTCAATAACAGCATTATTTCATTCCAATAACCAGTACTTGAATCGCGTCTCATTTTTTACACATAAATAAGTTTTTGTATGCTCAAAAGTTAGACAAAAGGAGTAATCTTAATTGATAAGGATTTTCCTTACTTTTGCTGCCAGGGATCCAATATGATAAAAATAAAACCAGAACTAAACAATGACGTTGTATGCCCGCTCTGCCACCATGACGAGTACCTACTATCAGAAAGTGGTGAAAAGTTTACATGTGGATCGTGTGGTTTTCATACCAAACAATTCAAATCTATTATCAAAAACAACCATCACCATTTTCAGCATCAACGCCAACACACATATGTATATCTATCTAACAGTGTGTATCACTAATCCAACTCTCAATTTCACCTAAGTGATGGATGTGTGTGACACTTGGCAAATCAACTTTTGTTGCAGACATTCCATTACATAGCTGGATTGTTTTCACTCCGGCATCAACACCTGCTTGCACGCCTTTTTTTGTGTCATCAACGTACAGACATTCTGATGGCAAGAAACCCATACTCATCGCAGAATACATAATTAGGTCAGGTTCTGGCTTCCAACTATTGGTATCAAACGCTGAAAATATTTTCCCATCAAAACTATCTAGTAGACCCGTTAAAGAGAGTGAATATTGCACTTTATCTTTTGGTCCATTTGATGCCACGCAAAACTCAATTTGATTTTTTTCTAAAAATTGAATAAGTGATCTAGCGCCATTCATTGGCTTCAACTCGGCTTGAAATAAGAGGCTAACTTGCTCTCGATACATTGGTTCTAAAACATCTAATGAAATATTTAAACCAACACGGGTATTAGTTTCAGATAAAATATCTGCCAATTTTCCACCCTGAAAATGCTCGATACTTTCATGAAGAGTTAACTCTGCCCCAAATGAAGTAAATACATTCACTAGTGCTTGGCAACAGAGCTTTTCACTATCAATTAGCGTTCCATCACAATCGAAAATGACACACTTTATTGAACTTGGCATTGCTCTCTTAGTCATAACTTGCCCTATATTTCGAACATTAAGTTATATACTATTTCATTCATTGGCATGATTCTGTGCATAGCTAACAGATTTATCTTGAGACCAAGTTTTGCTTTACAAAATAGAATATTGGTCACTGTATTGAGCAATAAATTGATCGTTCAGGTGAAATATTGACGAAAATACCAACATCAAATAAATATTCTATACTGCGTTTACGATTTTCGAGTTACCGTCTGGGTAGGTATTTCGAATTTTGACGAACTCCTCGATGTTTTCGAGCAACAAAGTGGTCAAATCAGGATCAAACTGCAACCCCTGTTCAGCTTCAAACCATGCAACGACTCTCTCGATAGGCCAAGCATCTTTGTAGCAACGTTGACTTAGAAGTGCATCAAAAACATCGGCAATCGCAGTGATACGAGCAAAGATATGAATATTTGTCCCGGACTTTTGTTGAGGATATCCATTACCATCCCACCTTTCATGATGCTCATTGGCAATAATGGCAGCTAAGTTCGTTAAGTCACCATTACTCGTCTTCAGCAGATTGAAGCCTACCGTGGTATGTTGCTGCATGATCTTCCACTCGCTCGCTGTCAATTTGCCTGGCTTGTCTAAAATAGCCTCAGGTACGGCAATTTTTCCAACATCGTGCATAGGACTAATGATTTCGATAATCTCAATTTCACGATGGCTCAAACCTTTCAGCTTGGCCAACAGAGCAGACAACATTGCCACACGCTTAACATGATTACCCGTTTCACCAGAACGAGTTTCAATCGCTTCGCCTAGAACATGGATCATCTCTTTTTGTACGCCAACGGTACGTTTTTGAAGAGAGAGAATTTTTGAGTTCTTCTTTGCCAGTTCACGCTTTTGTCTCAGCATGACAGATTGTGTAATGATAACTAGAAACAAAGAAATAATAATAATCCCAGCACCTAAAAGTAATCTGAAATTATCTTCAAGAAATGATTTTGGCTTATTTAAAATGACAACGGATTTAGGCAATAGCTCCTGCTCTATCCCGAACTTAATCATAACCTCATAATCAAATGTGAGAAGGTTGACATTAGGGAAGCTAAGAGCTTTAGTAAAGTTCATAGGAATATACTGATCAAGTGCTTGAACCGCTTCTACACCCATATTTTCGGAATGGTTCACGTACCCACCCAAAATACCGTTAATAATATAGAAATCCCAAAAGACAAAAACTGGGGCAGCACTTTTCTTACCAATCACAGATGAGATATTCTCATAAGTATGGTAGATGCCTTTATCTAATTCTGTATTAAAATGCGTTAATATCACTGCATCATCAGGCGACACTGTTGACAGTAAATCCCCTGCAGCATTCAACGTTTGATCTCTCACCTCGACGAGATTGACGTCTGGTAGATTAGATATAATCGGTAAAGCCTTATTTCTAATTAATTCCGAGGTCGTACTTCTGTCAGATAAATAATAAATATTCTTTATATCTTTTCTGTGTTTTATTATTTCAGATATATTTCCTTCGACATTATCTCGCTCATAAATAGTTGCAGTATAATCAGAGACGGAATCTAATCGTGCTGATAAATCATTTATGCCTACAGCAATAATTGGAATCGTTCTATTGGGGACGATATTCGTTTTATTTAATAAACGAACAGCATTATCATCAGTTGCGATTACTGCATCGAATGGGTATGCATTGTATTTAACTCTAAAGTAACGCTCTAATTCTTGATAGTAATCATTGGTGTTAATTCTTTTCGTATCAAGATATTCAACTGATACTTTGACAGGTGTTGACGCTAAAGACAGAGCTTTATCGATCCCATTTTGCAAATCACGAGTCCACTGATAGGAAGGATCATATGAGTGAATGATAAGGATCCGCTTGAAGGGATGCTCAACAGTTTTGGCTGCTTCTAAAAGTTGATTCACTTCAGCTTGAAGGAACATAGAAAATGCACTGAAAAAAGCCAACAAACTCATTTTCAATACAAATGACATTTTTTGAAGTACCACTTTAGAGGGAGAACTTTAATGATACTTCAAACATTACAATTGTTACTAGCCTTTACTGCTTCTCTACCCACACTTCACAATCATTAGTGTGACTTTGTTTCCAATAACGCCAAAGCTGGTAAGTAAATTTCTCGATGTCATCTTCATTATCATTGTGCCATGCTAAATCTGATATGAGACATTCAATATCATCACAACTAACCATTGCCGCAGCCACAGGCTCACCGGACTTAAAGCCAACATACAGTTCATGATCAGAAGATAGAATAATCTGAGTAAGAAATTCAATAATATTGGATTGGTCGCGATCCAATTTCCATTTCTTAGACTGGATTATAGAAAACATAATCGTCAGCCGATGAAAATCAACCAAGTAGATCTCATCAACCACATCATCCCCATGGCTAAGCATGGTATCGAGCTCTTGATAATGTTTAGTTTCTAAGCTTTTTACATACAGATCTCTACCCAACAAGCTTTCAGATGTTGGAAAGTCCACATCGACTTGCCCAAGTAACCAGTGGTTTTTCTTTTCTACGATGTTTGGCGTGGTTTTATTCATTCTTTTAATTACCAATAATTGTTTAAATTGCTGCAATTTAACGAAAGAAAAAGCCGTATTACCCCCAGATATCACAGCTTTTCGGTATGCATAAATTTGATTTTGGGGCTGAGCTACACGCAGAAAGAGCACAAAGACTCATAATTATAACTAACACTTTTATCTTCATCGTTTTGTACCTTATCTACATTGCATCTACGCTCAGTGGCAACACCATAGCAGGTTTTTATCTCTAAAACTGGACTAGACTCAACTGTTGAGGCTAAGGCTTTCAATTTTTTGGTTAATGTAAATCGACGACCTCCAATGTGGTAAGATATATTAATCTAGTTCAAATCTAAGGATTTATGATGAAGAAAATTCTATTCGCTCTTGGCCTTTCTGTTTTTTTGGTTGGCTGCTCTGACAACGAAGTGGGTGACGTATCTCTCGGCCTCTTCACAATGAAAGACATCAAAATAGAAAATCTCAAAGATGATATCGTGACAGGCGTAACTTGCCATATTGCCTCTATCGAAGCTGATTTTAGCCTCGCTGACCCGAGTGACAGCTCAATATCTTGCCGTCAAACAGGTGACATTACACCTGATATGATCGCGAAAATTGATAAAAGTAAATCCGGCGAAGTTGTCTTCAAAAAATCAAAAAGTATCTTTTTTAAATCGATGAAAGTTAGACGTATCTATGATGCTGACAACCAAACTTTACTTTACTTGTCTTATACAACGAAAGAAACAGACGGTAGTTTCAAACACAGCCTTTCGACTGTCCCACTTTGGGGAACGAAGGCTTATACTGAACCAACTGTGGCTTCAAATGTTCAATAGCTTGTTTTTATGATCTCTCTTGCGGTTGGTTGTAAGATAGCCAACCGCATCTATATGTAATAAAAATGAAAGTACTTTTGCCCTTTTGTGATATGATCCAGAAAATTTTCTAAGCCCCCTTTATTCATCATGAAGTTTCCCGGTCAGCGTAAATCTAAGCATTATTTCCCAACACACACTCGTGATCCACTTGTCAATCAGATGAAACAAGCTCCAAAATTGTATCGCCCGATTATTGTTGGTGTTGGTCAAACCATTGTCGATATTGAAGCTCGTGTAGATGATGAGTTCCTTGCTAAGTACGAATTGAGTAAAGGACATTCTTTGGTCTTAGAAGAGAGCAAAGCGGATGCTTTATACGATGAGCTCGTTGAACGCGGTCTTATTACACATCAGTACCCTGGTGATACAATTGGTAATACACTGCACAACTACTCAGTACTCGCAGATAGCAAGTCCGTTCTACTTGGGGTTATGTCGCGTAATATCGAAGTCGGTTCTTTTGCCTACCGTTATCTTTGCCGTACATCGTCACGCATGAACCTCAATAATCTTCAAACCGTTGAAGGTTCGATTGGTCGTTGCTATACATTGATCTCTCAAGATGGCGAACGAACATTCGCAATCAATGAAGGTGAAATGAATCAACTTCGCCCAGATAGTATTCCTGAAGATGTATTCGAAAAAGCATCTGCATTGGTTGTATCTTCATACCTAATGCGTGGTAAGCCTGAAGACCCAATGCCACAAGCTGTTGCTCGTGCTATTGAACTCGCGAAAAGCCAGAATGTACCTGTTGTTCTAACTCTTGGAACTAAATGGGTTATTGAAGGTAACGCAGAGTGGTGGCAAGAGTACATCAAAGAAAACATTTCAATCATTGCGATGAATGAAGAAGAAGGTGAAGCCCTCACTGGTGAGAAAGATCCTCTTCTTGCAGCAGACAAAGCTCTTGATTGGGTTGATTTGGTTCTTTGTACTTCTGGCCCTGTAGGGCTTTATATGGCTGGCTATATTGAGGATTCAGTTAAGCGCGAAACCGAACTTGCTTTGCTGCCGGGTAATATACCTGAGTTCAATAAATATGAATTCAGCCGTGCTATGCGTAAACAGGAGTGTAAAACACCTGTAAAAGTTTACTCGCATATCGGCCCTTACTTGGGTGGACCGCTTGAAATAAAAAATACCAATGGTGCGGGAGATGCTGCGCTCTCTGCTCTTCTTCATGATATGGCGGCAAATAGCCATCACTGTATGAACGTTCCTAATTCATCAAAGCATGATCAGCCTTACCTAACCTACTCTTCACTCTCTCAAATTTGTAAATACGCAAACCGCGTAAGCTACGAAGTGTTAACTCAGCACTCACCTCGTTTAGCTCGTGCGTTGCCAGAGCGTGAAGATAGCTTGGAAGAGGTTTACTGGGACAGGTAATACTGATTCAAATCAAACTTCTTTTATCTATGTAAATAAAGGCCACATAACGTGGCCTTTATTATTGTTACACGAAAAATATATGGTACAACAATCTCATATTGATCTAAGGCAGAAAGTTTATTGTTTTATTTCTTATAGTGTAGAACTCTAGAATTTTCTCTTTACATAATACGATATAGCCGTATCATGCCGACGCAAACGATTACGCAACTTGAGTAAGTGAGAATAAGGGGCATTTATGCTATCTGATATTGATATCTGTCGAGCAACAAAATTAGCGAACATTGAAGCGATCGCCACTAAAGCGGGGCTTCTCCAGTCTGAATTCCAATCTCATGGCCCTTACAAAGCAAAAGTCTCATTACAAACCATCAAACGATTAGAAGACAATCCTAATGGCAAATTAGTCTTAGTCACTGCGATAACGCCAACCCCTCTTGGCGAAGGTAAAACAGTCACGACGATCGGCTTGTCTCAGGGCTTAGCCCAAATTGGAAAATCTGTTATGGCCTGCATTCGTCAGCCATCTATGGGACCAGTTTTTGGCGTTAAAGGCGGTGCCGCTGGCGGTGGATTATCTCAAGTAGCACCGATGGAAGAGTTAAATTTACACCTCACTGGTGATATTCATTCTGTAACCGCGGCCCACAACCTTGCAGCTGCAGCAATCGATGCTCGTATTTACCATGAACAACGTGAAGGCTACCAAGCATTTGAACAACGTTCAGGACTGAAAGCATTAAAGATTGATTCGAATAATGTCTGCTGGAAGCGTGTTGTCGACCATAATGATCGTGCTTTACGTATAATTACCGTTGGTCAGAATGAACCTGGAAAAACGATTAACGGCTATCAACGCGAAGATGGATTCGACATTTCGGCCGCATCTGAACTCATGGCTATCTTAGCTCTTGCTGCGGATTTGAAAGATCTACGCCATCGTATTGGTAATATTGTTATGGCGTATGATTTAGAGGGCTTACCTATTACCGCTGAAGATTTGCAAGTCGCGGGAGCAATGGCAGTAACAATGCGAGATGCCATCGAGCCAACACTGATGCAAACACTCGAAGGCGTACCAACGCTAATCCATTCAGGGCCATTTGCGAATATTGCTCACGGTAACTCTTCTATTATTGCTGATAATATCGCTCTAAAACTCGCCGATTACACTGTTACAGAAGGCGGATTCGGTTCTGACATGGGATTTGAAAAAGCGTGTAATATCAAAGCACTAACATCAAAAATCTCTCCTGATTGTGCAGTCATCGTCGCAACATTACGTGGCTTGAAAGCGAATTCGGGTCTTTATGATCTCCGCCCTGGCGCGGCACTTCCTGAATCGTTATTTCGCCCTGACCAAAATGCACTAGAAGCAGGATTTGAAAACCTAAAATGGCATATTAACAACGTCAATCGTTATGGTATTCCTGCTGTCGTCGCCATTAACCGCTTCCCTCAAGACTCTGACGAAGAACTAAATGTTTTGAAAGAGATGATTGAGTCATTAGATGGGCAAGTTTCTGTCGCGATCAGTGAAGCATTTGAGAAAGGCGGAAATGGTGCAATTGAACTCGCAAATGCCGTCACAATCGCGTGCGAAAATGAGAAAAGCTTCAATTCGTTATATACACTAGAACAATCTATTGAAGAGAAGTTAATGGCGGTTTGCAAAATTGGCTATGGTGCAACAAGTGTCGAGTTTTCAGAGCTTACCAAGAAACAACTGCATCAGTTGACTGTACAAGGGTTTGACAAATTAGCGGTTTGCTTAGCAAAAACACCATTATCTATATCCACTGATCCTTCAGTAAAAGGTGCTCCTAATGATTTTACCGTTCATATTAGAGAGTTAAAATTATGCTCAGGTGCTGGGTTTATTTATGCTTTGTGTGGCAATGTAATGACAATGCCAGGTTTACCTGACAAGCCAGCGTTCATGGCTTTAGATCTTGATGATGAAGGTAATATTACAGGCTTAAGTTAAGCCATTTCAGTTATCACTAGTCATGCACGAAAGCTCCAGCAGTCAACTCGGCTCTGGGGCTTTTCTGTTTTGGTTCCTACTTGTATTGAAGCAAATTTCGTCCATTTACAGTGTAAAAACCAATAATACGGATTTGAGAAGAATACTAGCGCCCACACCTCCATTCATAAATCCACACAATCTGACACATTCACTCAAATATATGCGTACAACATCACATGAATAGCTCGCAAAACAATGTACCATATATCATTACTATGGTGAGGTGAAAACGTTGACATTTATATCAAAAGCAATCTATCAATTTATATTAATATTTATTGCATTAAGTATTGTGCCAGCTATTTATGTCGTAAAAGAGTATGACAACATTTATACAAAACACGCGCATGAAATAAATAAAACTAGCTTTTATCAACTTGAAACCATCTCAAATGACTTCAGTAAACTAATTAAAAGGCTCCATGCATCCACAAAAAACATGGCTACCTCTACTGTCTTACTTCAAGCACTACAAGAACCAAACGCTACAAATATAAAAGTGCTTCATGATGTTTGGGCACTTATCGCTGATGGGCAAGGTTATTTTTCAAAACTCCGCTTCATTAACAGTGATGGCATGGAAGTTTTGCGCGTTAATTATGATTCATCAGGGTCATTCCCTGTTGACGAACGCCACCTCCAGAATCAATCAAACCGTGAATTTTTTCAGTACGCAACGAGTTTGTCAGCTAACCAAGTGGGCATTTACTCCATTGATTTAGAAATGGAAAATAATACATTTTCTCAACCACTATCCCCTACTCTACGCTTTATCGTACCAATCACAGTTAAAGGTGATCGCTTGGGGTACTTCGTTGCTAACCTTAATCTCAATATCGTATCGACAACCCTTCATGCTCACCACCTTACAAATCGATACACTACCATTATCAATGGCGATGGTTACACTCTCCTTGGTGGCAAAAAAAGCACTGCATATGGACATTTAATTTCAGAAAGAGAAGGGGAAACTCTCAAAGTCACTCAACCTGAGTTGTGGTCTTTAATTCAATCAAATGAAAGCGGCAATTACTTTAACGGAAAACAGTGGACGACCTATTCTAAGATTTATTGTCCGTTTGATTTCTCTGACGACTCTCTTTATATGCTAGTGACTCATAAAAATGACGATTTTGTCTCAGCTTATAAGAACAATATCGAGGATTTTAAGTGGCAAGTCGCGGCTTTACTCTTTATTTTGGTTTTCATATCCATATCCTTTACCGTGTGGAATATAACCCACAAGAAAAACTGTCTTGACAGTAAAATAGCCAAGGCGGCAATGAATGGAATGTCCGCAGTCATCATTACTGACAAAAATAATCGTATAATTACTGTTAATCAAGAATTTACGAGAGTAAGTGGCTACACGTTAGATGAAGTAAAAGGTAAGAGCCCGTCACTGTTTAGCTCAGGGAATCACAATCAAGAGTTCTTTATTAATATGTGGCGTCATTTACAGACCGATGGTCAGTGGCAAGGAGAAGTCATCAATAAGCGTAAAGATGGAACCTTGATAACGGAGATTTTAAGAATTCAGGCCATTACAGGCAAAAACAATGTCATTAAATTTTATGTCGCCTCATTTGTCGATATTACAGAACGTAAAGAGTTAGAAAATAGATTAAGAACCTTAAGCGAAAAAGATCCACTTGCGGGGTGCTGGAACAGAAGAAAATTTGATCTCGAATTAAAAAATGAGTGTGCACGGGTGGTTCGTTATCCTCAACAGGCGAAGTCTTGTCTTGGCATCATTGATATTGACCATTTCAAACGAGTGAATGACAAACTCGGACATGATGAAGGTGATAAGGTGATTAAAGTTGTAACAGAAATCCTTCAAAAAGAGTGTCGCGAAACTGATTTTATCGCTCGAATTGGCGGTGAAGAATTCGGTGTAATTATGCCCCACACAACCACTTCAGAAGCAGAGATCGTTATGAATCGTTTACGTGTTGCGGTATTTCTACATTTTGAAGAAAAAATCACTATTAGCGGCGGGGTCACTGACATAATCGAGAGCTCAGAACGCACCTATAAATGCGCTGACATTGCTCTTTATGATGCCAAATCTTCTGGTCGAAACAAAATTGCTCTGTTTTCTAGTAGTGAGTTTGATCAAATCGCTTAATCAAGTTCTCCACCATATACAAGCCACATCCATCTCATATAAAAATGAAGCACCGCGATATTAATCGAGGCGCTTCATCTACGTTTCGTTGAATGTTTCAAGTAAAAGAAATTTACCTGAAATTAAACATTACAAACTTTCGTCCAACTTCCATCACTACCAGGAACTGAAGCGGTCCACCAATTAGCTTGATACACCACGCCTTGATGGATCAGTTTATCGCCTGTATTTGCATGGCTAGGGTTTCCCGCCCAGTCTTTTTGCGGAAAGTCCGGGTAAATTCCAACGCCAGAGCTCTCACAAGTTCCAGGGTTTGTTCCACCATTGTCTCCATCATTACCGTTATTAAAGTCACCTAGAGGTAAATCAGGCTGTTCGAACTTAAATGCGTAATCAACACCATTAACATTCACGCTGTAGTTCGCAGGCCCAGAAATTGGCAGGTAATAGACCATATCAAGTTCATAAACGCCACCTGCTGGAAGTTCTTTCCAAGCTGGCAATGTGAATGCAACACGGTGCATGGTGCCATCTAAGCCACCGATATTATCACTACGTGAGTGACCTGAAGCAATAACAGTCAGGCCCCCACCAGATTGGTCTTTGGCATTGTCTGGAGCGGATACTGGAATGTCAAACTGGAACTCTGTGCCACCAGGTAGAGCATGACCCGTATTATTAGTGAAGGTCACTTTAGGGTTAATTGGGTAGTTTTGATCACCAACTTTAAAGCCACCGACCGAAACCGCTATATCCACGCTTTCTGTTGGTATTGCGCCAGTCGCAACCTTATTTCCATACGGTGTCGCTGATTTAAATTTATCATAAATCGCTTTGGTCATGGTGTTACCCATATGGTATTCACCATTACCACTGGTACATGCTTGCTCAGTAGTATCAATACTAGTGCGATTTCCTGCGTTATCAAGGATATAACAGTTATAGTCCCCCGCGAGCTCCCAGAACATGATGCCGCCAATCTCTTTATCGATAACATAGTCTGCTTTCACATCGATAGACTGTTTATCTTCCGTTGAAAGGAATACGCCCTTCTCTGCATTCCACAACCAAGGGGCTACGGCTACACTGTCATAGTGACGAGCATAAGAACCAACAAATTTATCCGCGGGATCATTAACAGGATCAAGCTTATATGCGTCGGCATAAGAGCCCCAAATACCTTTCTCTAAGTTTTTAGCATGCCACATCGGGTTGGATCCCGCGCCCATTTCATTCCCTTTTGCGTCGGTATCGTGCCACATGTTATCGATACCAATTGCACCATTACCGCAATTGTTTTTCTCACCTTCTCCTGTCCCTGCCGCACACTCAGCTTGATTAGGAAGTGCCGCTCTGCCCCATAGGCCATTATCACCTCCTGTTACGTCCTGCCAACCACGAGTGTAATATGGAACGCCAATATTGATTCGTCCCGCAGGCATAGAACCTCTAAAGTAGTGGTAAGCCCAGTCTGTATTTAGATAGCCAATCCCGCCATATGCCGCCGTTCCGTAGACATTCCACTGTGCGAGTTCAGAATCCTTGCCTGTGTCATACAAAGCAGCATTGTGACCAACATGATCATTCCACGCGCCGTGCAAGTCATAAGACATAATATTGACGTAATCAAGGTACTTAGTGACATCAAATGTCTCCATCCCACGCAACAAATAGCCAGAAGACGGTGCGGCAATGGTTAACATATAATGATGGTCATCTTGCGTAGAAGCGACATCCAATTTTTCACGCAGCACCTTCATCAACTCTTGATAAGAAGCCCACAGATACTGTCGGCGTGGCTCCATAAATGCCTTATCATCAGGATTACCCGCTCCCGCCATAGACGTTGGGTACTCGTAATCGATATCTAGACCATCGAAGCGATACTTTCTCATCATTTCAACAGCAGAGGTTGCGAATGTCTCGATCCCTTGTTTATTGATCGAACCATCAGCATTCGTCGTCATAGTATAGAATCCGCCATCTGCGACTCTATTACCATCGGTGCCAAAATGTCCTCCTGTTTCAGCCCATCCTCCAATTGAGATAAGCGTTTTCACATCGTGCTTCTGTTTTGCAGTCGCAAGCGCACCAAAATGGCCTTTGAAACCTAGATTTGGATCGATCTCAACACCAGCCCACTCTTTGCCAACGGCAGCATTATTTGGATCATTAACGTCTCCAACATTCACTTTGCCATCAGAGCCGATACTCACGAACGCATAGTTAATATGAGTGAGCTGATCCCAAGGAATATCTTTTACAAGGTATGCGGCTTGTGGATCATCCCCCGAACGCCAACTGGTGAAATAACCAATCACACGACGTGGGTGATCAGCGCCCATAATTTCACGCCCCTCGTCATCATAAATCGTGCAGTATGGAACATTCACGCCCTCTGTTTGATACAAACCATCTGGGCGGCAAGTGTTAGCGACAGCATCTCCTTTCACTACCAATTCACTGATGAAGGAGTCAGTCGTTGCACCTTCGTTGTCTGTCGATCTTGCATATACTGCTAATGTACCCACTTTGACAGCCGTATAATCAAGAACATATGGGGCTTTTGCGGCGGTTCCGACAAGGAGCCCTCCAACAAAGAAATCTACTTTATCAATACTTCCATCTGAATCTTCAGCCGTAGCAGTCAAGGTGACGGTTGAATTAAGATCGATTTGAGAAGCAGAAAGGACAAGGCTAGCAGAAGGTGGAAGGTTATCAGAAGCAACTGGATTAACGGTAATCAACACAGAGCTCTCTTTACTCACTCCACCTTTGTCGTCATATGCAATGACGCTAAATAAGTGGTCTCCAACGGTTGAGGCCCAAGTTGCTAAATAAGGAGCAGAGCGGCTATCGCCTACAATAACGCCATCCACAGAAAACTCGACTAATGCGATACTTCCATCTATATCACTTGCATCAGCAGCCAATTGAACGACATCACCAGCCGTAATCGCGTCATTTATACTTGGAGATGTCAAACTTGCTGTCGGAAGCTGGTTAGGCTCTACAGGGCTTGTCCCTGAACACACATCAAGTAACTTCCACTGGGCATAATCACCAGAAAACTTTGTTGGATCATTATTTTGATTCCAGTAATTTGCTTGATATGCACTACCTTGATGCTGAACTTTTGCTCCGCCCGTATATACTTCTGCCGAATCCCAGACTTCCATAGCATTACAATCAACGGCTGCGTAGCTATTAAAAGCCATTAAGCAGGAAACTGTCAGTGTGCTAAGTGCAAACATACTCGTATTTGCTACTTTGTTTTTCAAACGCATAATACCTATCCCTTAACTTATTGTTCCACGTATTAAAAAGATATATTTAAGATGACAACGACTTAAATCGCTGCGTGAAGCAACTTTAGGCTAGATAGGTTTTTTAACACTTAGATTTATTCTGATTCACACATTCACTCGCAAAATGTTGTGTGAACAGTGCAACAACAGAGGCTTATTTTGCATCAATAAGAAATATTTCGAAGATTTTTTGCAATAAAAAACCACATCAGATTCGATGTGGTTTCGAGTTGAAGCATGACTAGTACTTCTAGGGAACTAAAACAGCTTTACGATTAAGCTTTGGATATTATTGCAGAGAACCAGAACATTAAAAGAGTAAATTTAATGGATTTTTTTTCCTCTTTTCATTTATAGCTCATATTCTGCAAATACTATAACTCATATTCTACAAATACATGGTTTATGCACCTTTCGGAGTCGAGTTGAAGTGACGTTTAAATTCTCTACTAAATTGTGATGAACTACTATAACCAACCAACCTAGCAGCTTCATTGACACGCTTTCCTTCAAATTGGATCAACTCTCGGGCTTTATTCAATCTTACTTTTTTCAAATACTGCAGTGGCGATTCTAAGGTGACAGAACGAAAAGCCTGATGAAAAGCAGAAATACTCATATTCGCTTCCTCTGCTAGTTCTTGTACCGTCAATGAATCTGAATACTCTTTATGGACTTTACTTAATGCCTTTGCAACTCGTGCGTAATGCCCATCATGGTGTGCAAGCTCAAACAACACGTAACCTTCAGAGCTTGTGAGTGCGCGATAAACAATCTCTTCTAACAAAGATTCACCAAGAACTTTGGCTTCAAGATCGTTATGTAAAGCGAGCATCATGCGTTTGCAACTCTCTAACATGTCGTTTTCCATCCGTACCGATTTCAGGCCGCAGTTCTCTTGCTTACACTGCCGCGTATTCTGAAAACCAAGTTCTTCTAGTCTTCGAACGATACGATTGAGGATCTTGGAATCAATGCTGATCGTTAACCCGAGCAGTGGTTCTTCATCTTGTGGCAAAGCTTCACACTCTAAAGGCATAGGAACACCTACAACTAGGTAGTCATCAGGCCCATACGAGACAGGTTGATTGCCTATATGAATATTCTTATGCCCTTGCCCCATGACAATGATGCCAGATTGATAGATAAAAGGCTGACGTTGATTCCCTAAACTGCTGCGATAAAAGTGAACTCCGGGGATCACCGTTTCACGAATACCTTCTAAATCATGCCATCCTTTATGATCCACAAAAGATTGCATTAACGCACCTAATTCACTCATACCGTACCTATCGTATATTCTGGTCAACTACAGACACAGATTACGACAATTATAGAAATAGGCAACAAAATTGGATGAATTAGCCTTTTTTAGCCATCAATGCCGTACTATTATGCACAGTATAAAGTCGTGTTGGATAAATACGACATAAGAATAAGCCTGAGTTATAACAAACTCACGAATAAACACTTGAGGTCACAGCAATGAAATTCTCTTATGTAAACCCTACTCTTATCCATTTTGGTCAAGGTCAAATCGAAGCAGTTAAATCTGCCATTCCACAAGACCAAAAAGTTCTCGTGATTTATGGCGGCGGTTCAATCAAAAAGAACGGTGTATACGATCAAGTAACTGAAGCTTTAGAAGGTCACTCATGGGTTGAATTTTCAGGTGTTGAACCTAACCCAACAAAAGAAACACTAGATAAAGCCGTTGCTATCGTTAAAGAGCAAGCGATTGATTACATCCTTGCTGTTGGTGGTGGTTCTGTTATTGATGGTTCTAAATATGTTGCCGCTGCCGCGAAGTACGCTGGTGAAGGCTGGGACATTCTTGAAGGCAAACATAAGGTAACTGAAGCGACTCCTATTGGCGCAATTTTAACTTTGCCTGCAACAGGTTCTGAATCAAACATGGGGGCAGTAATTACTCGTGCAGCGACTCAAGACAAGTTGGCATTCATGGCTCCGGCGGTTCAACCAAAATTTGCAGTTATGGACCCAGATGTAATGAAAACACTACCAGAGCGTCAGTTAGTTAATGGTATTGTTGATGCTTGGGTTCACGTTTGTGAGCAATACATTACTCGCCCAACAGGTGCGATGGTTCAAGATGGCTACGCAGAAACTCTGCTTCGTTCATTAAAAACTCTTGGCGAACAGTATGCTGAGCGTGATAACGACATGTGGCGTGCAAACCTTATGTGGTCAGCAAACCAAGCTCTAAATGGCTTGATTGGTACTGGCGTTCCACAAGATTGGGCAACGCACATGATCGGTCACGAACTTACCGCTCTATGGAAAGTCGATCACGCACGTTCACTTGCTATTGTTCAACCTGCGCTACTACGTAACCAAATTGAAGCAAAACGCGGAAATCTTGAGCAAATGGGTAAAAACGTCTTTGGTCTTGAAGCTAGTGATGATCTAGCTGAGCGTACAATTGTTGAGATTGAAGCTTTCTACCATAGCCTAGAAGTTCCAACAAAATTAACCGATCACGGCGATGATAAAGCATCAGCAATCGAAGCGGTTGTTAGCCAACTTGAATCTCACGGTTACTTACAACTTGGTGAAAACCAAGCCATTACGTTAGAACGTACACGTGAAATTCTAAACGAAGCGGTTCTGTAGTTATTCACATCTATACGGATGTCTTTAAACAAAGCATTGTGAATTTTAGTGACTACGACAAATACAATGCTTAGTTTACATTGATTATTTAAAATCGACGAGATAACACTCGTCGATTTTTTTATTTTCGAAATTCTCATCTGATTTACTCAATCTAACGTCGACATTGATAGAAGCACTTTAATAACACTATCAATAACTTATTTCAGGCTATATACAGATTTCCAAGTGCAAATACCTAATGATATTGTTAAGGTATAACCTATAAGTCTCAAAATAAGTGACCATGCAAATAAAATCAGAAGATATGGTTGAATTTACTCAACTTAATAAGTGGTTTGGCGATTTTCAAGCGTTAAAGTCGATAGACTTCAAGGTTAAGAAAGGTGAAATTGTCGTCATTTGCGGCCCATCAGGCTCAGGAAAATCCACACTAATACGTTGCATCAATCAATTAGAGTCTTATGACTCTGGTGAGTTGATGGTTTTATCTCATCCAGCTGGCTCTAAAGCGATTAAACCCGGTCAAATCGGCATGGTTTTCCAACACTTCCATCTTTTTCCTCACTTGACTGTTCTCGAAAACCTCACGTTAGCACCAATGCGAACTCTAAATTTAAGCAAGCAAGATGCGACAGAGTTAGCTATGGGCTTTCTTAACCGTGTGCACATAGCTGAACAAGCCGATAAATATCCTGCCCAGCTGTCTGGTGGTCAACAGCAAAGGGTCGCCATCGCACGTTCATTATGCATGAAACCAGACCTCTTACTTTTTGATGAACCCACTTCAGCTCTCGATCCTGAAATGATCAATGAAGTCCTTGATGTGATGGTTGAGTTGGCAAAAGAGGGAATCACAATGATCTGTGTAACTCATGAAATGGGTTTCGCAAGACAAGTTGCTGACAAAGTCGTATTTATGGATCAAGGTGAAATATTAGAGACCGCACCACCGGAAGCGCTTTTCTCTTCACCACAGCATCCGAGAACTCAAGCTTTCTTAACTCAAATATTAAGCTATTAGCGGTAACGGAAAACTGATGGTTAAACGTATCTTAGCTCCCGTACTTTCGGCCTTACTGCAAATCACTTTGCTCATTATCGGTATGATGTGGTTACTTGATTCTGGCGCACAAGCAATGGGATACCAATGGCAATGGCAGCGAATACCTGATTACCTTTTCTATTTTGAAGATGGCGAATGGTGGCCAGCAGAATTAATAGAAGGTTTGCTAGTTACACTAAAAATATCAGGGCTTAGCTTAATCGCAACACTGGTTATAGGCATGACTGCTGCCCTATTACGTTTATCTGATTCCATTGTAGGCCGCTGTTTAGCAAAAAGTTACATTGAATTAATACGTAATACTCCTCTGCTTGTGCAAATCTACTTGCTGTACTTTGTCTTTGGACCAGTCATCGGGCTCGACCGATTCTCTACCGCCATTCTCGCTCTAGCGCTATTTCAAGGCGCTTATACCGCAGAGGTATTCAGGGCCGGATTAAACAGTATCCCTCAAGGTCAATTTGAAGCCGCACACTCTCTCGGCTTATCAAAATTATCAACCTACAGGGATATTATCTTACCGCAAATGTTGCAAAAAACACTTCCGCCACTGACGAATGAAGTAGTTTCTCTGGTCAAGAATTCGTCTATCGTCAGCGTCATGGCTATTTTCGATCTCACCACCGAGGCAAGAAATATCGTATCTGAAACAGCACTCCCCTTTGAAATTTGGTTTACTGTTGCTGCAATCTATCTTTTACTGACTTTATCACTATCTGGCATTTCAGCGTGGTTCGAGCATCGACTCGGGGCAAACTGGCGTAGCTCGTAATTGACAAGAAAAAGGAACTCTCAGCATGAAGCTATTTAAAACTGCTATTACAACGCTTTTAGGATTGGCCATTAGCCTACCCACACTCGCCCAAAACAGCGGGACTCCCGATACAACACCTAACCTTGATAAAATCAATCAACGAGGAACGCTGCGTGTCGGTATGTCGACGTTTGTTCCTTGGGCAATGCGTAATAAACAAGGTGAATTGATTGGGTTTGAAATCGACGTAGCCAAAAGGCTTGCAAAAGATTCAGGCTGGAAAGTAGAGTTTGTGCCAACATCGTGGGATGGGATCATACCTGCACTGCTAGCTAAAAAGTTTGATGTGATCATTGGTGGCATGTCGATCACCAGTGAGCGTGAAAAAAGTGTGCTCTTCTCTACCCCCTATTCCCACTCCGGTGTTCAACTTACGGCAAACAAAGAACTTGCAGATGGTTTCAGTCACTTCGATGATTTCAACTCTCGCCGCGTAAAAATCGCAGCTCGTCGCGGTGCTTTTACGGTTCAAGTAGCACGAGAAACTTTCCCTAAAGCAAAAATACTTCAATTTGATGACGATGCTCAAGCATTCCAAGAAGTGCTGAATGGTAATGCGCATGCGGTGATTGCCTCTAGTCCAAAACCTGAGCACGAGACAATTAAACATTCTAACACCTTGTTCCTGCCATTTACTGAACGCTTATCAAAAGGTAATGAAGCCTTTGCGGTACGCCTAGGAGAAAACGATAAAAAAGCGTTCTTTAACCAATGGATTCAAGCACGAACAGAAGATGGATGGTTAAGCGAGCGCTACGAATATTGGTTCTCAACGCTGGATTGGCAAAACCAGATTGCTCAAAAACAGTAACCGCGAAAATAAATATTTTGCGTCTCTAAAAGAGAACATCAAGCGAATTACGCTTATTTAATTATCCAAGACAATGAAAGATAAGGTAGCGCAGTGACAAATTCGAATGAGCTAAAATTACAGGGCTCTTCTAAAACTCATCAACGTCATATCAATAGAACTTCATTTTTGAAGATCAATAAACTTGACGCTATGTTACTGGCTATCTTAGCTTTATTTATCGTATGGATATATTACCGCTCATCTGTAGGTGTTAATTATCATTGGCGTTGGGCTGAAACCTTTGAACTACTGACTACCTCAAGAGCAGACGGTAGCCTTCCCTATTTCTTCCAAGGGTTACTCTCCACACTTCGCCTTACCATTTGGGGGATGGTGCTGGCCTTGCTATTCGGCACGCTCTTAGGTTTAGCTCGCCACTCAAGATCTGTCATATTTAACGCACCAGCAACAGCATTCATTCAATTGGTGAGAAATATTCCACCCTTGGTTTTTGTCTTTATTTTCTATTTCTTTATCTCAAACCAACTCATTCCGTTATTAGGATTAGAAGCCTTATTAAGAGAGCATGATGGGAACATTAACCTGTTACAAGCCACTCTATTTGGCCCCAGTTATTTGTGGGAGAACCTTATCTCAGGTGTGCTTTGTGTTGGTTTGCTCTCATCCGCTTACATTGGAGAGATAGTAAGAGCGGGCTTACAAAATGTTCCGAAGGGGCAATGGGAAGCAGCAGAAACACTTGGGTTATCTCGGTGGTCAAAGTACCGAGATGTTATCGCACCACAAGTTATTACCACCATTACACCACCGCTTGCTGGACAGACGATTTCATTAATTAAAGACAGTTCGATTGTGGCACTGATTTCGATTCAAGAGCTTACCTTTGTAGGTACTGAAATGGCCAACTCATCGGGGTTAATTTTTGAAATTTGGCTCATTGTGGGGCTTGCGTATTTTATTTTGTGCTTCTCACTTTCTCTTATTTTTAGCCGAATAGAGAAAAAGAGTCAGCGCTACTTACAGCGGTAACGATCGATTCAATGATCAGCACCAATGGCTAACTAATATCCCTAAGGAATTGAATTAACCATCGGTGTTTCGCACTATTGCGCTTTACTTGGGTAAATTGGCAATGCGGTCGGCGATATCCACTAAACGATCAAATATGCGTTCACCATCGACACCAATACCGTTGTGTTCATATTCGTTGGTGATCCAAGCCTTCGCATTAGGTATTTTCGCCAAAGTTTCGCGGCTATAATCTAACTCAACATACATATCATCGGCATACACGGCACAAGCCACTGGCACTGTATTTTTCGCCAAGACTTCCGCATCATAAAGTTGAGGCCAATCTTTCTTCGCCGCTAATAACTCTGCCGCAGCCTGCAAGTGAGTTAAAGTAGACAACTGTTCAAACATCCACGGGTAAATCATTTCTCCTGTAAAGCAGAAAGGTTTATCTTCTGAATAGCTGAACTCTATGAACTCATCACGCACACGATGTGCTGACCAATTTGATGAAGAACTCTGACAGTAGATGGATTCGTGCAGAATCGCATAGATTGGGTTGGTTAAATAGCCTTGCTCTTGCTGCATTTGATTCAAAAAGCTATAGCTCAATTCTTGTTTTCCATCGACTTCAACAAACGCAGACTCTAGCGTGTAATACATAGGCAAGCTCGCCCCACTGCGCCCCAAATTAATTCCAATAAGCTGGAACTGTTCGACAGTAAACGGCTGACCATTTGGCAACCTAACATCGTTCGCAAGCAGGTAATTAGCGATTTGCTTACACAATGGTTGTGCTTCAGGGAACTGAGCAAAGAAAGCTTGGTTTTTATCAAGTACCCGCTGATAAGTTGCACGATATACGTCATCAGCATGACGAGATATTGATGGGATCCCCCCTGTAACGTAACAACGTAGCAGACTTTGTGGAAATAGAGATAAATAGGTCAGCGTACAGAACCCACCAAAACTTTGGCCAAGGGTCGCCCATTGTTTAACGCCTAGCTGTTCACGAATCGCTTCAGCGTCACGCACAATATTATCAGCACGGAAATGGGTTAAATACTCAGCTTGTTGAGCGGGTGTTTTGTGCGCAAGAGTTTGGTGACTAATAATCGTACTATTGCCCGTTCCTCGCTGATCCAACAGCAGTACGCGATAATCTTGAAGTGCGCGTTTCAACCAACCTGATTCACCGTTAGGGCGCGGTGAAGGAAAACCTGGGCCACCTTGGAAATAAACTAGCCACGGCAGTTCATGGTTATTCTCATGACTTAACTTCACCACCTCTCTTGCGAAGACTTTAATCTGATCTCCTTGAGGTTGTGTGTAATTAAGGGGTAAATCAAAATGATGCTGACGATATAAGATTTGGCCATCGATGAACTGCTTCTGCACTGTACTTCCCTCACGGTAATCAAGAGTCGTTACTCTAGCAGTAACCTTGACAAATCACAGTAATAAAGCCGCTTAAATCAACGAATTGTGCAGGAAATAAAACAAAAGGCTTTAACTCTCCATCATTGCGTTATGACGAGAAGTTAAAGCCTTCTTTTAGACCTAAGATTTTTACTTGAGTATCTTAGAAGAAATCTATGGAGTGACGACCGCTGTTCGCATCACGATCAACATTCGATTTATCTTGTTTCACGGATTTGCTCTGCTTCGCTTTCTTTCCTTTCGGCTGAGCCGCTTTTTCCGCTTTCTTCTTCTCTTTTCTTGCGGCGCGCTCTGCTTTTTTCGCTACTTCTTCTTTTTCAGCTTGTTGCTTCTTCGCTAATTTTGCTGCTTTTTCGTCCGCTTCTTCCATTACTGGCGCATCACAAACCACAACATAATATTCTTGGTTGAATTCAAAGAAGTCACCATCGTACATTTTACGACGTTTGCGCGTTTCAAGTTCACCATTAACCGCAACATAACCTTCAGAAATAATATGTTTCGCTTCGCCGCCGCCACCAACTAAATTGGCAATTTTAAACACTTTATATAATTCAATAGGTTGGCTTGAAACATCGATGCCAATCGCTTCAATTTCTATCTCTTCACCTTCTTGGTGAAACTCTTCTTCGTACTGTTCTTGGTCCATGGTGACCTCTGTCATAAAACTTTGCAGGCAGTGTAATGCTAAACGCGAGAAATGACCACTTATCCACTATGGTTTGCTCTAGTAAAGCCAAACAAACTTAAAACGCCGCTTAAAACTTAATGAAAAAATATTGAAACCGCCAGCAATCATCGATTCATGGCCGTTTTCACTCTTAGTATCAAGCTTAAAAACTCGACAGATTAACCAACTCTTGAGTGTAACTGTGTTGTGGCGAAGCAAACAGAGACTGCGTGTCACCCTGCTCAATTATCTCCCCATTACGCATCACTATCGTGTAGTGGCACAACGATTTAACGACATTAAGATCATGGCTAATAAACAGATAGGTCAAACCATATTTCTGCTGTAAATTTTTCAGAAGATCCAGTACTTGCGCTTGCACCGTTCGATCCAGTGATGAGGTTGGCTCATCAAGCAAAATAAACTCCGGCTTCAAAATCAGAGCGCGTGCAATGGCAATTCGCTGGCGTTGTCCTCCAGAAAATTCATTGGGATAGCGATGTCGCGTATTCGGATCTAAATCAACCTCTTTCATCACTTCGCAAATCATGGCATCCAGCGTCTTTTCATCATGTTCTTGGTGAACTCGTAACCCTTCTCCGATGACTTGAGCCACTGACATTCTCGGGTTCAGCGCCGAAAATGGATCTTGAAAGACAACCTGCATTCGACTTCGAAATGGCAACATCCCTTTTCTGTCTAACCCTTGCAGTTCACTGCCTTGAAACGATATTGAACCTTCACTTTTCAATAACTTGAGGATAGCCATACCTGTTGTTGATTTACCTGAACCACTCTCTCCAACCAAGCCGATAGAGTGACCTTTACGCAAATCGAAGTGCATATCCGTCACGGCTTTGATATGAGAAACCACTCGTTTGAATATTCCTCCGGTAATGGGGAACCATACTCGTAGCTGGCTTACATCAAGCAAAGATGGTGCATCAACTTCAACATCAACCGGTAAGCCTCGTGGATCAGAGTTAATCAGCTTCTGCGTGTACGGGTGAGAAGGGGCCGTAAAAACGGTTTTGCACTCCCCAATTTCAACCACTTCGCCCTCTTTCATTACCGCCATTCTGTCAGCGATTCGGCGCACAATACTCAAATCGTGGGTGATAAACAGCATTGCCATACCCAACTCTTGTTGCAAGTTTTTAAGTAAATCTAAGATCTGAGCCTGCACCGAAACATCTAATGCGGTGGTCGGTTCATCGGCGATCAAAAGCTCAGGTTCATTGATCAGAGCCATCGCAATCATCACCCGCTGACGCTCTCCGCCCGATAACTCATGCGGGTACGCATTTATTTTTTGCGCTGAGTGACGAATCCCCACTTTATCTAACCAAGAAATCGCCAACTCTTCTGCTTTCTTTGTGCGCATACCACGGTGAATGGCTAATGTTTCAACTAACTGCCTCCCAACCTTATGTAGTGGGTTCAGTGACACCATCGGCTCTTGGAAAATCATCCCGATGCGCCCACCACGAATTCCTCGCAACTGTCGCTCTGAGCAACTCAGAATATCGGTCCCATCAAAAGTAATACTGCCAGATAAGTAGTGAGACGAACCTTTAGGAAGCAATTTTAATACTGAGTTTGCGGTGACCGACTTACCCGAACCACTCTCACCTACGAGCGCGAGCGTCTCCCCTCGCTTTATGCTCAACGAAACGTCGTGTGTCACTTGATCAATACGGTTGTCTCTACCAAACCCAACCGATAGCTTATTAATCGTTAACACCGTTTTTTGAGAATTGTCATTCATCATTTTGATCATCCTTGCTGATGCGGATCAAACGCATCGCGAACGGCTTCACCAACGAAAACCAGCAACGTGAGCATTATAGATAAGATGGCAAAGGCAGAGAGCCCGAGCCATGGTGCCTGTAGGTTCGATTTACCTTGCGCTAATAACTCGCCAAGCGATGGTGAGCCAGCAGGGAGACCAAAACCTAAGAAATCCAAAGAGGTTAACGTCGTGACAGATCCAGACAATATAAAAGGCATCATGGTTAGAGAAGCCACCATTGCGTTAGGTAACATATGGCGCAACATAATCCGCTTATCGTCGACTCCCATCGCCAATGCCGCACGTACGTAATCAAAGTTTCGGCAACGCAAGAATTCCGCTCGAACAATACCCACTAAACTCATCCAGCTAAACAACACCATGATCCCAAGTAACCACCAGAAATTAGGCTCAACAAAGCTCGATAAAATAATCAACAAAAACAGGGTTGGCATGCCAGACCATACTTCAATGAAACGTTGTCCCATTAAGTCAATCCATCCGCCGTAATAGCCTTGTGTCGCCCCTACCACCACGCCAATAACACTTGAAACAATCGTTAGTACAAATCCAAACAGCACTGATATACGAAAACCATAGATGATCCGAGCAAGTACATCTCGCCCTTTATCATCGGTTCCCAACCAGTTTGTCCCATCAGGTGCAGAAGGCACCGCGCTACCAATATCATAATTAATCGTATCGTAGCTAAACCGGATGAGAGGCCAAATGATCGTGCCATTTTCTTCTATCAACTCAATCACATAAGGATCGGTATAGTCGGCTTCTGTTTCAAACTCGCCACCAAATTCGGTTTCGGCATACTGATTCACAATAGGTAAATACCAACCACTGTTATATTCCACCAGCAGAGGTTTATCATTTGCGACCAATTCAGCAAACAAGCTAAAGATGAAGAGTGCAGAGAAAATCCAGAGTGACCAATAGCCGCGACGGTTGGCTTTAAATCGAGCAATTCTTGCCTGTGTTAGAGGGTTTTTAGGTTGTAATAGACCGTATTTTCCAGCTAGAAAACTCATGCTAACGTGCCTCGAAATCGATACGCGGATCGACCCACGTATAAGTCAAATCAGAAATAATACTCAATAGGAGTCCAAGCAGAGTCATTATGTACAAAGAGCTAAAAACTACTGGGTAGTCACGCTGTATGGTCGATTCAAAGCCAAGCAAGCCAATACCTTCAAGTGAAAACATCACTTCAATAAGCATGGAACCGGTAAAGAAAATACTGATGAATGCACTTGGAAATCCGGCAATAATAATCAGCATTGCGTTACGGAAAACGTGCTTATAGAGAATACTGCTCTCATCCAAACCTTTTGCCCGGGCGGTCACTACATATTGCTTGTTGATCTCATCAAGAAATGAGTTTTTGGTGAGCATACTCAATGTGGCAAAACCACCAATCACCATAGCGAAAATAGGCAGTGCTAAATGCCAAAAATAATCGATGATTTGTTGGTACCAGTTGAGCTGTTCAAAATTGCTCGACACTAAGCCACGCAGCGGGAACCAACTAAAATAGTTACCGCTGGCAAACAAGATGATCAAAATAATGGCGAATAAGAAACCGGGAATTGCATAGCCGATGATCACCATAGCACTGGACCAGATATCAAAACGAGATCCGTGATGAATGGCTTTCATAATCCCTAATGGAATCGAGATTAAATAGATAATTAAAGTGCTCCACAACCCCAATGAGATAGAGACAGGAAGCCGGTCTTTAATCAAATCAATGACGTTTCCTCCTTTGAACAAGCTTTGCCCAAAGTTAAAAGTGGCGTAATTTTTCAACATGTCAAAGTAGCGAACATGAATCGGTTTATCGAAACCAAACTGCTTTTTTATCTCTTCAACCACTTCAGGATCTAAACCGCGAGAGCCTTTATACCCAGAAGATGACACCTCATCTCCTGCGCCTAAATCCACCTCTTTACCGCCACCGCTAAAGCGCTCCATGATACCGGAGTTATGTCCTTCCATCTGCGCGATAGCCTGCTCAACAGGCCCACCTGGTGCAATCTGAATGATGAAGAAGTTGATGGTGATGATGGCCCACAATGTCGGCACTACCAGCAGTAGCCTTCGAAATATATACGCTGCCATGAAACTCTCTTTCTATTGACGTTTTTCAGGAAGTTTCGCGGCTTTCTGTTTGGAAACCCACCATGTATCAATCCCTAAATCATATTCAGGCAGTATTTCTGGGCGTTCAAACTTGTCCCAACTGGCCACACGATACTCGCCAACAAACCATTGAGGGATAATGTAGTGATTCCACTGCAAAACTCTATCCAGCGCGCGGCCTAACGATAACAGTTTTTCAGGATCTTCCTGACTGTTTGAAATTTGTTCTGTTAATGCGTCAACAGCAGGATCCATCACACCTGCCGTGTTGTAGGTTGAATCAATAAAATGAGAATTCCAGATAATCATTAAGTTTGAACTTGGGTATGGGTTCGCTGAGTACGTTGATGACACCATGTCAAAATCACGATCGCGTAAACGTTTTATGTACTGAGTGGTATCCACCGTTCGGATTCGCATTTCAATGCCCATCAACTTCATATTTTTCTGAATGGGTGTCGCGATACGTTCTGTGGTCGGGCTATAAATCAAAAACTCGAAAGACAGTGGCTCTCCGGTTTTCTTATTGGTCATCACTTTGTTTTTCAGCTCCCACCCTGCAGCTTTAAGTAACTTAAACGCAGTACGCAATTGTGGACGGATACGACCAGAACCATTCGTCACTGGCGGTTGGTATTCTTGAGTAAACACTTGCGCTGGAATCGAATCTTTTAACGGATTTAAGATCTTTAACTCAGCGTCTGACGGTAAGCCTTTCGCCTCATAATCCGTATTTTGGAAAAAGCTCCGAGTGCGAGAATACTGCCCGTAGAACATGTTTTTATTCATCCACTCAAAATCCATAGCGTAAGTTAACGCTTCTCTCACCTTCGGATCTTTAAACATTTCTCGTTGCGTGTTGAATACAAATGCCTGCGTACTCTCCGGTTTCTGGTGCTGGATCTCCTCTTTTTTTATGAAACCTTTGTCGAAATTCACACCTGTATATGAGTTCGCCCAAAACTTGGCTGAATTCTCTTGGCGAAAATCGAACTCCCCCGCTTTAAACGCTTCTAACATAACCGTGTCATCACGATAATAGTCATACTGTATTTGCTTGAAGTTATTACGCCCAATATTGACGGGAAGATCCGCCGCCCAATAGTCATCTACCAAAGAGTAAGTCACGCTTTGGCCCAGTTTGTAGCCTGTAATTTTATACGCTGAACTACCTACAGGAGGTTCCATGAGCGGTTCATTGAATTTTTTATCTTGCCAAAAGTGTTTAGGCAGTACACGGGTGCCTTGAGCAAAGCTGAACAACTTTTCTCGATTCGGTTCTTCCATTTCAATGCGAACCACCAGATCCGATTTAGCCGCCACCGACTTTATCTGCTTATAGTAAGAGCGATATTGCGGAACACCTTCACTCATGAATTTATCGAAGGTGAACGCCACATCGTGGGCAGTGATCGGCTGTCCATCATGGAATTTCGCTTTGGGATTAATCTCAATTTCCATCCAAGTATAATCGTCGGAGTAGCGAACTTTAGAGGTGATCAGTGGATAGTAGGCGTCGATTTCATCGGCAGGAGAAAACATCAAGGTATCGTACAATTCACCACTCTTTGCCGCCGCAACACCACGCGAGGCAAAACGGTTGAAGTTGTCATAAGTACCAACTTGACCATAAGTGACATTGCCATATTTAGGGGCGTTGGGATTAACGTATTCGAAATGGCTAAATTCCGCTGGATATTTTGCCACGCCAAAACCAACAAGTTGCGTGGTTTCGATAATGTTTGCGGCAAAAACGGTTGAACTCAGAATGCTGACAGCAGCGCCGACAATAAAACGATTCCACTTTACCATGTATTTCTCCCTACTCTCTTAACGATATCCATTGCGCACTTTTATTGTTTGTCTTTTATGAGAACGAAAAATTTCATGCGTAATTTAAGTATAGAGAAAATATAAGGCTATGTAATAATTAATAAAATGCTAGCCCATATCTTCGGCTCTTATTGAGTCTTTAATCACATAAAGCCTTTACGCATAAGCCTTGATTGCGTTTTTATCATGCAACGCGGCTTCTATTTGAGTGTTTTTTAGGCAGCCATATTTGCAGATATAAGTCATTTTACGAGCATGAACTCTTTTCAATTTTATAAGATCAATGACTAAACATGGTTTTTAAACCAAAAATGCCGTATGTTGCAAAATGTTACGAAAATTGCCTTTTATTTCATCTGACCCATGCTAAGGAAATTCAATGAGTTCTAGCTTACTTTTGGCATTCATCCCGACCTTCTTCTTTGTCTCCATTACTCCGGGAATGTGTATGACCCTTGCGCTTAGCTTGGGCATGAGTGTTGGTTATAAGCGAACCTTATGGATGATGATTGGCGAATTAGCAGGCGTCGCCGTAGTCTCCATTGCTGCGGTGCTCGGTATTGCTGCGGTGATGCTCAATTACCCTTGGCTGTTTACTGGATTTAAGATCCTAGGGGCTAGTTACCTATTCTATTTGGGCATTCAAATGTGGCGCTCTAAGGGGAAACTCGCGATCAGTGCTGATACCCAAAATGTTAAAGTGGGTAAAGATTGGGATCTGGTGGTTCAAGGGTTTGTCACCGCTATCGCCAATCCAAAAGGCTGGGCATTTATGATCTCGCTGCTTCCGCCATTTATCAACAATGAAGCGCCACTAGTACCGCAACTGTCGATTCTTGTCTCTATTATCTTAGTTTCTGAATTTGTGTGCATGACACTCTACGCCACTGGTGGAAAAGGGTTAAAGCGTGTGCTTGGTCATTCAGAAAATGTACGAGTGATGAACCGAATTTCGGGTAGCTTAATGATGGGTGTGGGGATCTGGCTTTTTGTGAGTTAATTGATTAAATAATTATTTATGTGATGAATGGGTCATTTAGGCTCATTCTCTCTCTGCATTGAGTCTAAGTAGTGGTGCAAAGGTGATAAATACGTATAATTCTTATTATCAATCACTTATAAGCTCTTTTATGAAACCACTATTTTTACTGGCTCTTTCGCTATTTATTGCTCAATCTGCTCATGCTGAAACTCAAGTAATCAAACAAGTTTTTGATATCGAAACTACTGACTTTGATGCCATGTATCAATTCATCCCTGACTATGTCGAAATTGAAGTGGGTGAAAAAGTTCGTTTTGAAGGTTCGGTTGGTTCTCATACCGCGCACAGCATAAAAGGCATGATCCCTGAAGGGGTAAAACCCATCACTATCGCCTACTCCGATGTATCTGAAGTGACGTTCGATAAGCCCGGCGTTTATGGTATTAAATGTAAGGTTCACCACCGATACGGCATGGTTGCTCTGATTGTTGTCGGTGATCCTAGCGGTAATATTGTTCAAGCTCGTGAGGCTGCGAAGAAACGCGTTAGCCGCCGTGCACAAGATAAAATGCAGGCAATGCTGGATAAAGCTGAAAAGAAAATTCCTTAATTCAGACACAAAAAAGGTGGCCTCACCACAAGGCCACCAATGACACTCTTTCCCGATGTTATCTCTTCACTACCTAAACCTCGTCATTACCTAAACAATGTTTCTAGGCGCAAATGAGAAAGAACGGAATTCAGACTTATATTTGGACTCACCCAGTTTCTTGATCTTCGCGACGCCCATTTTGTAGTTATAGTTACCGCTAATTTGGTCTACCACTCTTGTGGTTAATGAATTAGAAGGTTGACGCATATCGATCATATTTGCGTACAACGCCCCTTTCTTCACTGCTGGAGTCACAATAGCGACAGCCGTCACCGCAGCCTTGTCTAGCTTGATATGCCCATTTTCCATCAATTTGCTGAACTGGAAATCATCTCCATGCACGCCAAGAATGGTATCTTTAAAGTTCGCAACACGATCTGAATACATCATCACTTGGTCGCCCGATTCAATGCCGCGAGCTTTCGCATCTTCTGGGTTAATTTCGACCCAGTTTTCTGGCCAACGCTGAATAACGTAAGCACGACGCTCTACATCATCAAACCCTGATTGCCAGATTTCATTGATACGTCCATTAGAGAACCACAACTCATCCTCTTTCGGTTGAAGCCATGCATAGAAGTCACTAAATAGATCCCATGGGTGTTTCTGAATATTCACCTTACCTGTCTGGCTATTAAAGCCCGTAAGCTGTTTCTTCAGAACGTTCGCACCTTGAGGCCCATTCGCTAACCCTTTTTCAGCCAGCGTATCTAAGGTCATTTCTGTATCATGCAGGCGTTTTGTTCCAACCAATTTCTTCGTATCGTAATTATAGAAAACAGGTCCTTGGATCCCCTCGGTTCCATATTCACGTAACTTCTCATGCAATGTTTTTCCTTCAGCATGAGCGGCGACTTTGATCATATTGAAATCTTTACGACTACCGCGACTGAAACGCGATGCCTCTTCTGCCACATCATTAGAATTCTGCCAGTCGAAACCGTCATAACCCATACGATTAGCCAGTTGAGAAATGATCCACCAATCTGGTTGTGCTTGCCCCGGAGCATCGGCAAATTTTTGATAAAGACGCAAGCGACGCTCACCATTCGCTCGCATGAAGTCCACTTCGCCCCACGTTGCCGCAGGAAAAACGATGTCGGCAAATTTAGCGCCAATGGGATCTCGCAAGTAGATATCTTGGTTAATCACCACCATGCCGCCTGAGTCTGCACGTTTTTTCAGCGTGTCGATGATCTCTTGCTTATCGTATGAGTAAACCTGATGCGGGTTCGCTGTCGTCAATTCCCAGAATTTCTTCTGAAGACCTTGGCTACCACACATCGCTTGGATCCATGTCGTACCGATAACATGAGCGAAACGAGTGTGACCAGAATAGAGGTAACGGTCTGTATCGATGGCTCTACGGCGACGGCCCGGTACTTTCTCAGGCGATTTATTTCTCGGTAATTTACCCCCCGACTGACCACCACGTTGGTGCCCACCAAATCGTCCAACCACTTGACCTTCACGACCACCAGCACCCACAACCGTTGCAAGGGTAGAGATCGCATTTGTATTACCAGTGTTATTTGACCAGTAGAACCCTTTTTCGATACCAATCGAAGTTTTAGGACGAACCCCATTCACTGGCTTGGCTAACATCTCTGCCGCTTTGTAAATCTTGTCGACATCAATACCTGCCATTTTCGCAGCGTAGATAGGATCGTACTCTTTCTGTTCTAAATTCCATTTCTTATAGCCTTCAAAGCCATCAGTTTGGAATTTGCCCCAAGTGGTTCGCCACTGCCAAGGCGTATTACGCGTACCTTGTCCAAAGCCCGAACTGGTTTCCCACTTATTGTTCACCCATTTATTAATCCACTCGCTGTCTTCCCAACCGTTCTCAATGATCACACGAAGAATCGCACCGACGACTAAGTTGTCTGAGCCTGGGTTCAGATCAATATGCAACCCGCCCTGCTTCTTCAACCAAGCAATACCAGCGGTTTCACGTGGGTTAAGGATCACGGTTTTCATACCGCGCTGAACGGCAGGCATAATGAACTGAGTGAAAATAATGGTTTTGGTTTCGTAAGGGTCAGTACCACAAATCATTAAGGTATCAGCCGCGCCCCAATCATCATAACTTGGACCGAAGTTATCAAAACCCGCGTCTCTAAAGCCTGGGGTTGAGGTGACATCCGATGGCGTATCATGGAACGAGAAGTTAGCGGTATTGACGTGGCGCAGCGCATACTTGGTGATGGCGTAGGTATTCTCAATATACTGATAAGAATACGTTTTTACGCCATAAGCATTGGTACCATGAGTGTCGATAACATGACGCCCGACTTCGGCTGCAATGTCCAGCGCAAAGTCCCAAGGAACGGGTTGTAAACTGCCTCCAATTCGAACCAATGGTTGAGTTAAGCGGTCACGAGTTCCGGTTGATGGGTTATACAGTTTCTGCGCGAGTAGCCCGCCACGCATGGAAGAGTCACCGGTTTTATTTACCACCTTACTGTCTTTGTCAGGCACCACCACGATATTATGTGGCTTACCATCATGCATAATCACGTTGTGCTGAGCTGGTGCGACCCAAGCTTGTAAAGGCGCACTTGGAAAATCAATGCCAAACGCATTTTCACTCGCTTTCATGCCGCCATTTGCTTGCTCTAACGGCCAGCGATAAACGTTGTAGCCACACGCTACAATGCAGTAATCACATGCGGTTGTTATTTTCTCTGCATTTTTCGGCGGTAGCGGTGCATGGTCTTCTGGTATATAAAAATTAGTCGTCATGATTACGCCTCCTGCATCGCAATAATGTTATCGGTTCGCCCAAATAGCAGCCCCATGATGCCAACAGCGTAAATATCATCGCCTTCTAGCTCTAACAATACTTGCGGCAAACTTTCATAAGCTTGGCCCGAAACGATGATCCCATGACGGCGCATATCAAATGTCGATAAATGGAATGGGCATTGACCAAGTACACGGTGCTCCCCTACCACTTTGTATTGACCGTTAAGCGGCCCACCTTGGTGAGTACACATCAGCGAAAATCCAACCACATCTTGCTTTGAACCTAAACCGCCACCAGCAGGCACGCCCATTTTTACTAATAAACCTTGCGAGTTTGGCCCATCGTCTGGGTAATTGAAATAGAGAGGTTCATTGGTTTTCAATTCGCTCATTTTGCCCAGCAGTTTACGAGGGTAACCCACGACTCTCGCTTTTGTATTTTGTGCTTGTGCGGTTCCAGGAAACAGAGTGATCGACATAACACTCGCTGCTCCTGCGGTAGCGCCGGTATACATAAGGAAGTCACGGCGAGACATCATGCATTTTTGATGCTCTTGCGCACTCTCTTTATTGCTCGACTTAGCTTGGCGTTTTTCTTTATCGAAAATCATTTTTTCACCTCCGCAAGCTCTTCTTCACTGAATAGTCGTTGGTATTTTGGAATTTCAGGGTAAGTCATCATCAATTTCTCACCGGTAAATGCATCTAAGAATGCCAACAGATCGGTTTTCTCTTCGCCCGTTAAACCAAGAGGCGTGATGAGAGGACTTTTCGTTTGAGGGAAGCCTGTTGTTCTGCCATCTTTAGCGACGCCTCCACGGTCATAGAAATCGACCACATCAGCTAGGGTGTTGATCGTACCGTTATGCATATAAGGGGCAGTAAACTTGGTATAACGCAAACTAGGTGTGCGGAACATTCCCTTCATCTCTTTACGTTTTCCACGGAAATACACCCCAGGATCAGCTTTGGTATTGCGATACATTTTCTCATTTGAACCTTTTGCATACAGTTCATAACGGAAGGTTATCTGAGCCATAGGATCGTTTTCCCAACGCAAGTTTGTAGGAACACCGACATTGTAGTTTTTCTGATCCGAAGCTAATGCACCATTATGACAAGAGATGCATTTCGCTTTGCCTTCAAACAGTGCTTTACCTTTCAATTGCTGTTCAGTTAATGCGGTTTTATCGCCCAATAGGTAGTTGTCTAATGGCGTATCTCTTTGAACAAGCGTTCTCTCAAAAGCAGCAATCGCTTTCCACGCATTGCTCACTTTAGGGTAGTTATCGCCAAAGATGGTATTGAACTGCTCAACATATTCAGGCACTAGCGCTAAACGGGCTTCCATGATGTCATCTTCACCATTCCCCGCGACGCCACCTTTAGCCGCACTTTTAGCTTGTCCCTCTAACGATTTAGAAGAGCCAGCCCAGAACAACTTCTGATAATAGGCTGAATTCACGATTGTCTGGCTGTTTCTCCAGTGAACCGTTCCTGGATAACCTAAAGAGAGATCTGATGGGAAGTCCCAACCCAACGCAGGGTTATGACACGCAGAACAAGGCGTTGAAGTATCTCCCCCTAAACGGCCATCGAAGAACAGTTGTTTGCCTAATGCGACTTTCTCTTCTGTCGTCGGGTTATCTGCAGGCGTTGGTACTTCACCAAGCGGTGCCAGTGCAGGATAAGCCACACCGTTGACAACAATATCAGGAAGTGATGCTGTCACTTCTTCTGCGGTAATTTTACTTGTCTCTTCTTGTTGTGCACAAGCAGGTAACGCGGTTAACGTCACTAACATTGCAGCCACAGCAGACAAGCTGATTGAATAATTTGTCATCTCGTCCTCCTTAGTTTTTAGCATTGTGCCAATCAGAAATAAGTTCATAGTCGTAATCGTAAGCCGTCCAAACATGTTTCTCTGTAGTTAATGGTTCACTGGATAACGACTCCAAGAATGCGACGAGTGACTGCTGTTGCTGTTCACTTAAGTTAAGTGGTTTTAGCCTTGCATCTTTATTTGAATCTTCACCGCCTCCCGCATTATAAAATGCGACCACTTCTGGCAACGTCGCGAGCATTCCGTTATGCATATAAGGTGCTGTTTGTTTGAGTTCACGCAGTGTCGGTGTCATGAATTTACCCATGTCAGTGCCGTCTGCTTTATGTGTTTGAACATGAGCTCCTACATCACGCTTCAAATTCATGTAGTTCTCGTTCCCCATGAACATATTGAATGCGATAAAGGTTTGGTGGCGCATAGGGTCACGGAAGATATCGAAGTTTTCAGCAACGCCGGTATTGTATGGTTTACCATCGGTAAAGAGTGGTCCGTTATGACAAGATGAACAGCCCGCTTCACCTTTAAACAGATCAAAACCCTGTTTGGCCTGCTCAGATAACTGATTTTTGTCGAAAGGAGTTTGGTTGGAGGTCAGCGTTTTCAAGTACTCAGGAATAGCTTTACGCACCGAGCCATTTGACGGTTCGCCATATCCCGCATCTTTGAACATTTTCACGTAGATTGGATCTTGTTTAAGACGCTCTTGCATCAAACGCATATCCATATTCATTAACCAATCTTCTGTGATGTTTTCACGCGTCACATCATTAAGATTGGTACCAATACGACCATCATGGAACCACACTTTCTTATAAACGGTATTAATAAGAGTGGGTACGTTCCTAAAGCCTTTACTCCCGGTATAGGCAGGGCCCAATGCTTCTGGGTAGGAATATCCATTTTCTGGTTGATGGCACGATGCACAAGACAATGCCGTATTACCTGATAGTCGTGTATCAAAAAATAGGCGTTTTCCCAATTCTGCTTTTGCATCGTTTATCTTCATTTCAGGTAACGGACCAAACTGCTGATCATCCGTTTGACCTAAAGCTGAGAAAGAGACGCTAATTGCAGCAAGGATTAGCATTTTTTTCATTGTTATGCTCCTTAGCTTCCAAGCTATTACTGCGTTCTCTACAGCCGTGTTATTGAAGACGGTATGAATAGAGGACACAGTTCGTTTTTATACTCACTTCTTCTCTACAGCATAAATTAAGCCAAGTTTTAATCCATCTGTTTTCCATTATTTATCATTAACTTAACTACAGTGTGATCCAGTTCAACCTATGATTTATTTAACGATTTATCTAATTGCGGATTATATAAGTTAACGATATGTTTAACTCTTAGGTATGGTTCTATCAATTAATCATCACCTTCCTTCTATACCTCTGATTTATAAGCAGATAATATTAAAACCTAACTAGGCATAGATCCTGCTAATTGAACCAGTAATGAAGTAAAAGAATGCCTACGATCAGTAGGAAACAAAATCCGCTATAAAAGGAAGTGTGCATGCAAGATTTAAACATTGATGCCAATAGAGAGACTTTGCTTCGCAGTGATGCAGAACAGAGTGCGATCGATAGCCTTATCGAGCTACTTCGTACTGGTGATGAGGCACAGCGTTGTTACAGCGCCCAAGCATTGAATCGAGCACGAATCCAAGAAGCGACTCAAGCGTTAAATGACTGCCTGTACCACGAAGATCCAGATGTCGTCATTGACTGTGCTAATACACTAGAGACATTATGTTCAGGTGATATTCCAAGTTTAGAAGATGTCGCCCGTCACCATCCTGATGGCGATGCCAGAATTGCAGGGCTAAAGGCTTTGGCTCCGCACATCAATACCCCAAGCGTTGAAGCCCTTTTTCATGAGTTTGCACTAGGAAGACAAGACAACAACGATTGGGGGTTAGATTCCGACTGGGATGATTGGTGGGATCTTCAGCTCTGCGCTGTTAATAGTTTATCGGAGCACATTAAAGAGAGCCATTTCACTCTATTTCTCGACATTCTTGAGCAAGATCCAGAGCCTGAGTTAGCCGCGAAGATTTATCAGGGCATCGCGAAAATCAACATCAACTGGGTGATTGAACAGCTAGAAAAGTCCGCCCCTATGACGACCAGAAAGTTGGTCAAAGCACTCACTTGTAGCGATCAACAAAGCGCAAAAGCATTTCTATACAAACAACTCAGATCCCAAGACGCCGAAATCCAAAAAATCGCGATAAATGCGCTATGTGAGCGAAACGCCACTGAATACTTTTGGGATATTGTAAAGTGCATGAGCGATTCGAACGCCAGTGTGCAGCGCTGTGCCATTCTTGGTATTCAAACCTTAAATGGAATGGACAATATTGATGGAAGCCGCTTAATCAGTTACATCAAAACAGCTCAGGCCGATGCCCAACCCGAACTGCTTAAGTTAATACGCGGACTTAATATCCAGTTAACCGATATTGATTTGGAGTGGATCATTAGCTTAGCAGATCAAACCAATCCTTCGCTACTGAATGAAATTCTCAATGTAATACAGCACGATCACTCTGCGATTCCTGAGCTTACCGACGAACAGCAAGCCACTTTAGTTCAAGTCGTTCTTAACGTTATAGAAGACCATAAAATCGAGCTCCACCAAAAAACTCGACTCACCCGTCAACTGATTAAGTTACCGAATCACCATCTTACATCACTGCCCGTCTTACAAAGGATTCTAACCAAACAAGATAGCCAAAACCTGAAAGACAAACAGGCTGAGCAACCATTTTATGATAGTAGCCTGCGTGAAGCATGTTTGTATGTCATCGCTAAAACACCCGTCGATAGCTTTCAGCATTTAATCAAAATGACATTACTTGGAGCGATGGCCTATCCTAATACGATTGATGTCGTCGTCACGAGTTCTGAAAATGAGATGAATAGCACAGCACTCCCTGTCCAACATCAACCAGACAATGAGCAAGCTGATAAAGCAGATGAAGACGATTTAGCCGCCCTACTCAACACATATGGTGAACAGTTCCAAGAGCCTGAATCGATCGTCAACGCACCAACGTCTACCCTCGGATCTATTCAACAAGCGAACATTGAAGCAACGCTAGCACCAGTAAGCCAAGATGATGATACCCAACAAAAGATCACTGATATGGTCGAGCAACTCGACGATGAATTGCTAGGCTATGCCGATATTGTGAAAGACAATTTTGAAAGTGCTGAAAACCTCGATTTAAACCGTAAAAAAATCGCAAGAAGACCAAAAACATCCAACCGAGTATTGTCTATTCGAGCTCTGGGGCAATCGAAAAATCCACAGTCAGCAGAGCTGCTTACCGAGGCTATTCTTGGTGCGGAAAGTAACGAGTTACGCGAAATATTTCAGGCGCTGACCCTACTCAAAAAAGCAGAACCACGTAATCCGCTGGCTAATAATGGTTTAGGCGCTGCGGGTAATGTGATGCACCATGGCGATTCACTTTCAAAACAAGCTGCTGCTCACTTCCTAGCGGTAATCCCAAGCAACAAAGCATTACCTTTACTGTTTATTGGTGCGATTGATGAAAACGAACACGTTCGCCTATGCAGTTTGAATGCGATAGAAGTTCACTTACCCAAGGTTAAGAAAGTTGATCAACCTGCTTTGCTGCAAATTTTACGTCGTGGGTTAAGCGATCCTGCTGGAGGTGTCCGTAAGAAATCGATGCAGCTACTAGGAGCATGGCTTGATGCAAAATTTGATGATACAAAACTTAATGAAGAAAAAGACGATGATGCTGAACTTGCAACCGAGTTAGAAACGCTAATCGATCTTGCGATTGATGATGAGGAGTGTAACAGCATTGCGGAAAAGGTATTGGCAACACATAAAATCGCCACTTTGAACGTTTTAGGGCTACAACTTTCATCACTCAAGGATCATCGGCACCCCAATGCAGTGAAATTAATGGGAGCATTATTGAGTTAATTCAGATCGCAACTGATGGGCAATAATTTCGCAGTTTAACACCCTAGAGATGTATTGCCCTCGCGATTAATGGGCTTTCCGCTGATGTGCTTACCGATAATGAGATCACGGCCAATAACTTCTATGGCTAGTGTACTATTTTTGTAGAGTCGAGGTTACGCCTCAGCTATTGAGTCTTTACTTGCTTATACTAGCTTAACCCGCACTCCCTCCACGTTTAAGGCTTTATATTCAGTAATGGATTCTGATCATAACAAACCGACACGTTCTGCATTTTTCGCTGAACTACTTCTGTGGCTTCTCCCCGCTTATGTTGCCCTTTCTATTCTAATGAGTGTGCATTACCTACTCAGTGTCGAAAATGATCAGCAATATGCGTTGCATAACGAGCGCGTGATCGTCGATCTCATCGAAGAAGTTCTGGGGGAAACCCTCACTAGAATGTCGGCAGATGCTAAAAATTTATCTTATGTGACAAGCCAAATTCTATCGACTCATGACCAGCCGATGAGTGCCCTTACTGATTATTTTACTCAGCTCAGCGATAATAACCGCAGTTACGATCAAATTCGTTTTCTCGATACCCAAGGGTGGGAGCGGTTAAGAGTCAACAACCTCAATGGTCAAACATTCGTTGTCGAAAAAAGCGATCTCCAAAACAAAGCTCACCGTTATTATTGGCAGCACTCAACTCAGCTTCCACAAGGGCAAGTATATATATCTCCAATGGATCTCAATATTGAAGATGGTGAAATTCAGCAACCGCTCAATCCTACAATCCGGGTTGGCACTCCTGTATTTACCAATAAAGAGCAGCTTGCAGGATCTATTATCCTCAATTACAAAGGACGCCAACTGATCGACAAATTGTTCGCCATCGCCCCAAGTTTCATCAATCACGTGTATCTCTTTAACCCTGAAGGCGTTGCCGTCATTAATCCAACCGACAGTGGTGAAGCCAAGTTCTTGATCAATGACCAACGTAACATCCCTTCAGCCACGTTAGAGCAGATCAAAAAACAAGGTGAAGGGCAGATGTTAAATCAAGAGAATTACTACACCTATAATCAAGTGCTCGCCCCCAACAACGGTACATGGACGATTGTATCCGTGTTCCCAACATCACGATTTAACCTTTCGCGAATCGCATTCACCACCAAATACATATGGGTATACTTCACCCTATTCATGCTGGTTACTCTCGGGGCGCTGATCTTCTCACGCTACCGAGTACAAACGCGCTTCTTGCGTCAACAACAAAGGTACGAACAACAATTCCGTCAAACCCTAGAGAACATTCAACTCGCCGCTGTCAGTATTAATCCCTATGGCGTAATCACCTTCTGTAATGATTTCTTTTTGAACTTAGTCGGTTATCAACGAACCGAAGTGGTTGGGCATCGTTGGATTGAACGCTTTATTCCAAAGGAGTTACAACACCAAGCAGAAGACGCGCTCAAAGAGGCGATAAAACAGCAAACCCACCAGCCTCACAGCGAAAGTGTCGTGTTGAGTAAGTCTGGCGAAATACACCTCGTATCTTGGACATCGACGTTCACAGAGTCCAATGACAATTCGGTGAGTTTGACGCTTCTAGGAGAGGATGTAACCAAGCAGAAGATGGCTCAAGACCAACTGCAACAGCTCAGCCATGCTGTAGAAAACAGCCAGAACTCAGTCATGATTACCGATATACAAGGTCGAATTGTCTACGTAAACCCGGTATTTAACGAATTAACTGGGTATTCCCGTGAAGAGGTCATTGGTCGAACACCGAAATTTTTGCAATCAGGAGAAATGCCAGAAAGTGAATACCACAGTTTGTGGGAAACGCTAAAATCAGGAAATGAGTGGCATGGCGAATTCCATAACGTCACGAAAAGTGGCAACTTCTTCTGGGAACGAGCAAGAATATCGCCAGTAAAAGATATCGAAAATAGAATCTTATACTATGTCGCTGTAAAACAAGATATTACCGAAGAGAAACGTCTAGCGAAAGAAATCGAACGCCAAGCGGCGGAGCGAATTCAACATGAAAAATTAGCCGAAGTCGGGAGAGTCGTGAATACCATCGCTCACGATCTTCGCAACCCGCTTAGCTCAATTAAGATGGTTCTGCAAATTCAAGCTCGCAATAATGATAATGAAATGTTTTCTATTTCACTCGAACAAGTGCGCTACATGGAAGCCATTCTTGAAGAGTTGCTCGCTTATTCACGCCCAGATCAATTTAAACCAGAATGGCTCGATTTGAATAAGCTCATCGAAACCATCATCGCAAGCCAACAGAGAATCGCCAACCAATCAGGTATTGAACTAATGGCTAACTTGCAACCCAATTTGCCCACCATATACGCCGATCCAGTTAAACTGCGCCAAGCAATACAGAACGTTTTACTCAACGCGATGCAAGCCACTCAAACCAACGGTGAAGAGAGCGCCAAGGTGGCAATCACATCCAATATCATGATCACAGATTCGAATACCCAATTACTCATTGATATTGAAAATAACGGACAATCCATTGACCCTTGTTTAGTCGACAAAGTGTTTGAGCCCTTTTTTACCACCAAGGCAAAAGGCACCGGATTAGGTTTAGCGATTGTGAAGCGTATTATTGATGCTCATCAAGGGCAGGTCTCGATTGCGCCTATCAGCCCCAAGGGCACTCAAACCAGAATTAGAATACCGACCGCCCCCGTCATCACAGCGACGTTGGAAAACCCAAAAAAGGAAGTGTTACCACATGAATAAGTTATTAATCGTTGATGATGACACTGGTATCAGCCGAACGTTACAACTTCATTACCAATCCCAAACTTACGCTGTAGAAGTCGCTCACTGCGTCGATGATGGCGTAGAGATCGCCAAATTGTTTCAACCGAATGTCATCATTTTAGATATACGTATGGAAGGTAAATCTGGCATCGAAGGCATCCCAGATTTCAAAGCTATTTGCCCTGAGTCTCGCATCATTATGATTACAGCTTTCCATGATATGGACAGTACCATCCAAGCGATGCAGCAAGGTGCCGATGAGTATATTCATAAGCCAATCGATATTGATGAGCTTGATAACGCCGTCGTTGCTGCACTTGAATATCACGCTTCCAATAAACAAGATGCGGTCACTATTCCAAAAACGCTCGGGCATTCTATTGTCGGTTCATCCCATGCGATGAAAGAGATCTACAAGACCATAGGCCGCGTCGCCTTAACGAATGCATCAGTGATGATCACCGGAGAATCTGGAACAGGTAAAGAGATGGTTGCACGCGCTATTCATAAAGCCGGACGTCCAAAACAGACGCCGTTTGTCGCGCTCAACTGCGCAGCCCTCGTTGAAAATTTACTTGAATCTGAAATGTTTGGTCATAAAAAAGGCGCATTTACTGGTGCGATTTCTGATCAAGCAGGAAAATTTGAACTCGCCAATAACGGCACACTGTTCCTAGATGAGATTGGTGAGCTTTCTCCCATCATACAAGCGAAACTATTAAGAGTACTGCAAGAGAAAGAGTACACCCCACTCGGAGGTAAAACCTCGCACAAGACAACCGCTCGAATTATCTCGGCAACCAATATTGATTTCGAATCAGCGATAAAAGAAAAACAGTTTAGAGAAGATCTATTCTATCGTCTGCAAGTGGTTCGCATTCATATACCGCCTCTGCGTGAACGACGCGAAGATTTAGAAGAGTTGATTCCTGCACTACTTGGAAGGGCCAATAAAGAACTTGGAACAAAAGTGTCTAAAGTCGCTAGGAACGCAATGGCTGCATTATGTGAATATGGTTGGCCAGGAAATGTACGGGAACTTGAAAACACATTAACCAAAGCGGTCGCGCTTTGCCCCGGAGATATCCTTACTCTCGATCTCTTTGATGACATTCGCTCTGAACCTCAATTAAAACAAGAGAGCGAAACGGAAACGGAACTCGATTCTTTGAGCTTGCATGATCTCGAATTTCAGCATGTTAACCGAGTATTAAATAGCGTAGCAGGACACAAAGGCAAAGCCTGTGAGATTTTAAAAATCAGCCGCCCTCGCCTTCAGCGAATTTTAGAAAGAGAGTAGTCTCGTAGCCCTACTCTTGCCTAAATCAGCCCTCAACTCGAGCGAGCTACGTTTTTCTGAGTCCGTAACGTTCAGGCCTGCTAATAATAATTAGCAGGCCTTTATTACATTATCCCACAATAAATTTTTGACGATTTATTCCTAAGATAAACTTATTCCCTAACCCAAACCGATACACTGCCTGGTTTAGTCTTAAACTCAGCCCAGCCATCAGCGTTAACACAAACTTTATCTGTCACATCATATTGCTTAAGGGTATCAATGTAACAGTCATCAACGTAAGCCGAGCCTATCTTCATCCATTTCTTACCCTCATAGCTATTATCAGTCATTAATACAGCAACACCCCCTGGATGTTGACTATCCCCTTCACGAGTCCAACCAATAACATCTTGAGTATCTAGATAACTGTGTTGCGTACCATAGGCATAGGTACTGCGCACATCGAGTAATGTATCCAGAACCCCCTTATGAGACTTCAACGTAATGTCATAAAAGTTACCGTCTTTACCCTTATCTCTGTAACTTGCCCCATAGTAGTCAGCATAAAAGATATTCGGATAACCTTCCTCACGAAGTAAGATAAATGCATAAGCTAATGGCTTAAACCAATCTTCGACTGGTGACTCTAACGCTTGTAAAGGCTGAGTATCATGGTTCTCAACTAAAGTAACCGCCTGAGCAGGATTCGACTGCATTAAAGTACCATTCAATAAGCTTCCCATATCGTAGCCACCAGACTCTTTAGATGCCTTGTGGAAGTTCAAATGCAACGGCGCATCAAACAGTGACATACGATAACCGGTATCTTTTAGGTAACCTTGAAGAGTGCCGATGTCATAATCCCAGTACTCACCAACCGTGAATAGAGCTTTATCCGTTTTCCTACGAACTTGATCAATCCAATCTTTGAAGAAATCCTTCTTAATGTGTTTGATAGCGTCTAAGCGGAATCCATCAAGGTTGGCAAAGTTCGTGTACCACACGCCCCATTTCTTCAGCTCAGCAACGACATCAGGATGATCCATATCTAGATCTGCTCCCATTAGGTAATCATAATTACCATATTCGTCGCTCACTTGAGAGTCCCAAGCTTTACCTGCCCCCTTGAATTTAAAGATACTGCTTTCACTGTCTGCCTGATCCCAATCAACACCATCAAAGTGATACCACCGCCACTCAAAGTCAGAGTAAGTATGTCCTCGCTCAGGGAAATTGAATCGAGTCCAAGCCGACACCTGCTTTTCACCAATTTCTGTGTTGCGGTTGTTTCTATCAACTCGAACGGCATCGACAAGCTCAACGTCATCGGCTCCCATCTTATGATTAAGAACCACATCAGCGTAAACTTTAACCCCAGCGGTATGTGCACTGCTTATAGCGGCAAGATATTGATCTTTATCACCATAGCGAGTTCGAACAGTTTCCTGTTGATTAAACTCTCCGAGATCATAGAGATCGTAGGTCGCATAACCTACTCCTAGCGTACCATCATCACGTTTCATCGCTTTGTACGCTGGTGGTAACCAGAGTGCGGTAATACCTTTATCAGCTAAAGACTGAGCCTGGTCTGCAACTTTAATCCACAGATCATCTTTCTCACTATTGTACCAGTGGAAGTACTGCATCATAACGCCATTTACCACTTCAGACTCAATCGGTTTCACTATTAAAATCTGATTCGCAGCATCAAATTCAAACTCATACTGCCCTGGCGCTGTCACCTTAATAAGAACCCGGTTATCAGTTCCGGAATCTTCTAATGTCAACCCACTCGCTCCTAGTGACAAATCGCTAAATTCAATTTTCACTGTGCTCCAATCATCAGAGGCTAGCTTGAACTCATAATCACCGGGTTGAAGCGTTATCTGAGTCCAATACTTATCCTCCCCGATATAGCTCATCTGGCTGCCGTCGTCCCAATCAGTCAGAGTACCACGTAGGTAAATAGCTTCATCACCATATGGCGGAGCAGAAATCACATCCGCACCTTCCGGTGCAATCACAACGAGTTTCGCCTTATTTGGATCACTCAGATCCAACACAAATCGATATTTTCCTTCGCTAATGATCGAAATATTTAGATTTCCATCTGCTTCTTTATCCCAAGAGTATGAGCCTTCACCGACATTTAAGTTAAAGCCATTATATTGAGGATGTGGCGCACTCCACTCACTTGCAGCTATTTTAAATTGGTAACTGCTATCTGCTCCTAACTCTATTTCTGCTTCATATCGATCCGAACCTTTATAGCTCATTTCAAGTGAAGTATCCCACCCATTAAAGATTCCGCGTAGGTAAATAGCTTCATTTAATGGGCCTACATCCATTCCGGCCCCTTGGCCTTCTTCTGCAACTTGAGGTTTGACAAACACGACTGCAGTCAGGCCTGGGAGAACCAACTCTCCACCATCAACACGAGCTGCGATAATACGCTCATCGTTACCGGCCTTAAGTACTGGGTGCAGTTCAAAACCATCAGCACCAGGAATAGCAACCCTCTGCTCCCAAATACTGGAGTTAATGGCAACCACTAATGCTTGATTATTTGGATCGAGATCGTCACCCACAGCAACACCATCATCAATACTCATGACGATGGTTCCAGGCCTTGCTTTATCGCCTAGAGCATGGAACCGAACCCGCTTTAAGATTTGCTCAGTCTGACCTAAACGCATCAGCTCACTACCGGAGCGAATACTTAACATCTCTTTAAAGCGCGCGTCAGCCCAACTTATTTCATCATAGGTAACCTGAGTCTCTGGATTAGCAATAATCGCTTTAATCCAATCCCAGTTTGCGCCGTCTTCTTTTTCATAAGGTAGCCCAACATTCCAGTTATTGGTCTTCTTGCTGAAATCAACTCGGTTATACCAATCCCCTGAATCGTAACTATTACGTTCCATTGACTTAGAACGCAACAATTCAGTTCCCATATGCAAAAATGGAACCCCTTGTCCTAGCATCACTGGCGCTAAACCAAGAATTTGCATACGCGCACGATCTAAGGGTGTTACATCTCCTTTCGCTTTATACTGGTTAATATCCCACAACGTTTGGTTATCATGCTTGGAAACATAATTGACCGCTTCCTGCGGGTCAGCTGCATAGCCAGCGCCATGACCACCAAAATTGTAATCGCGACCTAGAACAATTGGCCCACCGGTTGTTGGAATTGGATACTCTTGTAGGTTCCCCGTCATACCAAGGCGGATCAAATCCATTTTTCCGCCCATATTGTCAAAACGGTCCCCAGCATTGGCAAACCCTGGAGTAGCATTCATAGGGTCAGAGTGATCGCCTCGCACCGCATCACGTAGGCGATCATTGTAAGTGCCGATCCCTGTCCCCGCCATGTTCCACTGAGAAGAGTTCACACCTCGCCCATTTTGGAAAACTTCCCCGAAGTCCCAACCTTCACCATAAAACCATGTATCGGTATCCACTTTCTTAACTTCAGCCAAGGCTTTTTCGATGCTGGACTTCATCAAGTGCCCCATCAAATCAAAACGGAAACCATCGATTTTGTACGCTTTTGACCAAGTGACTAAGCTATCTGCGACCAATTTTTCAAACATTCGGTGTTCTGACGCAGTATTGTCGCAACAAGTAGAGCTTTCAATATAGCCGTTATCTGGGTTGTATCGGTGATAATAGCCAGGAACAACCTTGTCGAGCACAGAGGAATTATACAGTCCAGATGCATTTGTATGGTTAAACACCACATCCTGAATTACACGAAAACCCATGTTATGTAAGGACTGCACCATTGTTCTGTATTCACGAATACGCGGCATTCCGTCGCTCTCAACAGCGTAACTGCCTTCTGGTGCGGTATAGTGATAAGGGTCATAACCCCAGTTAAAGCCATCCATACCACGAAGCTCTAACATCAGCATCTGAGCATCGCCTGTTGCAGGGTCCAAACTCTCTAATACTGAAGCAATCGTTCCGCTATCCGCCCTGCTACAGATCTGAGCATCAGGTTTAAGCCCAGTGTCGGCATGACACAATTTATTGATGTCGTCCTTTAAATCGATCCGTTTCGCTTCCTCCTCTGCGACTGAAGAGATATCGAATGTTGGCAGTAAGTGGATAGTATTCAAACCAGCTTCACGCAATGATTTAAGCTGCTTAACGCTGTCTCGTTCCTCTTCCGTAAATGCTAGATATTTACCATCATAAGCTGGAGTACCTTGTTCATCCGAATCACTAAAATCACGGACATGTAACTCATAAATAATATTATCTTCGGGCTTCTCAATTGGCTTAATATCTTGTGAGTCCCAGCCAACAGGCTTAGTTTCACTTGCAGCCAAGTCAACCAGTTGAGAGTAACGGCTTGATGTACTTAAAGAGACAGAGTATGGATCCGTCGTTGTCATCCACTCAAGGTGATTGGTTTTAGGATGGAAGACTTGGACACGGTAACGATAGAAACTACCTTGTAATCCAACATCGCCGTCAAAAGACCAGATCCCCGTTGCTGTATCTTCATTCATTACAACTGGGGATTGTTCTAATGGCGTTTTCTGCTCATCATACAAATAAAGCTCTACTTTATTCGCTGTCGGAGCCCACAAGCGGAATTGGCTTTGACCATCTTCAATCCATGATCCCAACTGCGCTTCGTCCGCATCATCGTTGCTTGCAGTATAGATTTCATCTATCACAAACGGGAACTGAACTCGAGTCGCAGCTAGTAGTTTTCCTTCTGCATCAAGTGCGACGGCAATAGGATGCTGCTTTAATAGTGATTTTGCTTGCTCAGAACCAATCTCCGTTTGAAAGGTCGCTCTACCCTTAAGGTGGGGATAACGCGCATCATCCAGTGTGCCACTTGGATCTAAAGGAAGCTTGGTGAATCCATCTGGGTTACCTAGAAAAATGGTGCCATTCGGATTCATCCAGAGATCAGCAGTGCCATTTGGGTTAGTCCACAACTGATAGCTATCTGCACCATCAATCATGTTCCAAGCAATGTTATCCACTGCTAACCAATGGGCAGATGCGCCACTTAGTGTTACTGGGGCCTCGGTCAGCGGTCGATAGTACGCGGTATTATTGCCATCCAATGTATAAACGATATTACTCTTATATAGCTCGACTTTAAGATCGTCGTCACCCAATGCTCTTTCGTCATCTTTATGAATAACAAAGTTCAGACAGCCATTGTTTTCAGGTTTAATTGCAACTCTAAATAATACCCCTTGCTCTCCAGCATCTTCTGTCACTGTATAAGGAGCATCCCATTCAGTGACAGTTTCAACGGCATTGCAAGTTTCATTATCCCAAAGGTGTAATCCCCATCCATCGTAGTTACTGTCTTTGCGCTTATAGTAAATCAATGCCTCACTATAAGTAGGAGAAGAAGTAGAACTTCCCGCAGGCGTCAAATCAATGGAATCAGGTGTCCCATCACCATCATCATCACTGGATGCAAAATCCCCCCAACCATCTTTATTACTGTCGCGAGTCTCAAAGCGATCCAAAGGAAATGCGTCTTCACTATCAATGACACCATCGCCATCTTGGTCCATTGGCTTACTTGTCGCGTCAAGTGGATCGCTACCGAGACGCGCTTCATCCGCATCACTCCAACCATCGTTGTCGTCATCGGTATCCGCGTTATTACCTGTGCCGTCTTTGTCACTATCAAGGCTTTCCGCTTTATTGTCTGGGAACGCATCTTGAGCATTATCGACGCCGTCGCCATCACGGTCGCTATCTTCACTGTCGGCAATCAAATCGCCATCCAGATCTGCAGGTTTACTGGCAGAACTTAATGGATCGCTACCGAGACGCGCTTCATCCGCATCACTCCAACCATCGTTGTCGTCATCCGTGTCCGTGTTATTGCCCGTGCCGTCTTTGTCACTATCAAGGCTTTCCGCTTTATTGTCTGGGAACGCATCTTGAGCATTGTCGACACCATCGCCATCACGATCGCCGTCTTCACTGTCGGCAATCAAGTCACCATCCAGATCCGCAGGTTTACTGGCGGCACTTAATGGATCGCTACCAAGACGCGCTTCGTCGACATCACTCCAGGCATCGTTGTCGTCATCGGTATCCGCGTTATTACCTGTGCCGTCTTTATCAGAGTCGAGGCTTTCTGCTTTRTTATCTGGGAACGCATCTTGTGCATTGTCGACGCCGTCGCCATCACGGTCGCCGTCTTCACTGTCGGCAATCAAGTCGCCATCCAGATCCGCAGGTTTACTGGCCGCACCAAGTGGATTGGTCCCTAAGCGTGCTTCATCCGCATCACTCCA